>NZ_JAMPOT010000020.1:0-117140 GCF_028480685.1 Providencia sp. PROV174
ACCGCGCGGGGAGCATACACTAAGTATGTGACCCGTGTGGCTGAATGAAGACAACAACGCGACAGGACGAAATATGAAGAGCATTTAGATGACGCGGGAAAACTGCCGCTGCCTCATCTGACTACGCAAATACACATCAAAACACATACAAATATTACGAATAAGTAAACGTCCTTGTGGTGTCACTTTAATACCTTTGTCTGTTATTTCGACCAGCCCATCTTCTGCCATTGGTTTCAATAGTTCTAAATCTTCTTTAAAATAAAATTTAAAATCAATTGGATAGATTGCTTCAATTTGGGCAAAATCCAATTGGAAGTTACAGATTAAGGTTTTGATGACATCACGGCGTAGACAATCATCATCGGTTAAGGCGAGTCCACGCCACAGCGCATGACCTTGCTCTTCAACTTGCGCATAATAAGTTTTCAAATCTTTCTGATTTTGTGCGTAGTTATCGCCTAACATACTGATCGCAGAAACCCCTAACCCCAGTAAATCACAATCTCCTTGGGTGGTATAACCTTGAAAATTACGGTGCAGAATGCCTTCCCGTTGTGCCACGGCAAGTTCATCCTCAGGGCGAGCAAAGTGGTCCATACCAATAAATTGATAGCCATCTCTGGTGAGAGTCGCAATTGTGTCTTGCAGAATATCGAGTTTTTGCTCCGCACTTGGTAAATCAGCGTCTTTAATTTTACGCTGCGCCGCAAATAAACTAGGTAAGTGTGCATAATTGAACACGCTTAAGCGATCTGGTGATAATTCAGCCACTTTCTTTAGGGTAAATGCAAAACTTTCAGGTGTTTGTTTAGGTAAACCATAAATCAAATCAATACTTGTCGAGGTAAAACCCATCTCTTTGGCGCGTTTAATTAGCGCAAAAATAAAATCTTCGTCCTGTTCTCGGTTAACCAGTTCCTGAACTTCTTTATTAAAATCCTGCACTCCCATGCTTAGGCGATTAAACCCTTCATGGCGCAAATGGTCTATCATATCCAGTTCAATTTCACGCGGGTCGACTTCAATCGACATTTCCACGTCATCTGCAAAATTAAAGTGTTTTTTCAATAAACCAACCAAATGGCTGACTTGAGCTTTATCGAGATAAGTTGGAGTTCCACCGCCCCAATGCATTTGCGTCACGATGCGGTTTTTTAATAACGCTGCGCGCTGAATAATTTCCTTTTCAATTACTTGAAGATATTCATCGGCTTTATGTTTTTGGCGTGTCACTAGTTTATTACAGCCACAGAAATAACAAAGTTTATGGCAAAAAGGAATATGAACATAGAGCGATAAAGGGCGATCAGGATAACGCTGCGTTGCTTGAACAAACGCATTCTCATCATACTCTTGATTAAATTCCAAGGCGGTGGGATACGAAGTATAACGTGGCCCTGAATAATTGTATTTTTGAATGAGAGAAAGATCCCAAACAATATTTTGCTCTGACATAACATTCCTCAATTGACCAAAAGCTCAAACTATAACGATGACTTCACTCTATTTAATTTGTTATTCGATAAGAGTGAAAATTTTATAACCTGCATAAGCATTATAGACTCTAAATATTTCGAGTTGCAGCTAGGCGACAAGTGAATGAGTCGCTAGGAGTATACATAAGTATATGACTAGTGCGAATGAACATAGTCAACAACGCTGCAGCTTTATATATGACGAGTATAAATATGTTAGAGAGAAGAGACTTGATGCAACATCAAAGAAAAGTGAGTTAGCGAAAAAAATAGCCAAACCCCCCGCTAGCGCGAGGGATCTTTTAAACGAAATTATTTACTTTTTAAGATGCGCATAATGTCATCAAGTTTTTCTTCGTCTTCTTCCTCTTCTTCTTCGCTATATTCAATACCGAGAATATTCATCAGCTCATCGATACGATCTAAACAAGTATCAACATATTCTTGTTCTTGCGCCGTGATGGTTTCGCCATCTTCTAGGCGTGCCAAAATGCCATCTAAACGGTCATCGCTTTCCAGCATTTCAAGCTCTTTTTCTGGCGCCAGTTTTTCTTTAACCGCCGGCTGTTTTTTCTCAACCACAGGTTTCGTGACCTGTTTTTCATCCACAACTAAAGGCACTGGCTTTTTGCTGCCTAAACGGGGGTCGGTTGAAGCGTTTTGCCCACCGTTTTGCTTATTAGAAGCCTGTTCTACATAACGGCTGCCAGACTTATGACCGCGATGTTTTTTCTCACGCTTACGCTCACGGCCTTCCGCATTTATCTCTTCTTTTGTTTTACGGTATTTTTTCTTTGGCTTCGCAGCCGTTTTTTTTGGTGCATTCATGGTCTGATACCTTGATAAAGTCAGTTTCTGCTGCGAAATCTAGCAGGATCCCATAAAGGGGGAAAGCACTAGTTTGCAATTTCAGCGGATTTTTTATTCCACCCTGCCTTCGCAACAGTACTTTAATGATTATACCTTAAATAATTTGTGTTGCATGCAAGCAACAAAAAGGAAGAGCCATATGAGGGGGTATTAATCTTCTAAATAGCTTTACCTACAGAAAATGATCACTTAGTTGCCTAAACGTTCTAATGCTCTAAATAGCTGTATCGTCTGAGGACAGAAAATAGAGAGTCATCTTGAGCAATATTCTAAATAATTCAAGTTGTGGCTAGGCGCCAGACGAGGTTATCTCGGGGAGCATACACAAGTATGTGACCCGAGTAACCAAGTGTAGGCAACAACGCCACAGCTTGAAATATGACGAATATTAGGCGTCGACTAGAATCATTTTGAGTAGGAACATCGCCGCGACTAAAATCACACACAGACCCAGATCACGCCAGCGTCCGGTACCAATTTTCATTGCACAGTAAGCAATAAAGCCCAACGCAATACCTTCAGTAATCGAGAAACTAAATGGCATCATCACTGCGGTAATAAATGCGGGTACAGACTCAGTTAAGTCATCCCATTTCACGCGCGTTAGGCTTGAAGTCATCAGCACGCCCACGTAAATCAAGGCCCCTGCAGTTGCATAAGCTGGCACCATGCCTGCAAGAGGTGAGATAAACATAGTCAATAGGAATAAAACACCAACGACAATCGCGGTTAAACCTGTACGCCCACCAACAGAAACACCTGAAGAACTTTCAATATATGCAGTAACTGAAGACGTTCCCATCGCTGAACCTGCGACAGAACTCAAGCTGTCTACATATAAAGCTTGTTTCATTCGAGGGAAAGTCCCGCGTTCATTGGTGATACCCGCTTTGTCAGTCACCCCAATCATGGTACCTGATGAGTCAAACAAATTGACTAACATGAAGGCAAAAATCACACCGGACAACGCTAAATCTAAAGAGCCAGAGAAATCAACCTGCCCCACGACACTCGTGATACTTGGCGGCATTGAGAATATCCCAGAATATTTTACATCCCCCAGAGCTAGGCCAATCAAGGTGGTCACCGCAATAGAAACTAATACCGCGGCATGAATATTACGTGCCGCTAAGATTGCAATAATAAAGAATCCGAGAGCTCCCAGCCAAACATTATGGTGAGTCAAGTTACCGATAGAGACTAACGTGTCTGGGTTAGCCACAATAATGCCGGAGTTTTTCAGCCCCATCATCGCAATAAATAGGCCGATACCACTGGTGATCCCGACACGAAGACTCAAAGGAATATTGGCGATAATCCAATAACGTATGCGGAATAGTGTCAGAATAAATAAGCCGACAGCCCCCCAAAATACGGCGCCCATAGCGACTTCCCATGAATACCCCATCGCCCCTACAACAACAAAAGCAAAAAAGGCATTCAAGCCCATCGCAGGTGCAACAGCAATCGGTAAATTTGCCAGTAGCCCCATTAAAATGCTACCAATTGCCGCAATCAAACAGGTGGTAACAAACACGGCTTTGATGTCCATGCCTGCAACTGAGAGTATTTGAGGGTTAACAAAGACGATATATACCATCGTCAGGAAGGTCGTGAAGCCTGCAACAACTTCTGTCCGTGCTGTCGTGCCGTGCTCTTGCAATTTAAAAACACGCTGAAACAAGCCCTGCGGTTGTGCCGAGCTAGAAGATTGATTACTCATTAGATATTGCGCCCAAAAAAAGTTTTTTTCGCCCTATACTACAATTAAAAATCACAAAAGAAAACGATTGCGTAAACTATAAGGGGCAAAAATGTCCTAACTAACTGATACGCCAAGATGAAATAATAATAAAAACCAAAATAGTGGAGTGAAAAAATGGTGGGTATTTCACCACCACTTTTGATTTAGGAAAGTGCTAACAATTTTTGTCGACGCCAAAACAACAAACGATGTTTCGCAGCCAGTTTCTGGGGTTGATGCTGTGCACTGAGCTTTTTCGCCACTCTATTCGCAATAATTTCTACTGCAAAACACATCACAAAATAAATAAATGCAACGAATAAGAAAACTTCGAGAGGATAGACCATTTCACGGTTGTTCACTTGGGTTGCTAAGAAAGAAAGCTCCGCAACACCAACAACATAGGCTAATGAGGTATCTTTAATTAATGCTACCCACTGGTTAATAAATGACGGCACCATCATACGTAAGGCTTGTGGTAACACGATATTCCATAATACCTGCCAGCGGCTAAACCCCAAGGATAAACCTGCCTGCCACTGCCCTGCTCCTATTGCTAAAATGCCCGCTTTCACAGCATGAGCCAAATATGCGGAGGTAATCAATGCCAATGCACATACTACCGTTGCAATACCCGGAATTTCCATACCCAATAAGATTGGCAGCAGGAAATAGGTCCAAAAAATCAACATAATGACAGGAATTGCACGAAAAAAACCTAAAACTGCAGCGAATAGGTTAACCCAGAAGCCTCGCAGCATGGCTAAGGCTATTCCGCCCAATGTCCCTAGTACAATGGAAGCCGCACCGGCAAGTAAGCTAATGACTAGCGTCAGCGCTGCGCCTTCAAGCGGTCCATCAGGGAAAGTACCGAATAATAAATATTGCCAGTTCTGCTCAATAACTGAAAAATCCATCTTATACCCCCTGAGCCAAATTACGCTGCTGGCGCCACTGGCCCCAGCCCTCCATTACCGCAATAATGGCAATATACAATACCGTCGCCACCCCAAAGGCAGTAAAGGTTTGCAGTGTCTGGCTATCAACCTGGCGGGAGACATAAGACAGTTCTGCGACACCGATTGCCATCGTTAACGATGAGTTTTTCACCACATTCATATATTGGCCCAGTAACGGAGGCATGGCGATTTTAACGGCTTGCGGTAATACCACCAATTTCATGGCCTGCCACGACGTTAATCCTAAAGCAAACGCGGCATATTTTTGCCCTTGACGAACACCACGGATCCCAGCGCGAATTTCTTCAGCAATAAAAGGAACGGTATACAGGGTCAAACCAATAAAACCTGCTAAGAATTCAAATGATGGCCAACCCACGGTTATTCCAAGTAAATGGATTTCATGGGGAGTATTTAGCCATTCCATTGCCGCAGAGGGTAAAATCTCACCGGAAGCAAAATACCAAAAGAATAACTGCACCAACAAAGGCGTATTTCTAAAAATAGAGATGTAGATGCCCACGACCCAACGCACAGGAGTAATTTGACTATCCTTTGCTGATGCAACTATAAAACCCAATGCAGTGGCTGCAACAATGGTACAAATCGAGATCCAAACGGTGATCAAAAAACCGTAGCCAAACCATTCTAGATACTCGGGTGCCAATAAATGGGCAGACCAAAAATCACCACTCAGAAATTTTTCAAACATTGTTCACGACCTATTGCCTTCACAGCCTGTGATTAAAAACACATCCCTTATAACCAAGAACCCCGCACAGAGTGCAGGGCTTCATATCACTGAGTATTTACCGCTACCCGTTAAGACTGAGGCTGTTGCTCACTCAGTGGCGCAAATTTAAAGTCCCCACGTGGCTGTGCAGCTTTAGTATCTGGCCCAAACCAACGGTTATAAATTACCTCGGCTTTACCGTCTTTTTCCAGTTTCAACAATGTTTCGTTGACGTTTTCAACTAAACGGGTTTCGCCTTTGCTTGCCGCCAATGCTTGGTACTCTTTGGTTAGGCTAAATGGGGAAATTTCGAAATCAACTTTAACTTTCTCAGGTAAATTTCCTAACAAGCCAACCAGTTTTGCATCATCTTGAGTGATAGCTTGGACGTTGCCATTACGCAGTGCAGCGAATGCTTGCGGGGTATCGTCATAAGAAATCACCTTTGTATCAGGGAAACGTTCACGTAAAGTCACTTCCTGCACAGTGCCTTTATCTGCACCAATACGTAGTGGTTTGATATCGTCAGGCGTTTTTAATACGCCTTTACGGGCAATAAATTTTTGGCCTGTCGCAAAATCAGGGATAGAAAAATCAACTTGTTTTGCGCGTTCATCTGTAATGGTGAAATTAGCGCCAATCAGGTCAACTTTGCCCGAAGTCAGAAGTGGGATACGGTTTGCTGGGTTAGTGGGACGAAGCTCAAGTTTTACCCCTAAGCTATCTGCAATTTCTTGTGCGATATCCACATCATAACCCGCTAATTTTTTAGTTTGTGGGTCAATAAAACCAAATGGTGGATTACTATCAAACACAGAAATACGGATCACACCCGCTTGTTTGATATCATCTAATTTATCTGCGCTAGCGACATTCGCTGTCAGCGCTAAACCTGTAAGTAAAACAGTCGTTAGAATACGAGCTTTCATTGAACACCCCTGACGGTAAATTTTTGTAAATCGACCATCACACGCTATCAACTATTTCTTAGCACTTGAAATAATATTAAATAATATATTTATAACTAAATGGAATATTGATAAAAACAAAAAAGGGCCACCTTAATAACAAAGTGCCCCAAACATGGTTAAACCATCAATAGACTCTTATCGAGCAAGAAGAAAGTCGGTAGAAGAACGTGTTAGTGTATTCATCATAATAAACAGATCATCGAATGAATTAACCTCATACATTAATACTCTAAATAGTTCGTGTTGTGGCTAGGCGGCAAGCAAGGATATCTCGGGGAGCATACATCAGTATGTGACCCGAGTAGCCGAGCGAAGCCAACACCGCCACAGCACGAAATATGACGAGTATTCGAGTAATTATTTATTCGTCAACATCTTCTCAAGACTATCTCCCCCCACATGACGGAAATCCTGCCCCTTCACATAGTAGAAAATAAACTCGCAGATATTTTGGCAACGGTCACCAATGCGCTCAATTGAACGAGCACAGAACAGTGCTGTTAATACACTTGGGATCGTCCGCGGGTCTTCCATCATATAAGTCATCAATTGGCGTACGATGCCCTCATACTCTTGGTCAACTTTCTCATCTTCACGGTAGATACGAATCGCTTCTTCAAGATCCATTCGAGCAAACGCATCTAATACATCATGTAGCATTTGTACTGTATGACGGCCTAATGATTCCAAACTCACTAGCAAGGGCTGGTGTTGATGAGAAAATTTTTCCAATGCAGTTTGACAGATTTTGTCCGCAACATCACCGATTCTTTCCAGCTCAGCAATCGTTTTTGAAATCGCCATAATGAGGCGCAAATCACTCGCTGTTGGTTGACGCTTCGCAATGATTTTAACGCATTCTTCATCAATGGCCACTTCCATCATATTGACTTTATGGTCATTTTCGATAACTTCACGTGCTAGGGCTTCATCCTGATTATGCATGGCCGTAATGGCTTTGGTAAGCTGCTCTTCGACCAGTCCTCCCATCGTCATCAATTCAGTATGGATATGTTCCAGTTCAGCATTGAACTGCCCCGATATATGTTTGTTGTGATTCAGCGTATCCATCGTCGGCTCCATATCAACCGTAGCGGCCAGTAATATAATCTTCAGTTTGCTTCATTTCTGGGGTAGTAAACATTTTGTCGGTATGGTTAAACTCGACTAACTCCCCTAAATACATGAAAGCCGTATAGTCAGAACAGCGTGCTGCTTGTTGCATATTGTGGGTAACAATCACCACGGTGTATTCTGATTTTAATTCACTAATCAGTTCTTCAATTCGACCAGTTGAAATAGGGTCTAGAGCGGAACAGGGTTCATCTAGCAATAAAACCTCAGGCCGAATAGCAATACCACGAGCAATACAGAGACGCTGTTGCTGGCCACCCGACAAGCTATAACCACTTTGGTGTAACTTATCTTTGGTTTCATTCCATAATGCCGCCTTTGTTAACGCCCACTGCACGCGCTCATCCATTTCCACACGGGATAACTTCTCAAATAAACGCACACCAAATGCAATGTTGTCATAAATAGACATCGGGAATGGTGTTGGTTTTTGGAAAACCATTCCGACTTTCGCACGCAATAACGCAATATCTTGCTTATCAGTCAGGATGTTTTGGCCATCCAGTAAAATTTCACCTTCTGCGCGCTGCTCGCCATACAATTCATACATTTTATTGAAAGTGCGTAATAACGTCGATTTACCACAGCCTGATGGGCCGATAAATGCAGTCACTTTATTTTTTTCAATGTCTAAAGAGATATTTTTCAGTGCGTGAAACTTGCCATAATAGAAATTGAGGTCACGTACTTTAATTTTACTATTTGCAATATCGTTTGCATTAATCATGGTTTGCTTTTCTCTCTAAATCTTTATTTATCTGGCGCTTAGTGTTTTTTCTGTGCGAACACAACACGTGCAATGATGTTAATCAGCAGGACACATAGGGTAATTAACAGAACCCCAGCCCATGCAAGCTCTTGCCATTCAGAGAATGGGCTCATTGCAAATTTGAAGATTGTCACTGGTAAGTTGGCAATTGGCTCGCTCATATCTGTACTCCAGAACTGATTTGACAGTGAAGTAAACAGAAGTGGTGCGGTTTCCCCTGCAATACGCGCAATTGCAAGCAAGATCCCAGTGATAATCCCTGACACAGACGCTTTTAGCGTAATAGATAAAATCATTTTCCATTTTGGTGTGCCAAGTGCATAAGCGGCCTCACGCAAGCTATCCGGAACTAATTTCAACATATTTTCAGTAGTTCGGATAACAATTGGAATTTGCAGCAATGCAAGTGCTACGACCCCAGCCCAACCCGAGAAGTGCTGCATTTGAGCAACCACAATGGTGTACACAAACAACCCTACAACGATAGACGGAGCTGATAATAAAATGTCATTAATAAAGCGGGTGACTGAAGCTAACCATGACTTACGGCCATATTCTGCTAAATAAATTCCCGCTAAAATCCCTAAAGGCGTACCGATAACTGTCGCCCATAAGATTAATAAACCGCTGCCTACGATGGCATTTGCCAACCCGCCACCTTCCGTATTAGGTGGTGGAGTCATTTCAGTAAACAGATTGAGGGACATGCCATCAATCCCTTTAGTGACTGTAGAAAACAAAATCCACACTAACCAGAACAAACCGAAAGCCATCGTTAACATTGAGATAAATAGAGCCATTCTGTTAACTTGGCGACGCCACGCTTGACGACGAGCTCGCTCTTTTTCATTCACTGCGATAGGTTGAGATATCGACATTTTAACGGCCCTCATTTTTCGCAAGACGCATGACCATTAACTTGGAAATTGCTAACACAATAAAAGTGATAACAAACAGGATTAGTCCAAGTTCCATCAAGGCCGAGGTATGTAAGCCGCTCTCCGCTTCCGCAAATTCATTTGCCAGTGCCGAGGTGATACTGTTTCCAGGCATAAACAGTGATGCGCTATCAAGTTGGTAAGTATTACCAATCACGAAAGTAACCGCCATGGTTTCACCCAATGCACGGCCAAGACCTAACATCACTCCACCGATTACCCCATTGCGGGTATACGGCAGCACGATATTCCAAATCACTTCCCATGTCGTACAGCCAATCCCATAGGCTGACTCTTTCATCATCACAGGAGTTTGTTCAAATACATCGCGCATCACTGATGCAATATAAGGAATAATCATAATCGCGAGGATAATCCCTGCGGCTAAAATACCGATTCCGAATGCGGGCCCTGAAAATAGTTCACCGACAATCGGTACACTCGACATCACATTACCAACTGGTTCTTGGAAATACTCTGCAAACAGAGGTGCAAAGACAAATAACCCCCACATCCCATAAACGATACTTGGGATAGCAGCAAGGAGTTCAATCGCGATACCAAGAGGACGTTTTAGCCAATTGGGAGCCAGCTCGGTTAGGAATAGTGCTATACCAAAACTAACGGGTACTGCGATAATCAGAGCAATTAACGATGTAACGATAGTGCCATAAATAGGCACAAGAGCACCGAATTCTTCCGCCGGAGCATCCCACTCTTTGGTCCACAAAAACGAAAACCCAAACTTCTGCATACTTGGCCAAGATGCAAAAATAAGGGAAATAATAATGCCTCCGAGCATTAACAAAGTGATGAGCGCGGCAATCTTTACCAGTGCACTAAAAATCACATCACCTGATTTGCTGGGAGCTCTAAATGCCGTTGTTTTCTCGGCCATGCGCTTTGTTCTCATTTCATTCCTGCTCTTTTCTACAGGATTGCGTTACAACGATGAGCGGGTAAGCTCTGTTCCTCAGCACTTACCCGCCATTTCCAACCCTAAGTGCACTTAGAAAACCTAAGTTCACCTAGAATAATGCTTTACCTTGGCTATCTTTAACTTCTGTTTTCCATGCCGCACGTACTGCCGTCACTACTTCTTGAGGTAAAATTGCGTAATCTAATGCTTCCGCTTGTTTACCACCTTTATCATAAGCCCAGTTGAAGAAGTCTAGAACCGCTTTGCCTTTTTCCGCATTCGCTTGCTGCTTGTGAACTAAGATGAATGTGGTTGAAGTAATCGGCCATGCATTCGCACCATCACGGTTTGTTAAATCTTGAGCAAAAGATTTAGACCAGTCCACTTTCTTCGCTGCTGCGCTGAAACTTTCACCCGTTGGTGAAACCGCTTCGCCGTCCGCGGAGATTAATTTAGTATACGCAAGGTTGTTCTGTTTTGCGTATGCATATTCAACATAACCGATAGAACCAGGCAAGCGTTGTACGAAAGCGGCTACGCCGTCATTACCTTTACCGCCAACACTGTTACTATCACCTGGCCAGTTAACTGTTGAACCGACCCCAACACCTGATTTCCAGCTTGCGCTCACTTTAGCGAGGTAGCTAGTAAATACGAATGTTGTACCGGAACCGTCAGAACGTCTTACAACTGCGATACCTTGGTCAGGTAAGTTAATGTTAGGGTTTAATTTAGCAATCGCTGGGTCATTCCATTTTTTAATTTTACCTAAGTAGATATCACCTAGTGTGTTACCGTCTAAGGTTAATTGCCCTGATTCGATGCCTTTTATATTCACTGCCAGTACCACACCACCGATAACAGTAGGGAACTGGAACAAGCCATCTTCTTTGAGTTTTTCATCAGTTAATGGGGCGTCAGATGCTCCGAAATCAACTGTTTTTGCATTAATTTGTTTGACACCACCAGAAGAGCCAATCCCCTGATAGTTTACTTTATTACCTGTTTCTTTCTGATAAGAGTCTGCCCACTTCGCATAAACAGGAGCAGGAAAGGTCGCGCCAGCTCCGGTCAGGCTGGTAGCAGCAAAAGAAGACATTGCAGTCAGAGATAAAGTTGCTGCCATTACGCTTGCTAAGGTGGTACGCGTCATTTTCATAATCCCTCCGGGGATGTATAGAAACAATCAAGTATAAAATTGTTGGGTGTATGTCACGGTAGGAAAAATAGGACAATTTAGTTACGACAACATGTCGTTTTTATGACAGTTTTATGACAATTGATTATTTTTTCATTGAGGAGGAAGTAAAAATTAAGAAAAATATAATTTTAAATCTTAAAATTCAAACAATTAAAATTTTATAGTTCCAAAGCTGACGTCAAAAAGAAAAATGACAGACTGTCATAAAAGCGAAAAATATTTTTATCCTGCAACTATAAAGTAATACTCAAAACAATTTGGTTGCAGCCAACAACGCTGCGGCGCAAAGTGTGAAGAGTAAAAGGATAGCTCTAAATAGTTCAAGTTGTAGGTAAGTGCAAAAAAGAGAGCATCTTTTCCTACTTGATATAAATAATACTCAAAACAATTTGTGTTGCAGCTAGGCGGCCAGAGAGGATATATCGGGGAGCATACACAAGTATGTGACCCGAGTAGCCGAGCGCAGCCAACAACGCTGCGGCGCAAAGTGTGAAGAGTATTTAGTCTTCTTTCTCTTTAAGAGGGAGAAGAGCCCTAATCGCAAACCCACCACGCTCACTTTTATGAATCTCAATGCTCCCTTCGTGAGCATCGACAATTCGGCGAATAATCGCTAGACCTAGGCCTGTTCCTGTATTACTACGCGCTTTCTCACCTTGTACAAATGGCTGGAACAAACGGTGAATGTCTTCTTCTTTGATACCTGCGCCATCGTCTTCAACTTGAAACCAAACAAAATCTTCCGTTTTACCACTACTGACCTTAATCCAGCCATTTCCATAGCGGTATGCATTAACTATCATGTTTGTAATAGCGCGTTTGATCGCTAATGGATTACCATTAACAATCATTGAACCGGGCTCGAGTGCAGTTTCAATTTCACCGATGACATTACTTTCTGAGTTCACTGCTTCCATTAAGATAGCGTTAAGGTCACAGAATTCCATATCCATTTCTTGGCCCGTTTTCAGGTAGGACATGAATTGACCGATAATCGCATCACACTCTTCAATATCTTTATTAATAGATTCTGCCAGATAGCTATCTTCTGGGCTCATCATTTCTGTCGCTAAACGAATACGGGTTAAGGGAGTTCTGAGGTCGTGACTTACCCCTGCCATTAAGACAGTTCGATCGTTTTCTAAAGTTTTAATTCCTGCAGCCATGTGATTAAAAGAACGGATGGCGGCTCTAACCTCTGTGGCGCCTTTTTCTTGCATTGGGGGTAAAATTACCCCTTTACCAACTTCACCTGCATGATACTCCAATTCAAGCAACGGCTTGTTTTGGTAGCGTATATACAGCCATACCCCGGCAAAAATGGTGAGAAAAATCGTTAAGGTATAGCGAAAAACCAGGGAGAACTGATTTTGACCAATTTCAGTCAGAGGAACTCGCACCCAGATATCAGGTGCGAGATAAGACGTTAGCCATAGAATGGGATACTCTCGGCCTAGTTCGAGATGAACACTCGCCTTGCCACCAATATATTCGGACATATGTTCGCTTAGAAAATCATACTCTTTTGCCCAGTTCAGCCCTTCTTCCATTGCCGCTGAATGTGCATAAAAGGTAATCCCTAATTCATTGTAGATTTTCTTACGCAACGCGGGAGATACCCGCACTGAGGTTCCATCTTGTAGAACCATTTTCTCTGTCATTAATGTTCTTACTTCGTATGCCAATACCTTATTGAATTGTTGTAAGCTAGGCATCACAACAAAATTCAACACAACCATATAACTGGTTACGAGGCTCGCAAACAGTAAGGCTACAAATAAAAATAACGAGCGAGAAAATGTACTACGCCTTGAGAACCTCAGTCGCTTCATGCTTTACTTCCATCCGGAACAAACACATAGCCCAAGCCCCAAACCGTCTGAATATAACGAGGATGTGCTGGGTCTTCTTCAACCATACGACGCAAACGTGAGATTTGAACATCAATAGAACGTTCCATCGCACTGTATTCACGGCCTCGCGCTAAGCTCATTAACTTATCACGAGACAACGGTTCCCTTGGATAAGAAACCAACACTTTTAACACCGCGAATTCGCCGCTGGTTAATGGCATATTTTCATCACCTTGGAACATTTCTCGTGTTCCAAGATTTAATTTAAATTTACCGAAAGTAATTATTGCATCATCTTGAGATGGCGCACCCGGTAATTCATTAGCTTGACGACGTAATACCGCACGAATACGAGCTAGCAATTCCCGTGGATTAAAAGGTTTTGGAATATAGTCATCTGCACCGATTTCTAAGCCAACGATACGATCAACTTCTTCACCTTTCGCTGTCACCATAATAATAGGAATTGGGTTATTTTGACTACGTAAGCGACGGCAAATCGATAGACCATCTTCACCCGGTAGCATTAAATCTAAGACGATCAAATGAATAGATTCCCTTGTCAGGATTCTGTCCATCTGTTCAGCATTTGCAGCACTCCTTACCTGAAAACCCTGCTCAGTGAGGTAACGTTCCAGCAGTGCACGTAAACGCATATCATCATCGACGACAAGAACCTTATAACTTTCCTGCATTTTGTAGCCCTCAAGATGTGCATCTTTCAAATTATTTTTTTAATGAATGTAAGTAAAACAATATTAATGCTCACTAATTTACCACTAACATAGAATTTAATGAATCATTTTACACTTCAGGTGGTTAGTGGGTGGTAGCTTATCTCTAACACAAAATAAGTCACCTGCCCTCCTGGCGTA
This sequence comes from Providencia sp. PROV174, assembly GCF_028480685.1. Classification (NCBI taxonomy): domain Bacteria; kingdom Pseudomonadati; phylum Pseudomonadota; class Gammaproteobacteria; order Enterobacterales; family Morganellaceae; genus Providencia; species Providencia sp. PROV174. The sequence goes on from NZ_JAMPOT010000020.1 coordinate 14,445, forward strand.
TTTACTGTTATTTCATCATCAACCTGTTTGCCTATCAAGGCTCGTGCTACTGGAGAGTCTATTGAAATCCATTGTTTTGTAGGGTTGAATTCATCCGCACCAACGATACGGAATATTCTGATATTTTCATTTTCATCTTCTAGTTTAACCCATGCGCCAAAAAAGACACGGCCTTCTTGGCGAGGATCAGGCTCGATAATCCTTAACTGATCCAATCTTTTGGATAAAAAACGGATACGCCTATCAATTTCACGCAACCTTTTTTTACCATAAATATATTCTGCATTTTCTGAGCGATCCCCTTGAGCAGCGGCCTCTGAAACAGATTGAGTAACCCGAGGGCGCTCTTCCTTCCACAGGTACTTCAGCTCTTTATCTAATGCATCCCAACCTTCACGTGTAATTAAAAGACTTTTAGTCATAACCTTCAAATATTAGCTAGTGGAGCCATAATTATAATATTTTATAGAACATAATCTGAGACTTTCCTACCAATAGGCTCAAATTCAGTCTGGAAATTCTCGTTCTCACCAAGTATAACAGTGCAGTAAATTTTTTAACTGTTCTTTCAGTAGGTATTTAAATTCGACATGAATGAAACTCTAAGCCAAATTATTGCAGCGGAACTGCAAGCCCAGCCGAAACAGGTTTTTTCTGCCATCACATTGTTAGATGAAGGAAATACTGTCCCGTTTATTGCGCGTTACCGTAAAGAGGTTACCGGAGGGTTGGACGATACTCAGCTTCGCCAGCTAGAAAGCCGTTTAGGGTACTTGCGCGAATTAAATGACCGTAAACAAACCATTCTTAAGTCGATAGAAGAGCAAGGTAAATTGACACCAGAGCTTGCCTCCGCTATTGATACTACGCTTAATAAAACCGAGCTTGAAGACCTGTATCTTCCGTATAAACCGAAACGTCGTACCCGTGGGCAAATTGCTATCGAAGCAGGACTTGAGCCTTTAGCCGACACCCTGTGGAACGACCCTAGTCAGTCACCTGATGAACTCGCAAAAACCTATATCGATGCAGACAAAGGTGTTGCTGATGTCAAAGCCGCTTTAGATGGCGCTCGCTATATCCTTATGGAACGCTTCGCCGAAGATGCGGCTCTTTTAGCGAAAGTTCGCGACTATATTTGGAAAAATTCCCACCTTGTTTCTGTTGTTGCAGAAGGTAAGCAAGAAGAAGGGGTGAAATTTAACGACTACTTTGAACATCACGAACCTGTTGCTCAGGTTCCTTCTCACCGAGCTCTTGCGATGTTCCGTGGCCGTAACGAAGGAATTTTACAGCTTTCATTAAACTGTGATCCTCAGTTTGATGAACCACCCAAAGAAAGTTACTGCGAAGAAATTATTACTCGTCACTTAAATATTCGTTTAAATAATGCTCCGGCTGACCAATGGCGTAAGGCAGTGATCAGTTGGACATGGCGTGTCAAAGTATTACTGCACTTAGAAACAGAAGTGATGAGCTCACTGCGTGAAAAGGCCGAAGAAGAAGCCATTAACGTATTTGCTCGTAACCTCAGTGACTTACTGATGGCGGCACCTGCAGGAATGCGTGCCACCATGGGATTAGACCCAGGTCTACGTACTGGCGTGAAAGTTGCTGTCGTGGATGCGACAGGGAAATTAATTGCGACTGATACAATTTATCCGCATACCGGGCAAGCCGCAAAAGCGGCCACCATCGTTGCGGCGCTTTGCCAAAAACACAATGTCGAGTTAGTGGCGATAGGTAACGGGACTGCTTCTCGCGAAACGGAACGTTTCTTTGCTGAAGTACAAAAACAGTATCCAGAAGTCACGGCACAGAAAGTGATTGTCAGCGAAGCTGGTGCTTCTGTGTATTCCGCCTCTGAACTTGCAGCGCTCGAGTTTCCAAGCTTAGATGTGTCTTTACGTGGTGCCGTATCAATTGCCCGCCGCCTACAAGACCCGCTAGCTGAATTGGTGAAAATTGACCCTAAATCCATAGGGGTTGGCCAATATCAGCATGATGTCAGCCAAACGCAATTAGCACGTAAATTAGATGCCGTAGTCGAAGACTGCGTAAACTCGGTTGGAGTTGACTTGAACACCGCTTCTGTTGCCTTACTGACTCGGGTTGCTGGTTTAAGCAAAATGATTGCGCAAAACGTGGTGGACTGGCGCGACCAAAATGGCCAGTTTAGCGATAGAAAACAGTTACTCAAAGTTGCACGTCTTGGGCCAAAAGCTTTTGAGCAATGTGCTGGCTTCTTACGTATCACCAATGGTGAAAACCCGTTAGATGCTTCTACTGTTCATCCTGAAGCTTATCCAATTGTCGAAAAAATTCTTGAGTCTGTCCGCCAGCCACTCAAAGAAATTATGGGTAATTCACAGGTACTTAATGCTTTGAGTCCACGCGACTTCACCACGGAGCAATTTGGGGTTCCAACCGTCACTGACATCATTAAAGAGCTGGAAAAACCGGGCCGTGACCCACGTCCTGAGTTTAAAACAGCGACCTTCGCGGAAGGCGTAGAAACCATGAAGGACCTGACTCCTGGCATGATTTTAGAAGGTGCGGTTACCAATGTGACCAACTTCGGTGCTTTTGTGGATATTGGTGTTCACCAAGACGGTTTAGTTCACATTTCTTCACTTTCAAATAGTTATGTCGAAGACCCACACAAAGTGGTAAAAGCCGGTGACATTGTAAAAGTCAAAGTGTTAGATGTGGATATTGCGCGCAAACGCATTGCGTTAACGATGCGTTTAGATGAGCAAGCCGGTGATTCTAACAGTGCACCTCGCCGTGCAGCCCCAGAACAGGACAAAAATACACGTAAAGCTCCTCAACCAAGAGGTAATTCACGTCAAAACAATGCATCTTCTGGGAATAGTGCCATGAGTGATGCCCTTGCTGCTGCATTTGGCAAGAAGCGCTAATTTTTTAATAGGATAGGTATCACAATGTACTTATTGTGATACCTATATCCATAATTAATCGCTGTAATTAGTTATCCCAACCAGTATATTGAACATTATTCCACCCTCTTCCCCGTGTTTACTCCGCCATTACTTTTGCTGACGAAACACCGCAAACTCAATGCTTCGTTGATCCATATCAAGTCAAATTGACGAAAAAAGAGGCTAAATATAACAAAAGGTGGATGATTATGATTCTCATTGTTAATTAGATTTATTTTTGTTTGGCGGTCTTATTACCTGAGCAATTATAATCTTTAACATTGTCATCGATATCATTATGAATTAAATGATTAGGAAGACACTATGGCAATACTTCCTCAATGCAGTTACAAAATACTCGGTTTCTCTCCAGAAATCAGTCCTGCATACCGACAAAAACTACTCTCACTCGGTTTACTTCCGGGTTCTGTCTTTAAAGTGGTGCGCTTGGCGCCTTTTGGCGATCCTGTACAAATAGAAACTCACCGCGTCAGCTTAGTGCTGCGTAAAAAGGATCTTGCCCTACTCAATCTAGATGAAACGACCACCGTTTAAGTATTTCTTTTTTATTATTGGCAAACACTATGAAACGATTAACTATCGGCTTAATTGGTAATCCCAATGCAGGCAAAACGACCCTATTTAACCAGCTTACAGGGTCAAGGCAGCGGGTCGGTAACTGGGCTGGGGTCACTGTTGAACGCAAAGTGGGTCGCTTCCATACCGATGACCATAAAATCGAGCTTGTTGACCTACCCGGCACCTACTCTCTGACTACCATTTCTGAACAAACCTCTCTCGACGAACAAATCGCCTGCTACTTTATTTTAAGTGGTGAGGCAGACATGCTCATTAATGTTGTCGATGCGTCTAATTTAGAGCGTAACCTCTATCTGACATTACAATTAGTTGAGTTAGGCGTTCCATGTATTGTCGCCTTGAATATGTTGGATATTGCTCAAAGCCAACATATTGATATTAATATTGCTGAATTAGAAAAACAGCTCGGTTGCCCTGTGATCCCAATGGTTTCAACTCGAGCAACTGGTATCGATAAACTGAAAAAAGCCATTGATACACACCCACAAAATAGCCAACAAGCCCTTGTGGAATATCCATCCGAGTTATTACAAGCAGTGGATTCATTATCTGAGCAAATTTCAGCACAACAATTTAGCCACCAGCAACGCCGCTGGTTAGCATTACAAATTCTCGAAGGGGATATTTATAGCCGCCAACGCGCAGAAATATCTGAAGGGCAATTACTGGCGATACGCCAAACACTGAAAGAAGGCTTAAACGAAGAGCCTGAACTACTCATCGCTGACGCACGTTATCAATCTATTGCCACAATTTGTCATGCCGCGATTAACAATAGCGCCGCTGAACCTAACAGGCTGACCCAATCACTGGATAGATTTATTCTGAGCCGTTGGCTCGGTGTCCCTATTTTCTTATTTGTGATGTACCTGATGTTTGTCTTAGCCATTAACATTGGTGGGGCATTGCAGCCTTTCTTTGAAGGTGCTTCTGAGGCGATATTTATTCATGGTATTCAGTGGGTTGGTGCCTATTTCAGCTTCCCTGATTGGCTCACTATTTTCCTTGCCCAAGGTGTCGGCGGTGGTATTAATACAGTATTACCGTTAGTACCACAAATCGGGATGATGTACCTGTTTCTTTCAATACTGGAAGACTCGGGTTATATGGCACGAGCCGCTTTCGTGATGGACCGCCTCATGCAGGCGCTAGGTTTACCAGGTAAATCCTTCGTACCGTTGATTGTCGGCTTTGGCTGTAACGTACCATCAATTATGGGTGCACGCACGCTAGATGCACCACGTGAAAGGCTCATTACGGTACTAATGGCACCGTTTATGTCTTGTGGTGCAAGGCTGGCCATTTTCGCCGTCTTTGCTGCCGCTTTCTTTGGCAAAAATGGGGCAAGTGTGGTCTTTTCTCTCTATATTTTAGGGATTGTTGTCGCTATTTTGACTGGGTTATTACTAAAACATACCCTTATGCGTGGCGAGGCCTCTCCGTTTATTATGGAGCTTCCGGTTTACCATGTACCACACATCAAAACACTGCTGATTCAAACATGGCAACGCCTAAAAGGCTTCGTAGTACGAGCGGGTAAAGTTATCGTTGTTGCCAGTATCTTTATTGGTGCATTAAATAGTTTCTCTTTCTCTGGTAAGCCTGTTGATAATATTAATGACTCTGCACTCGCTTCTGTCAGTAAAGTTATTACCCCTGCGTTACAGCCGATTGGTGTGCATGCAGATAACTGGCAAGCGACCGTGGGGTTAATTACCGGCGCGATGGCGAAAGAAGTGGTCGTGGGGACGCTGAATACTCTGTATACCGCTGAAGCCATTACTTCTGAGCCGTTCGATGCTGAATCTTTCAACTTATGGGAAGAACTGGAAGATGCGGTTTCTGAAACCTGGGATAGCTTAAAAGAAACCTTTACTTTAAGCGCGTTATCAAACCCTATCGAAGCCAGTAAAGGTGATGGAGAAATGGAGTCCGGTTCAATGGGAACTATGGCAGCGAAATTTGGTTCAGGAATTGCTGCCTATAGCTACCTAATCTTCGTCTTACTGTATGTGCCTTGCGTCTCGGTGATGGGTGCTATCGCACGTGAAACCAATAAAAGTTGGATGAGTTTCTCCATTCTGTGGGGCTTGAATGTGGCTTATAGCCTCGCGGCTCTGTTTTACCAAGTTGCCACATTCAGCGAGCACCCACAAAGCAGTTTAATTACCATTGCCGCGGTTGTCCTGTTCAACCTTGCCTTATTCATATTCTTACGCCGCATGCGTAGCCGTGTAACCCTGAACATCAAGAGCAAAACTGCTGAGCAATGTTCTGGCTGTTCAAGTGATGCTTGCCACTAAGGAATAAAACGATGACTAGCTTGCTGCAAATAAGAGATTTAATCGCCTTATATGGGCAAGCTGACATCGCGCTACTCAGTGAGCAACTAAATACACCGGTTCCATTAATTCAAGCGATGGTTGAGAAACTCGTCAGCTTAGAGAAAATTGAACAAGTCGATATCAGTGCTTGTTTAACGGGCAGTAGTTGCAAAGGCTGCCCAGAAAGCACTGATTGCGCTCATTTTGTGTATAAAATCAAATAATAGCGACACCACAAAAAAATCAGCCACAAGTTAGGCTGATTTTTTATTTATTCCTCGATACGACTTTGAAAATCCAACAGGTATTCGCAAAACTCATCAGGATGGGAAATAAAGGGTGCATGGGCGCTATTGCGCATAATAACAGATGGTGAATTAGGGTAAAGCTCATCTAAAATGGGCACTATTTTGCGCGGTACCAAGCCATCGAGATAACCATAAATGCGCAAGAAAGGAATGGGTAACTGTTTTAATTCATCGCGCAAATCTTCGGTACGCAATGATTCAAGCCCGGCATTTAACGTTTCAACCGTTGGAATAGGTTGTTCAAGTACCACGGATTTCAAGGTTCTAGCATCGTTTCTTGCACTTTCTGTCCCTAATGTCTGCAATGCTAAAAAACGCTCAACGGTACGATGAAAATCAGCCGAAAGTTGCTGCTCGAAACCTAATAAAACCTCTGGCCGGATCCCTGCCCAACCGTTTTCTTCTGCTTTAAAGCATGGAGAAGAAGCAACGGTAATTAACCCTTTGACTTCATAAGGGTGGTCAAGCGTAGCACGGCTTGCAACTAGCCCGCCAAGTGACCAACCGAGCCAAATCGCGTTTTTAGGTGCTTGTTCCCATAAAATATTCGCCATCGTTTGAATATTCATGGGAGAGAAACCTTGGCTACGTCCATAACCCGGCAAGTCAACTAAATGAACCCGAAAGTGCGAAGCGATTCGCGGAATAATTGTTTGCCAGACTTGTGCGTTCAGTCCCCATCCGTGCAGCAACACAAGATCTTGTTTACCTTCACCAACGGTCTGCCAATATAACTTTGCCATCGTTACACTCTCTTCATTCATTTATTTGTCAATTCGTTTTAACGGGACGCTACTATGCTAACAATGGAGGGGGGCTGCTGGCTATGTCACCAATCACTAAAATTAACTCATCAGGGTGTTTGTCATTTTTGCCTCAAAGGGCTGCCTAAAATGCCAACCTGCTGTTTACGCTGCGCTTTACCCTGTGAGCAGCCTACCATGGAGTGCGGGCGCTGCCTAAAAAACCCTCCCGCATGGCAGAGAATTATCACTGTGACCCCGTACCAAGGCGCTTTACGCTTGTTAATCCATCGTTTTAAATTTCAAAAACAATCTCAACTTGCTTTTACTCTAGCACGAATTTTTGCGTTATTTTGGCTCACGGGTTACCGCCAACAAAAATGGCAAAAACCGGACTTAATCATCACCATTCCACTGCATCGCCGCCGTCTGTGGTGGAGAGGATTTGACCATATGGCATTAATAGGCGAAAATTTATCCAGATGGTTAAATATCCCCTATTCGCAAAATTCATTATCACGTAGTCGTGCTACACTGGCACAGATTACACTAAAACGTGAGTATCGCCGAAATAACCTAAAGGGAGCATTTACCTTAAACAACTCGGTTTCAAACCTACATGTTGCTGTTCTTGATGATGTTATTACAACAGGTTCCACCATGAATACCGCAGCACAATTGTTGATTTGTGCGGGTGTACATACTGTTGATGCATGGTCACTGTGTCGCACCTTGTAGGAAAGGGGTAAATGGGCGTATTATAACCAACTAAAGCAGTCAACTATTATTGAGCAAATGATTATGATTAATATTACTGAAGCAGCACAGGCTCATTTTGCCAAATTGTTGGAAAATCAAGAGCCAGGAACTCAAATCCGTGTTTTTGTTATCAACCCAGGCACACCAACCGCAGAGTGCGGTGTGTCATACTGCCCTCCGGGTGCCGTTGAAGCAACAGATAAAGAACTAAAGTTCGAGAAATTATCTGCTTATGTTGATGAAATTAGCGCACCATTCTTGGATGATGCCGAGATTGACTTCGTTACCGACCAACTGGGCTCACAACTGACATTAAAAGCTCCGAACGCAAAAATGCGTAAAGTCTCTGATGACGCACCATTAATTGAACGTGTTGAGTATGTTTTACAGTCACAAATTAACCCACAACTTGCCAGCCACGGTGGCCGTGTTTCCCTGATGGAAATCACTGATGAAGGCTTTGCAATTCTGCAATTTGGTGGCGGCTGTAACGGTTGTTCAATGGTTGATGTCACCCTTAAAGAAGGTATCGAAAAAGAACTTCTCAAAATGTTTGAAGGTGAGCTAAAAGGCGTTAAAGACCTGACTGAACACCAACGTGGCGAGCACTCTTTCTACTAATCAATACCACGAATATTTGGCACTCGTTTTTTACGGGTGCCTCTCATTTAACCTTTTATCGGTTGTTACCTACTGTATTCGGTATTTTATGGACCATTTTGAAACACTAACACCAGAGCAAGCCTACCAACATTGGGTGGACGGTACTGCCATACTGGTAGATGTACGAGACCCACAAAGTTTCCGCGCAGGCCATGCTAGTGGCGCCTATCACCTCACCAATGAGTCACTGAGCCAATTTCTAGAACAAACAGATTACGAACAACCTGTTATGGTGATGTGTTACCATGGGCACAGTAGCCAAGGTGCAGCACAGTATCTGATCAACATTGGCTTTGAATCTGTATATAGCATCAATGGTGGATTTGAAGCATGGTTAAGGGAATATCCACAAGCCGTTACGGCTCTCTAGATGAGAAAACGCATTCATGATCCACATCACCTCTTTTGCTAATCCTAGAATGGCACAAGCCTTTGTTGACTATATGGCTAGCAAAAATATCCACTTAATAATAAAGCCATCACAGGAACAAGCCGTCTTTGAGCTTTGGCTAGAAGATGAGCAATTTCAATCTCAAACCCAGAAAGAATTAGATATTTTTTTACAAGATCCAAATCACCCCCGCTACCTAGAAGCCAGTTGGCACACGGGAAGCGCAGATACCCAGTTTCAATATCGTAACTACCTGACCTGGGGCTACCTTAAAGAACAATCTGGCCCTTTAACTATCGCTGTTATTTTATTGTCGATTGTTGTATATCTTTGGGTAGAAATGACCGATGCCCGAGAAGTTCTACGCTATTTAGCATGGCCTATTGGCGACCAACAAACTGAACTTTGGCGTTGGTTTAGCCCTGCATTGGTGCACTTTTCGCTATCACACATTGGTTTCAACCTTGCGCTATGGTGGTTTCTGGCTGGGCAAGTTGAGCGAAAGCTCGGAACGGGTAAATTATTCACTATCTTACTGGTCTCTGCGCTGTTTAGTAACTGGGGGCAGTCGCTATTTAGTGAAAACAACTTTGGTGGCTTATCTGGTGTCGTCTATGCCCTTGTCAGCTATGTATGGTTAACGGGTGAACGTCGGCCTGAAAGTGGCATCAGCGTTCCTCGAGGGTTAATGATATTCTCCATTATCTGGCTTTTTTTCGGTTACTTCGATGTTTTAGGTATGCATATTGCCAATGCCGCACATACTTCAGGGTTAATTATCGGCTTATTGATGGGAGTATGGGATAATAGGCACAGTTTTAAACACCAGAGCTCCAGATAAAACATTTTAATAATTAGAGGCTAACGCTGTGAAACAAACCCAGAGACATGATGCAATAGTTGAGCTTGTGCGTCTTCAGGGATATGTCAGTACTGAAGAACTCGTCGAACACTTTGAGGTAAGCCCTCAAACAATCCGTCGAGACCTCAATGACCTCGCTGAACAAAATAAAATTCAGCGGCACCACGGTGGCGCAGCACTGCCTTCAAGTTCCGTGAATGCAGCTTATAATGACCGTAAAATCATGTGGTCAGATGAAAAAGCGCGTATCGCACAACATGTTGCAAGCCAAATTCCTGACGGTGCAACATTATTTATAGATATTGGTACCACTCCCGAAGCCGTTGCTCATGCATTGGTTAATCACAAAAACCTACGCGTGGTGACCAATAACCTTAATGTCGCCACATTACTGATGCCAAAAGAAGACTTCCGCCTAATTTTAGCAGGGGGTGAAGTTCGCTCAAGAGATGGCGGTATTGTCGGGGAAGCGACCCTCGATTTTATTTCTCAATTTAGGCTAGATTACGGTATTTTGGGTATCAGTGGTATTGATATGGATGGCTCATTACTTGAGTTCGATTACCATGAAGTTCGTACCAAACGCGCGATTATTGAGAACTCACGCTGTGTCATGCTCGTCACCGACCATTCTAAATTTGGTCGTAACGCGATGGTTAATTTGGGCAATATGAACCTGATTGACTACTTATTTACTGATAAACAGCCACCAGACAGCATTTTGAAAGTCATTGAGCAACATAATGTTCAATTAGAGCTTTGTTAATCAAATGATTATCTTAATGATGGTAGCGCCTGCTGCCATCATACTGCTTTGACCCTTCCCTATTTTAGTCTTCCCCGTCTTGCCATTGTTTTTTTCTTTTTCGCGCGAAACTTTCTTTTTTCCATTGTGAATAACAATATTTTATGTGTGGGTATTGAAAAAAAATTGTTACCAATATCACGCAGTTGTTATTTTTTTCATTAATAATAGTTGGCATCACTATCTATTTTGACTACAATCAAATGAGCGAAAACGAACATTATTGAAAGTGTTTCGAACATCTCAGGGGGATGCATGGAAACTAAAGACTTGATTGTCATCGGCGGCGGGATCAACGGCGCTGGTATTGCAGCAGATGCTGCAGGTCGTGGATTATCGGTATTACTGCTCGAAGCTCAAGACTTGGCAAGTGCGACTTCATCTGCGAGTTCTAAACTCATTCACGGTGGCTTACGTTATTTAGAGCATTATGAATTTAGATTAGTGAGCGAAGCATTGGCTGAACGTGAAGTGCTATTACGATTAGCACCACATATCGCCTTCCCAATGCGCTTCCGTTTACCTCATCAACCTCATTTACGTCCAGCTTGGATGATCCGTATTGGCCTATTTTTATATGACCATTTAGGTAAACGTGTCAGCTTACCAAGCAGTAAAAGTCTGAAATTCAACCAAAACTCTGTACTCAAACCTGAATTAACGAAAGGTTTTGAATATTCCGATTGTTGGGTTGATGATGCGCGTTTAGTTGTATTAAACGCTCAAGAAGTGGTACGTAAGAATGGTGAGGTTCGTACTCGCACAAAAGTGACTCGCGCCTACCGTGAAAACGGCTTATGGGTTGTTGAGGCTCAAGACTTACGTACGGGTGAAACGCATACATGGAAAGCGAAAGGGCTAGTTAATGCTACTGGACCTTGGGTAAAAGAGTTCTTTGATGATGGCCTGAAATTAAAATCACCTTATGGTATTCGCCTAATCAAAGGTAGCCACATTGTCGTTCCACGTGCACATGATGAGCCACAAGCGTACATCTTACAAAATGAAGATAACCGTATTGTATTTGTTATTCCGTGGATGGATGAGTTTTCTATCATCGGTACGACTGACGTAGAATATAAAGGCGACCCGAAAGACGTCAAAATTGATGAAAACGAAGTTAACTATTTACTGAAAGTGTATAACGACCACTTCAAAAAACAGTTAACCGTGAGTGATATTGTTTGGGACTATTCAGGTGTTCGCCCACTGTGCGACGATGAGTCAGACTCACCACAAGCCATCACTCGTGATTACACATTGGATATTCACGATGAGCAAGGCCAAGCGCCATTGTTGTCTGTATTTGGTGGTAAATTAACGACTTATCGTAAGTTAGCGGAAGCCGCTGTGAATAAGTTAGCGACTTACTATCCAACTGCTGGCAGCCCATGGACCAAAAATGGCCAATTACCGGGTGGTGATATCGAAGGTTGTGACCGTGATGGTTATGCACGCGTGTTGCGTCAACATTATCAATGGCTTCCTGAAGGCTTAGCGCTACGTTTTGCCAGAACCTACGGTAGCAACAGTAAGTTAATCCTTGAAGGTGCGAATTCACTCAGCGACCTCGGTGAAGCATTCTCTGCGAATGTCTACGAAGCGGAATTACGTTACTTAGTCAAACATGAGTGGGTAACAGAGTTAGATGATGCCATTTGGCGTCGCACTAAATTGGGTATGTGGCTGAATGAAGAAGAAAAGCAGCGCATTGCTCAATGGTTGTCAGAGAATACCTCTGTATAATCGTAAAAATCTCGTTGTTATAAAATCTCGTTGTTAATGGAAAAAGCCAGTCGCTATTATTGACTGGCTTTTTCTATTATTAAATTGTTAGCCCGACTTTCAGAAAAATAATCACGATAAGTTGCACAAATCAATTTGACCTGTTTATAATGTATACGAATTTATCTCTCACCCAACTTCGCAGGTACGCCTCACGATGAACTAAGCACTGCCAGAAAATATTTTCCAATACCCTTTTGGTATTCATTTTTCTGTTCCTGGCAGGCAACCGCTTTCATCGACGCTTCTTGATAAGTCAACGACGTTGTCTGTCCTCATTATTTTGGAGGTGCATATGACGATTGCTTGTCACTTTTCACAGCTCAATATTGAATTTAACCAAACCGCCCTTTTTCCCCCGTTAAGCGGGACGCTGTCATGCCAAAAAAATGCCCTAATTGGCCATAATGGCAAAGGAAAATCCGTCTTGATGCGTATTCTTGCTGACCAATTATCCCCTACGCAAGGGAATGTACATTGGAACCTTCCCTTTATCTATGTCGAGCAATTAACGCGACTAACGGGAGAAACGCTTGTCGATGCTTTAGGTATAACCGAGCTTTATCGCGCATTCTTACGTATTGAGGCGGGAAATGGCTCTTTAGCTGATTTTGAACTCACGGAAGATCAATGGCATTTACCCTCACAATGGCAAAGTCTATTGGACTCAGCAGGGCTCGCTATCTCAATGGAAGCCCCCATTGCCCATTTAAGTGGGGGTGAACGTACTCGCCTAGCCCTTTGTCGTGCATTTCTTCACCAAGACCACTTTTTGCTACTTGATGAACCAGATAACCATTTAGATACACAAAGTCGGCAATGGCTCAGTCAAAAGCTCACTGAACATCGAGCTGGCTGTCTCGTTATTTCTCACAACAGAACCCTATTAGGAGAAATGGATACCATTTTTGAGTTAACGGAAAAAGGCTTACATGAATATGGGGGAAATTATACGTTATATGATACCCAAAAAACCTTGGAAATCGCTGCAATTGACGCACAAGGTGAACGCTTAGAAAAACGTATTCACCAAGAGAAAAAACAACAGCAAGCCACATTACAAAAAGCCGCTCAACGCAAGAAACAGGGTGAAAAAATTCGCTATGGTGGATCGCAATCCTTACTGCTGCTTGATATGCAAAAAAATCGTGCGGAGAAAAGGCAATCAAATGTCGCAGAGCGGCACCAACGAGTGATGGATAATCTACAAAACCAGCAACAGGATAACCAAGAAAAAGCTCGTCATATCAAGCCGCAAAAAATGATGATTAACTATCAAAATGAAGGAAATAAAGTCACAATTTTCGCTTCTGACTTGCGTTTGCCTTACGGTTATTCATCACCACTCTCATTCACTGTATACAGTGGAGAGCACTGGCATATTCAAGGGTATAATGGTTGCGGTAAATCAACGCTACTTAAAGTGCTTGCAGGCCTGTTGCCATCATCTTCAGGAGAGTGCCGCCTAAGCGGTGAATTTTGCTATTTAGATCAACACCTCAATTTACTCGATAAAACATTGCCTGTCGCTGAAGCACTTTATCAATACCAACCTGTATTTACTGTAGAACAGTGGCGCACGCAATTAGGCATGTTACGGATACGAGGAGATAAGTCATTGTTACCACTACAGCAGCTCAGTGGTGGAGAACAGCTAAAAGCGACGCTATTGGCACTCACACATAGCCCGAATCCACCCGCAATTTTATTACTCGACGAGCCCGATAACCATTTAGACTTAGATTCAAAACAACTACTTGAAGCGCTATTGCAAGACTACCAAGGAACACTATTACTGGTTTCTCACGATGACGCCTTTATTGCAAACTGCAATATAACCCACACTCTAAATCTTTCGGATAAATAACCGTATGTTAGGCCACTACCTAATAAGGAGTGGCCAGATACTTTAATGGATAAACGTATTTTTGACGCGATGAGAAACTAAAAAGTAGGGGATCCATAACACACAATAGAAGCTACCATTTATGGCGGCAATGATATTTGAGTGATTAATTTCTAATCCAAATATATATGGGAATATAAAACGAGCAACCAATACCATTAAAGTAAATAACACCATGGTGATGATGAATAGCCACTTCGCTTGTTTTTTCCATTTAACTGCGGCGATAAATGTCCAAAGAAATAGAGCAATCAAAACACCATAACCTAGTTGCAAGAGATAGAAACCTGTCGCAAAACCAGGAATATAAAAATCAGAATCCGCTTGAGTTGCCAATGGCCATGCGATTTGAACTTGTGAAATTTCTTGCAATAACATCATGACTGTTTTGTACAACATATAAAACAGCCCGATAATTGGTAAAATTAACCACCCACTAATCCCCTGTAACGGCTTTTTAACCGCTGGTTGAGCCACCGGTGATATTATTGCTGGCTCTGTTTGCGTGGTTGATTGCTGAATATCCATTCCGATAACCTTTATTTACCTTTTACTTTGCATTTTATCTTCAAGAAATGCTTTGAGTACAATTGCTTGATTATGTTCTGTATTTTTAGCACTGTATAACAGTGTTAAATCACCTTGTTTTGCCTGAGAGACCAACGCCTGCCAAGCCGTTGTGTTATTAAGTTCCTGCTGATATCGTTCGATAAATTGTGCAAACTGATCTGTGTTCTGATGAAACCATTTACGCAGTTCATTAGAAGGTGCAACATCTTTATTCCAAGAGTCGTGTTGTAAATCTGTTTTTTTTATTCCTCTTGGCCACAGTCTATCAATAAGCACACGGTAGCCATCGTTATCGTCAACAGGGTCATAAACTCGTTTGCATTTAATCATCATTTACCTACCCAATAAAAAATCACAAAATTTTATTTGTTAATTTACAAAGGTATTTTTAACTCGCCTTGAAACTAAAAAATACGGTATCCAAATTGCACAAGCAATTAGCGCCCGAAAAATATCTTTGATATCCGAGGCTTCAACTTCTAAATCCAATAAAATACTTGCAAGTATAATATCCGTAACCGTCAAAACTAACGAAAAGATCTGGAAAAAAATATAAATTTTAATTGTGAGTTTTTTCTTTGTAAAAAAGACATAACTTAGAAAAAGCAAGGTCGCGTATAAAATAACGTTACCTAAAACCTCAAAGTAGATGAGCTCTTTAAATAATGGAATAAATGAGCTTGATTGTGGGTCTGTTAATTCAATCCAATATTCAATCACTTGAACATTTTGCTCATAAATAGAAAAAGGCAAAATAATCAAAGACAATACTATCCCTAACATGGGTAAAATAAGCCATCCACCAATGCCCGTTAATTCTTGCCTTGGTTGTGATGATGGTACCGAAGTGCCATGAGATGAACTGTGACTCTCAGTTTTCATTTACACTTCCTTATTAAATGGATAAATAATATCAGTACAAAATAAATAACCCTGTACAAGATAACATATCTGCTCTGTAAAAAATGAGTAACTAAATGCGCTAATTCACAATAATATTGTGAATAAAGAAAAATCTGACAAGGCCATCATTATGCAAATATTTACCGCACAGCTAACTCTCCCTACCAATTACCTTTATGATGATTTTTTTGCCTTTCATCTGAGAGATCAACACAATGTCGCGGAAATCGTGGAAGAAAACACATTAAACAAAGGCATAATATGGCAACAACATGCAACAAAAATGACATTGGAGCTTCAAAAACAACACGCAACGATTTCATTAGCAATTGACTCCCCATCTGTCATTATCAATGAACCAGACCTATTAACGCTGGCACAGCATGTACTCGGTTTAAAACAGAATATTGATGAGTTCGAAAAACACTACCTTGAAACTCCAGTACTTGGTCAACTCATTGGAAAACAAAGAGGATTAAGGATTTATCAATCTGCCAGCGCATTTGAAGCGTTAGTTTGGGCTATTATTGGCCAACAAATTAGTGTTCATGCGGCTATCGCCATCCGTCGGCGCTTTATCCAAGCTGTGGGAATTCAGCACATTTCAGGTATTTGGTGTTTCCCCGACACTCCACAAGTCAAGTTAGTTGATGACGAAACACTGCGACAAACGGGCTTTTCAAACGGTAAAATTATCGCCCTCAGAGCCCTTTGTGAAGCCATCGAAAATCAACAAATTGATTTATCACAGCAGGTTACCCACTCCAATGCAAATCAAATAACTGAGCAATTATTACAAATCAAAGGTATTGGCCCTTGGACTGTAAGCTATGCTTTACTACGAGGATTCAATTACTTAGATGGTTCTTTACATGGGGATGTGGCGGTAAGACGTAATCTGCAAACATTGCTCGCGAAATCAGAACAACCCACCGCCAAAGAAACGGAAAAATGGTTGGAGCAATTCTCCCCATGGCGTGCACTGGTTGCCGCCCATTTGTGGCGTAGTCAGTCAGCCGCAGGATATTGATGAATAAAAAAGCCCAATCCGTCTGAATTGGGCTTTCCCGCTATTCACAATAATGACTTAACGTAGCCAGTTCGTTTTCACTAATTGAACGACTTCATCACCGCGACCACTCATAATCGCTTTTAACATATATAGACTAAAGCCTTTTGCTTCTTGTGCTGCAATTTCTGGCGGCATAGACAACTCTTGTTTGGCCGTCAAGACATCAACCACCACTGGCCCATCATGGGCAAAAGCCTCTTTTAATGCGCCATCTAAATCTTCACTTTTTTCAACACGGATGCCTTTGATACCCGCAGCATTCGCAATCGCTGCAAAGTTAGGGTTCTGTAAATCCGTTCCCGCTGTCAAGAAACCTGCCACTTTCATTTCCATGGCCACAAAACCAAGCACGCCATTGTTATGAATGATAATTTTTACTGGCAATTGCATTTGAGAAAGAGAGATAAAATCCCCCATTAGCATACTGAAACCGCCATCTCCACACATTGCAACCACTTGGCGTTTTTTATCAACGGCTTGTGCACCAATAGCTTGTGGCATCGCATTCGCCATTGACCCATGGTTAAAGGAGCCGATTAAACGGCGCTTACCGTTCATTTTCAAGTAACGCGCGGCCCATACTGTCGGGGTTCCTACGTCACAGGTGAAAATCGCGTCATCTGCGGCTAATTCACTAATTTTTGTTGCCAGATACTGTGGATGTATTAATCCCTCATGACCTGGTTTAGCGAGATCATCTAACCCTTTTCTAGCCTCTGCATAATGTTTTAAAGCACCATCAAGGTGTTTTGTATCCTGTTTAGCCTCTAAATGTGGCTGTAATGCGTCCAATGTTGCTTTGATATCACCAATCAGACCCATATCTATATGGCAATGAGAACCCAAACTACCTGCATTAATATCAACCTGAATAATTTTAGCTTCGCTTGGATAGAAAGGACGGTATGGAAATTGTGTTCCTAACAAAACAACTGTATCTGCGTTCATCATCGCGTGGTAACCCGATGAAAAACCTATCAAGCCTGTCATTCCAACACTGTATGGGTTATTCCATTCAATATGTTCTTTACCACGCAACGCGTGTACTACCGGTGCTTTTAGTGTTTCTGCTAGCTTAACCACTTCATCATGTGCGCCTGCGCAGCCATTACCGCAGAATAACGTGATGTTCTTAGATTGATTCAGCAGTTCGGCAAGTTTTTCAATTTCACTCCGCTGAGGCATAATAAGTGGTGCTTGTGGCTGATACCATGTTTCTTTCGCTGACTCTGGCGCATCTTTTAGCGCAATATCCCCCGGTATTACGACCACCGATACCCCTTTATTCAAAATTGCTTTACGCATAGCGATGCCAAGGACTTGTGGAATTTGCTCTGGGTTAGAGACCATCTCACAATAATGGCTGCATTCACGGAATAATTCAGTTGGGTGAGTTTCTTGGAAATAATTACTACCAATTTCACTGGATGGGATATGAGCAGCAATTGCCAGCACAGGTACGCGATTACGGTGACAATCATACAACCCATTAATAAGGTGCATATTTCCTGGCCCACAAGAGCCTGCACATACGGCTAAATTACCGGTTAGCTGAGCTTCTGAACCCGCAGCAAAGGCAGCTACTTCCTCATGACGAGTTCCTAGCCACTCAATAGCACCTTGACGACGCAAGCTGTCGGTTAAGCCATTTAACGAGTCTCCTGTAACGCCCCAAATACGTTTAACACCTGCATTATCAAGTACTTTTGCAATATAGGATGCAACACTCTGTTTTTTCATAATGGCACTCTTTTAAGTCGGATGTGATACCCTTGATATCTTGCAGTGCAAAATATAAAAGGTATTTTTAGATGCATAACAACATTCAAAATAGAACTTTGTCATACTCGCTTATATCAAACCCAATATCGACAATAGATTGATTGTAACTAAGTAAATTCCTCATTCCTACTCATCAAATTAAATATAAAACAGAACAGCATAATCCACCGTTATTATCAAAAGAAGAGGATAGCAACAAGATAAATAAATAGGCGAGTTATTAATGGCTTAAGCAAAACAAGAGCATCGTAAAAGGATGGCGTTACCTTCATATATTATTCATCACAACAACACCATTATTTCAGTCATATTAAATCGCTAATCTTATATATTTATGACAGACTAAAATTTACCAAGAAAAATGTATTAAATTGATTTAAAACAATTTATTTTCACTCCCCCTTTCATGAGTCTCTATTTTTTCAATTATTCAGTTCAATCGTTATATTACTAACACAAAATCCTACCAAGGCATATGTATTAGTATAAAACACCTGTATTTTACATTTGTTCGATATTAATGTAGTATTAGTACTGTATTTTTTAACTCAAGGTGGCTTTTTTGCTGTATTCAAAAGACAAACGCTCTCATTATTCTACCCATTACGCACCTATTTTAGCCTGTTATTTCAGCGCGACATAAAAACACTAAAAACTTATCTATTACGTAAACAGCGTCTATTCTAAATAATAAGGTTTGATATTTTACCGATGTATGAAAACCCACATCTTAAATGCTGTTGTTTCGGTTATTGAAATTAAAATAAGAGGATGGTTTCATGAGATTCAAGAAGAAAAAAGAAAAACCGTTAAATATTAGTGATATTACTATTATTGATGACGGTAAACTTAAAAAAGCAATTACCGCGGCTTCGCTGGGTAATGCGATGGAATGGTTTGATTTTGGGGTATACGGTTTCTTAGCCTATGTTCTAGGTCAGGTTTTCTTTCCGGACGCATCACCGAGCGTACAGATGATTGCCGCATTAGCCACTTTCTCTGTGCCTTTCTTAGTTAGGCCATTAGGCGGTGTCGTTTTTGGTATCTTAGGCGACAAATACGGCCGTCAAAAAGTCCTTTCGATGACGATTATTATCATGGCAGTCAGTACCTTCTGTATTGGTCTGATTCCATCCTATGAGAGCATCGGTATCTGGGCACCCATTCTGTTATTAATTGCTAAGTTAGCTCAAGGTTTCTCGGTAGGTGGTGAATATTCCGGTGCGGCAATCTTTGTTGCTGAGTACTCACCAGACCGTAAACGTGGCTTTATGGGAAGTTGGTTAGACTTTGGATCTATCGCTGGCTTTGTTTTAGGTGCGGGTGTCGTTGTCCTGATATCAAGCATTGTCGGAGAAGCCAACTTCCACGATTGGGGCTGGAGAATTCCATTCTTCTTAGCATTACCGTTAGGGATCATCGGGTTATATCTACGTCATTCACTGGAAGAAACCCCTGCGTTCCAACAACATGTTGAATCGTTAGAGAAACAAGATAAAGCCAATATTCAAAATCCACCAAAAATCTCAGTGCGTGAAGTAGCGACTAAGTATTGGAAAAGCTTGATGATTTGTGTTGGCTTGGTTATCGCAACCAACGTGACTTACTATATGTTGCTGACCTACATGCCAAGTTACTTATCACACAACCTGAATTACTCTACTGACCATGGTGTGCTAATTATTATTGCAATTATGATTGGTATGTTATTTGTTCAGCCGATTATCGGTTTAACCAGTGATAAAATTGGTCGTCGCCCATTTGTCATTACAGGTAGCGTAGGTTTAATTTTATTGGCATATCCCGCATTTATGTTAATAAACAGTGGCTCTGTAGGCTTAATTTTCCTAGGTTTATTAATTCTAGCCGTATTGCTGAACTGTTTTACTGGGGTTATGGCATCTATTTTACCCGCGATTTTCCCAACTCATATTCGTTACAGTGCGTTAGCTATTGCCTTTAATATTTCAGTGTTAATTGCCGGTGCGACACCGACTGTTGCGGCATGGTTGGTCGAATCAACTACTGACTTATATATGCCAGCGTATTACTTAATCGTGATTGCTTTAATTGGTTTATATACGGGTATCAGAATGCCAGAAACGGCGAATAAACCATTACGTGGGGCAACACCTGCTGCATCAGATAAAGCCGAGGCAAAAGAAATTCTTAGCGAGCACTTTGACAATATTGAGCAGAAAGTTGAAGATATTGACCAACAAATTGCTGAGCTTGAGAAAAAACGCCAATCCTTAATCAATCAGCATCCTAAATTAGATTAAATATGAAAGGGCCGTTTACTGGCCCTTTCAGGTTGTTGACAAAGCGGGATAAAAGCGTGGTTTTTCCCGCTTTGTGTTATCAGCCGAAAATCAATAAATTGATTTTCCTAGTTTATTTTCAAAACCTATTGTTTTGATTCCAACAAAAATATCAACCAAGGAGGGAGGTAATGGCAGCCAAACACGTTTGTCATCTTATCTGGTTTCGTAATGATCTACGGGTCACCGATAACAAAGCGCTTTCCTCCGCCTGTGCAGACCCAGATGCGAAAGTCATTGCGCTTTTTACTGCAACCCCTAAGCAGTGGCAACAACATGATATAGCTGAGCGGCAAATCTCATTCATTCACCAAAACCTTGCTGAGCTACAAAATTCACTCGCTGAGCTTGGTATTCCACTGGTTTGTCAAACTGTGGCTGATTTTGCCGACGCAGCACAATGGGTACTCGATTACGCAAAGGCACAACAGGCTGATGCCTTGTTTTTTAATCGGCAATATGAGTGGAACGAAAAACAACGAGACGAGTGGTTAATCAATCAACC
The DNA here is from genome assembly GCF_028480685.1 of Providencia sp. PROV174. Taxonomy (NCBI): domain Bacteria; kingdom Pseudomonadati; phylum Pseudomonadota; class Gammaproteobacteria; order Enterobacterales; family Morganellaceae; genus Providencia; species Providencia sp. PROV174. Next base: position 35,686 of record NZ_JAMPOT010000020.1, read on the forward strand.
TCATGGGTTGCATATCCATGCTTTCGATGACTATTTATTACTGCCACCGGGCTCTGTGACTACCCAAAAAAGGGAGATGTATCAAGTCTATACTCCCTTTCGCCGAGCCTTCCTCACCCAGCTCACCGTGACAGATTGCCGTTCACTGCGTGCCCCAGAAAAACGAGCGGCCCCTATCAACATTGATAGGGCTTCACCGTTATTTCCGCATCAGCCAATTGAAGACTCCCAGCAATTTCCTGCTGGTGAAAAATCGGCTTTAACGCGACTCAGGCAGTTTTGCTCCCCAAAAGTCATCGATTATCAAAACGATAGAGATATTCCCTCTATTGATGGTACCAGCCAATTATCACCTTACCTCGCGGTGGGGGTGCTATCCCCTCGCCAATGCTTCAACCGATTACAAGCAGAGAATCCCCAAGTGTTAGATTACCCTGATAGTGGGGCGTTCTCTTGGTTAAATGAATTAGTCTGGCGTGAATTTTATTCACATCTTTTAGTCGCATTTCCACGTCTAAGCCGCCACCAACCATTTATTGAATGGACACAACATATTCACTGGAATGATTCTTCGACCGATTTTGCAGCATGGAAAACAGGACAAACGGGTTATCCTATTGTGGATGCGGCTATGCGCCAACTGAATACAACGGGTTGGATGCATAACCGTCTACGAATGATTGTGGCCAGTTTTTTAGTCAAAGACTTACTGATTGATTGGCGCAAAGGTGAAAAATACTTTATGAGCCAACTGCTTGATGGCAGCTTAGCCGCGAACAACGGCGGTTGGCAGTGGTCAGCCTCAACAGGCGTTGATGCCTCCCCTTGGTTTCGTATCTTTAATCCAACCACTCAAGGGAAGAAGTTTGACGCACAAGGGGCTTTTATTCGCCATTGGTTACCCGAATTGCAGCAAGTGCCCGACAAATATATTCATACGCCACATGAATGGGCTGTAATCAGCAACACAGCGCTTAATTACCCAGAGCCCATTGTTGACCATAAACAAGCTCGGTTAGCGACTCTAGCTGCATTTGAGGCAGGTAAACGTAATAGTTTGAAGCAATAAGTCGTTTGAAATACGATGAATAGCAAAGTTATTATTTGCTTTAAGGGTTACTATAGCGCTTCAATCATAAGGAGCAGATATGAGCGTTATTTTACAAGTTGATTTTCCGTATCAGGGGCCATGGGGCGATGAGATGATATCCGCAATGAATGATTTAGCGGAATCAATTAACCAAGAGCCGGGCTTTATTTGGAAGATTTGGACTGAAAACCCACAAACGCAAATGGCAGGTGGTGTGTATCTGTTTGCTTCAGAAACTGACGCACAAGCTTATCTCACCAAGCACAGCGCACGATTAAAATCCTTTGGTATTCCTGATGTTCGCGGTGCGATTTTTGCAGTAAATAACGCGCTTAGCCAATTGAACCAAGCGCAGTTTTTAGCACAATAATTTTTGTCACAACAATTTTTAGCGCAATAAATAGTTATTGGCACTGAAATTCAAACAACATCACATCTGAGGTAAATGAGCCATCTGCTTGTACTGCAAAGTGGCTTTTTACCTCATCACTTAATGTTCCTTGATAGTGACGGATAGCTTCGACGAATGGCTGTGGTGTCCGCATCCGTTCAACCCAACTGGTAAATTCCAATGCTAAACGGAAACTTTGCACCCGACGAACAAATAGCCCCGCACTATTAAACATGCCAGACCATTCTCCAGCAGAATAATCACGAATATGTGAGGTATCCCGAAGCACTTCGACCGTTTGTAAGTAAATATCCAATAATGGATGTCCCGGTGATACCACATCAATAAAGATGCCTTTTCCACCCGGTTTGAGCACTCGGCGCACCTCACGTAGTGCTTGTTCCACATCGTGCCAATGGTGTGCTGAGTAACGGCTAATCACTCGGTCAAAACAATGATCACCAAACGGTAGAGACTCCGCGGTCCCTTTGCAGGTGGTGATATTATTTAATTCACGTTCTTGTGCATTGTTAGCCACAACGTTGAGCATTGAGTCCGACAAATCATAAGCCGTCACTGACTTCACCAACGGTGCTGCATGAAAGCTGACATGCCCTGCACCACAGCCAAGGTCAAGCACATCTTCATCCTGACAACCTTGTAGCAATTGTTGCAAAACAAGTAGATCTTCACCTTGTGCATGTACTTGGCTGGTTAAATACGAATTGGCTTGCTGGTCAAATTGTTGATAAACCGCTTGGTGGTGCGTTTTCATCTTTGTTTCCCTACATTCTGTTGCTGGTCACTCATCACAACAGAAAATGATTGAAAAAGCACCTATTAGCTCAATAATTAATTCACGCTGCATAGTGATTAATGAAAATCACCAACACGACGCTCCACTAGTGTTAAAATACTGTACAACGCCACAACGGTGTTGTCCTGATTAAACACTTGCACATCCCATTCAACAACGCCATTCGGCTTATCTTCAGCGAGTTTTTGCGTTTTTTTGATCTTTTTCTTACACGTTAGGCGAACTTGTATTGTGTCACCGATTTTCACGGGTTCAATAAAACGCAAACTTTCCATGCCATAATTGGCGATCACGGGCCCAACCCCTGCATCAACAAATAGCCCTGCTGCGGCTGAAACGACAAAATAGCCGTGCGCAATCCGTTCACCAAATAACGACTGTGCCGCACCAATTTTATCAACGTGAACATAAAAATTATCACCGCTGAGACAAGCAAAATTAGCAATATCTGCTTCTGTAACGGTACGCCTTGCGGTCAGTAACGTGTCGCCAATTGCTAAGTCTTCAAAATGTTTGCGGAAAGGATGAACCACATCAGCGATGGTATCTGCACCGCGGATCCATTGCTTAGTAATTGCCGTTAGCATAGAAGGGCTACCTTGAATAGCCGTACGCTGCATATAGTGTTTCACTGCTCTCAACCCGCCGAGCTCTTCGCCACCACCTGCTCGGCCTGGGCCACCGTGTACCAGTAATGGGAGCGGTGAACCATGTCCTGTGGACTCCGCAGCTGACGCTTCATTTAAAATTAACATTCGCCCATGTGCCCGCGCACTCGCACGAATGACCGCTTGTGCGACTTGTGCGTCAGCAGTGACTAACGTCCCCGCAAGGCTTCCTCCGCCTAAAATGGCTAACTGCACCGCCTGTTCGATATTGTCATAGCTCATTAATGTGGCGACAGGACCAAAAGCTTCAATTTCATGCACCGCTGTAGATATAAAAGGCTCTGCACAATACAACAACGTTGGCGGATAGAACGCCCCGTGCTGGCTATCTCCGCCAATAACATCCAGCTTTTCAAATTGCCCACCACATAGAACATCACAGCCATGATCACGTAAATAATTCACTTTATCTTGTACGTCTTGGCGCTGTTCTAAGTTAATCAATGCCCCCATTCTGACCCCTTCAACCGCAGGGTCACCCACAGTTGTAGCGGATAAGCGTTTCAATAATGCCCGCTTCACGTTTTCGAGCAGGTTTTTCGGCACAATAATACGACGGATCGCGGTACATTTTTGGCCTGCTTTTGCGGTCATTTCTCGAACGACTTCTTTAATAAATAAAGCAAATTCAGGCTGATCTGGCTGGACGTCATCACCTAAAATTGCACAGTTTAATGAGTCCGCTTCCATCGTGAAAGGGACTGATTTAGCCGTGATACGTGGATGCGATTTCAGCTTTTGCCCTGTACTCGCCGACCCCGTAAAAGTCACAACATCTTCAAAATCAAGGTGTTCAAACATATCGCCAACACCGCCGCAAACCAACTGTATAGCGCCATCAGGCACTAAACCGCTATCAACCATTAGCTTCACCATCGCCTGTGTTAACTGTGCTGAGGCGGTTGCGGGTTTGATGATGGCTGGCATGCCAGCAAGCCATGTGGGCGCCAATTTTTCTAACATTCCCCAACAAGGGAAGTTAAATGCATTAATGTGTAGGGCAACGCCACGGCGAGACGTTAAAATATGATGACCAATAAATTGCCCTTGTTTTGATAACGGGATCATTTCATCTTCTGGCCAAATAGTGTCATCTGGCAGCTCACGGTTAGCGAGCCCCGAATAAGAAAATAGTGTGGCAATTCCCCCTTCGATATCCACCCAGCTATCCGCTTTAGTTGCACCCGTTTGTGCCGAAATCGCATATAACTGGGCTTTATGCTCCAGTAGGTATTTTGCGAGTGCTTTGAGCATTTGCCCACGCTGCTGAAATGTCATCGCTGACAATACTTCGCCTCCCACTTGGCGACCATATTGCAAACTTTCAGCTAACGGCAGCCCTTCAGTCGTCACCGTATATAAGGTTTCATTCGTTAGCGCATGGTGAATTTTTCGCCCTTCGCCCTCACCTTGTACCCATTTACCCATAATGTAACTTGTTAAATGCTGCATATTCCTCTCCAGAAATAAAAACACCAATTCAAATTAGATAACAAATATGTATCATAAAAATAAGCATAGAAGCTAATTTAAATTTAACAAATTAAGAACAATTTTATATAAAATGCCAATTCCCATTAAAACCACACAAAAAACATTAATTTTAACTCATTGTTTTGATTGATATTTAATTTATTGATTGTGAAGCCACTCGCAAAACAAGGTTAATGAACATTGATCTTTTTGTTAACAGTTTCTAGCATTGATGTTAAATATATATGATTCATTATTTTCACGCAAACAAACATTAACGAATCACTTAATGGAAAAATCAATGAGCGAGCAAAATCAGGCTAACTTCGAAGCCAAAATCGAAGCCGATATTTCCATCGAGCCCAAGGATTGGATGCCCGATGCGTATCGGCAAAACCTTATCCGCCAAATTGGCCAACATGCCCATTCAGAAGTCGTCGGCATGCTACCAGAAGCGAATTGGCTTACACGAGCACCGACATTGCGTCGTAAAGCAATTTTACTGGCCAAGATTCAAGATGAAGCAGGCCATGGTTTATACCTGTATAGCGCGGCCGAAACTCTCGGTTGCTCTCGTCAAGATATCTACCAAAAGTTACTTGATGAAAAAATGAAATATTCCTCCATTTTTAACTACCCGACATTAAGTTGGGCAGATGTAGGTGTGGTTGGATGGCTTGTCGATGGTGCGGCAATAGTGAACCAAGTAGCACTGTGCCGTGCCTCATATGGTCCCTACGCCAGAGCGATGGTGAAAATCTGTAAAGAAGAAAGTTTTCACCAACGCCAGGGTTATGAAGCGGTGATGGCGCTTGCGCAAGGCACCGATGAGCAAAAAGCCATGCTGCAAGATGCGATAAACCGCTTTTGGTGGCCCGTTCTCACGATGTTCGGTCCAAATGATTCGGACTCCCCACACAGCGCTCAAAGCATGGCTTGGAAAATCAAGCGCTTCAGTAATGATGAGCTGCGGCAAAAATTTGTTGATAACACCGTTCCGCAAGTAGAAGCGTTAGGTATGACGATCCCTGACCCTGATCTAGTTTGGGATGAAGACCTTGGCCATTACCGTTTTGGCGAAATCGACTGGGAAGAGTTTTATCAGGTGATTAAAGGCAATGGCATTTGTAATCACGAACGCCTTAGTGCAAAGCGCAAAGGGTGGGAAGACGGCGCATGGGTACGTGAAGGTGCAATGGCACATAGCCGCAAGCAAAAATCCGTTAAAACAGCGGCTTAATCACTGACCATTTTACAAAAAGGAAAACACCATGAGCAATCAAGATTGGCCTTTATATGAAGTTTTTGTCCGTAGTAAGCAAGGGCTTGCGCATCGCCATGTTGGCAGTTTACATGCGGCTGATGACCAAATGGCGCTGGAAAATGCCCGCGATGCGTACACAAGGCGCAGTGAAGGCTGCTCAATTTGGGTGGTGAAAGCCGCACATTTAATTGCCTCACAGCCTGAAGATAAAAGCACATTTTTCGACCCTGCGGATACCAAGGTCTATCGTCACCCAACCTTCTATACCATTCCTGATGGTATCAAAAACATGTAAGGGGCTTGCCATGAACCAACAAGAACAGCTCCACGATTACACACTACGCCTTGGCGATACCCCCTTAATTTTAGCGCAGCGCCTGTGCGAATGGTGCGGCCATGCTCCTGAACTCGAAATTGACCTTGCGCTATCCAATATCGGCTTAGATTTGCTAGGGCAAGCGCGTAACTTTTTAAACTATGCCGCGCAATTAAAAGGGCCTGAATGCGATGAAGACACCCTTGCCTTTTTGCGCGATGAACGAGAGTTCAGCAATTTATTATTAGTTGAACAACCCAACAATGGCTTTGATGACACTTTAGTACGCCAATTCTTTATGGATGCTTATCATGTTCCATTATATGAAGCGCTAATTCACAGCGGTGATAAACAACTGTCGGCAATCGCTGAGAAATCCCTCAAAGAAGCCGTTTATCACTTACGTTTTAGCCGTGGCTGGATAATCCGTTTAGGGGATGGCAGTGAAGAAAGCCATCAACGAATTCAACATTCAGTCAATGAGTTATGGCGTTTTACTGGTGAACTTTTCCATGCTGATGACGTTGAAATTGCACTTAGTGAATCAGGTATCGCTGTTGACCCACGTTCTTTACAAGCCGCATGGTTAAACACCATTAACGAAACATTCACTGAAGCAACCCTCGCTGTGCCAGAGAAAAAAGCATATCGCTTAGGCGGCAAGCAAGGCAGCCATACCGAGCACTTGGGTTTGTTATTAACACAATTGCAGTTTGTGCAACGTGCTTACCCAAACTGTCAGTGGTGATGTTATGGAACAGAGACTGCAACATCGCGAGCTCCAATCGCCCCAGGTTCACCAGATCTGGCAACAGCTCCACCAAATACCCGATCCTGAACTACCCGCACTCTCTATTACTGATCTTGGCATGATCCGCAATGTGCTACCGGCAGCTCAGGGCTGGAAAGTTATTTTTACACCTACTTATTCAGGTTGCCCAGCAACTGAATTTTTAATCAATGAAATCAAAACTGTTCTCGGTCATGCCGGTTTTCCAAACATCGACATCGAAATTCTGTTAACACCCGCTTGGACAACGGATTGGATGAACCAAGATGCGAAAAGACGCTTGCGTGAATTTGGTATCGCACCACCGCAAGGTACGTCCTGCGAGCACCCAGAACACAAAGGTGCGGTTCGTTGCCCACGTTGTGACAGCGAGCAGACTGAAAAAATTAGTGAATTTGGTTCCACTGCATGTAAGGCATTGTATCGATGCACTGAATGCTTAGAGCCGTTTGATTACTTTAAATGTATTTAGGGGCACCCATATGACTGTATTTCATCGTTTAAGTATTGCTGCCATTGAACGTGACACCCCTGATGCTGTCGCCATTACTTTTAATGTACCCGATGCATTACGAGAGCAATATCATTACCGTCCAGGGCAACACCTGACATTAAAAGCTGCTATCAATGGTGAAAACCTACGCCGCTGTTATTCCATTTGCAGCTCACCGGATGAAAACACGCTAAAAATTGGGGTGAAAGCGATTTACGAAGGGCGTTTCTCTAATTTCGTTAATCAAGAATTACAAGTTGGTGATAGCCTTGATGTGATGGTTCCACAGGGGCAATTTGGTTATCAACCCGCAGCAGATACCCACGCACATTACCTTGCCGTCGCGGCTGGCTCTGGGATCACGCCATTGCTATCTATCATTAAAGCCACATTACAAACTGAGCCAAAAAGCAGTTTTGTGCTGATTTATGGTAATCGAAATAGCCGCTCAGTGATGTTTAAAGAAAGCATCTCAGACCTAAAAAATCGTTTTGCAACGCGTTTCCAAGTTCTCTACCTGTTCAGCCAAGAACAGCAAGATAGCGAACTACTCAGCGGTAGAGTCAGCCAACAACAACTCAGTGCCTTAAATAACACCTTATTGAATTTTAAACAATTTGATCGGGCATTTATTTGTGGGCCCGACAGCATGATGGATGAGGTTCACGACACTTTAGTCGGTTATGGCATGCCTAAAGAATATGTTCACACCGAGCGCTTCAATACTTCAGGCACTAAATTCAAACCTGCAATCGCCATGACTAGCGAAACACGCCAAGTCAGCATTCACCTTGATGGTAGAACCATGGACATCGCCATGGATAGCCAAGACGACAGTATTTTGGATGCCGCACTGCGCCAAGGCGCAGATTTACCCTACGCCTGCAAAGGCGGCGTTTGCGCAACCTGCAAATGTAAATTGCGCTCTGGTGAAGTGGAAATGGGGGTCAATTACAGCCTTGAGCCCGACCAAATCGCTGCAGGGTACATTCTTAGCTGCCAAGCATGGCCAAAAGGCGATGGCGTTGTTTTAGACTTTGACGTGTAGGAACTTTAATGGAAAACCATTGGATTTTATCACAACAACATAACCGGGTTTTGACGCTGACGTTAAACCGCCCAGAAGTGCGTAATGCCCTGAGTACCGCCTGTTTAGAGTTGCTGGTTCAGCACCTCGAGCAAGCACAAATCAATGATGAAATTGGTGCGATTGTGGTCACCGGAAATCCGCGTTTTTTCGCCGCAGGCGCTGATCTTAAAGAACTACAGCAACAAACCGTTGCTAATGCGATCACCGATAAACGCCCCCAAGTTTGGCGCAGGTTATCCATGATATCAAAACCCATCATTAGTGCTGCAAATGGTTATGCACTGGGTGCAGGTTTTGAATTATTACTCGCCAGCGACATCATTATTGCCGGTGAATCAGCTCGTTTCGGTTTACCCGAAATTACTCTGGGTTTAATGCCCGGAGCGGGGGGGACACAACGTTTAATTCGTGCCGTGGGCAAATCCCTCGCTATGCAAATGGTACTAACGGGTGAACCAATCAGTGCTAAACATGCGTTGCAAGCAGGGTTAATCAGTGAAATTTGTGTGGATGAATTGGTGCTAGAACGCGCCCAAAAACTGGCAGAGCACATCGCAATGCATGCGCCTTTAGCCGTACAAGCCGCAAAAGCATCACTGGTGCATTCTCAAGAAAACCATCTTACCGAGGGGTTACAACTTGAGCGCCAATATTTTGTGACTTTAGCGGGTACCAACGATCGACGTGAAGGGATCGAGGCATTCTTCGAAAAACGAAAACCTCAATTTACAGGACAATAATCATGAATAATGAAGCAATGATCCTCACTACGTTAGAAAATGGGGTTCTCACCGTCACTCTCAACCGCCCTGATAGGCTGAATAGCTTTAATGATGAAATGCATTGCCAGCTCAGTGAAGCTATCAAAATAGCGGAACGCGATGAAACCGTACGCTGTTTAGTGATCACCGGTGCAGGCCGTGGATTTTGTGCCGGACAAGATCTGAATGATCGCAATGTGAGCGTGGGCAGTGACGCTCCTGATCTCGGATTCTCCGTTGAAACTTACTATAACCCCTTGATCCGCCGCCTAACCGCATTACCGAAACCGATTATTTGCGCGGTCAATGGTGTGGCCGCAGGTGCAGGCGCCGCCATTGCACTCGCAGGCGATATTGTCATTGCCGCAAAAAATGCCAGTTTTATTCAATCTTTTTGCCGCCTTGGCTTGGTTCCTGACTCAGGAGGAAGCTGGTTTTTACCTCAATTAGCAGGCCATGCACGGGCAATGGGGATGGCATTATTAGGCGATAAAATAAGTGCGGAGCAAGCATTACAGTGGGGAATGATTTGGCAGGTCACTGAAAATGATGAACTCATTAATACCACTCAACAGCTCGCACAACACCTTGCAACCCAACCGACTTATGGCTTAGGGCTTATCAAAAAAGCCATTTATGCCGCGGCAACCAATACTCTCGATGAGCAACTCAACCTTGAGCGTGACTTACAGCGCCTTGGCGGTCGAAGTGAAGATTATCGCGAAGGGGTCAATGCTTTTTTAAATAAACGTGAACCCCAGTTCAAAGGATGCTAACCATGACATTACCTTTGAATCAGACTATCAACACCATCGCGGTGATTGGCGCTGGAACCATGGGAATTGGCATTGCGCAAGTGGCAGCAACAGCGGGGCTATCTGTCTTACTATTTGATGTGAACCAAGACGTATTAAGCCGTAGTTTATCAACAATGACCCAACGTTTACGCAAACGTGTTGAGCAAGGGAAAGCAAAACCAGAGGCCACTGAGGCAATTATCGCCAAAATCGCAGTGGTAAAAAGCCTCTCGGCACTGTCCGATGCGCAATTAATCATTGAGGCCGTTGCTGAAAAGCTGGAAATAAAACAGGCAATTTTTAGTGAATTAGAAGCGATTTGCAGCAAAAATACGCTATTTGCCAGTAATACATCTTCATTATCAATTACCGCTATTGGGCGGCAATTAACACACCCCGAGCGCCTTGCGGGTCTGCACTTCTTTAACCCTGCCCCCGTGATGAAATTAGTTGAAATCGTTCGAGGGTTAGAAACATCTAACACCGTCATTGAACAGTTAAAAGCCCTGACTTTATCATGTGGAAAAGTCCCCGTGATTTGCCGTTCCACCCCCGGTTTTATTGTCAACCGAGTGGCTCGGCCTTTCTACGCCGAAGCAATGCGCGCCCTTGAAGAACAGATTGCGTCTCCTGCCACATTAGACAGCGCAATACGTGACGCTGGTGGTTTTGCCATGGGACCATTACAACTAACTGATTTAATTGGCCATGATGTAAACTATGCGGTGACTGAATCAGTATTTCAGGCCTTCGGTTATGACCCACGCTTTCAAACCTCATTAATGCAATTGGAACTAGTCCAAGCAGGCCATTTAGGCCGTAAATCGAAGCAAGGGTTTTATCATTATGATGATAATAAATCTCAGCCTTTACCTTCTGTTGCAGAAAAAATTCATCTTGACCAGCCCCAAAATATAAAAGCGTATGGCGATTGGCAGATATTTCCTGAGTTCGCGCAGCTTTTAACTGAAAATGGGATCTCTCTCGAAGGATTAACACAACATTCTGATCAATCCCCGACACTTATTGTTAATGACGTTATTATTATGTTAACGAATGGTGAATTGGTATCGTTACATGCGCAAACACAAAAACAAGCCGTCGTGCATTTTGACTTATCGGTAAATTACCTTGCCGCAACAACCATCACGTTAAGCTGTGCATCGCAAAATAATGCGCAACAAAACCAACAAGCTATCGCGTTTTTTCAATCATTAGGTAAACACGTAATTGTATTACCAGACTACCCAGCGCTGTTAACCATGAGGACAGTCGCGATGTTATGCAATGAAGCGTTAGATATCGTCAATAAGGGAATCGCAACGGCGTTAGATACCGATAATGCCATGTGTTTTGGCGTGAATTACCCTAAAGGTCCACTCGCTTGGGGCATGCAGCTAGGCTGGCAACGTGTGCTATCAGTACTTGAAAATTTGGCTCAGTTTTATGGCGACAGCCGTTATCGGCCAAACCCACTTTTAAGGCAATTAGCCGCAGGTTATCAATCTTTAACTTTCAAGGAGCTACCATGATTTCATTGCCAAACATTACGCTGGCTCAGCAATCAGCTCACATTATGTACCGTGATGATGCATGCGCAAAAGCGATGGGGATGTCCATTGAAAAAGTCGAGGAGGGCTTTGCGCAATTGAAAATGCCAATCACAGCACAGATGCTTAATGGCCATAAAACCTGCCACGGAGGGCAATTATTTAGCCTTGCCGACACCGCGTTTGCCTACGCCTGTAATAGCCAAGGGCATGCTGCCGTTGCTTCCATGTGCTCCATTGATTTTATTCGTCCCGGTTTTGAGGGTGACCTGCTTACCGCGACTGCCACGATGAAGCACCAAGGTAAACGTAACGGTTTATATGAAGTCGAGATAACTAACCAAGATGGCAAAACGCTTGCGCTGTTCCACGGTCGTTCTCATCGGTTAGGCCATCGTTTAACAGGGGAACAATCATGATAGATGCGTTTATTTGTGATGGTGTCCGTACTCCAATTGGCCGCTACGGTGGCGCTTTATCATCATTGCGTCCTGATGACCTTGCCACTGTTCCATTAAAAGCCTTAATGGAAAGGCATCCGCAACTCGATTGGTCATTAACTGACGACATCATTTTAGGTTGCGCAAATCAAGCAGGAGAAGACAACCGTAATGTTGCACGTATGGCGGGGCTGTTATCTGGGCTCCCTGTTTCCGTTTCTGGTACCACCATCAACCGCTTATGTGGTTCTGGGCTTGATGCCATTGCATTAGCGGCGAGAAGTATTAAAGCTGGGGAGTCTGGACTTATGATTGCCGGAGGCGTCGAGTCCATGAGCCGAGCGCCATTTGTGATGGGCAAACAAGAATCTGCATTCTCACGTCAAGCGCAAGTATTTGATACCACTATTGGCTGGCGGTTTATCAACCCACTGATGGAACAACAATTTTCCACAGATTCGATGCCAGAAACTGCAGAAAATGTGGCAGAAACTTACCAAATTAGCCGTGAAGACCAAGATGCTTTTGCATTACGTAGCCAACAACGCACTGAAACTGCCAAAGTTAACGGTATTTTTGCGCAAGAAATCATCCCTGTAACGGTTAAACAACGTAAAAAAGAATACATCGTCAGCGAAGATGAGCATCCAAGAGCAGAAACGACATTTGAACAACTACAAAAGCTAAAAACACCATTTCGCGATAACGGGACTGTTACAGCAGGTAATGCTTCCGGCGTTAATGACGGAGCTGCCGCACTGATTATCGCATCTGACACCATCGCCAAACAACAAGGGTTAACACCACGGGCTCGTATCATCGCTACAGCCACTTGTGGCGTTGAGCCAAGGTTGATGGGGATCGGTCCACTTCCTGCCTCGCAAAAAGTATTAAAAATGGCAGGGCTCACCATCGAACAAATGGATGTTATTGAACTAAACGAAGCCTTTGCCGCACAAGCACTTGCCGTTTTAAGGGGACTTGGTTTATCTGATGATGCCTCACACGTCAACCCTAACGGTGGGGCAATTTCGCTAGGCCATCCACTTGGAATGAGTGGAGCAAGGCTTGTTATTGCCGCTATCAATGAGCTACACCGCAGACAAGGTCGTTATGCATTATGCACCATGTGTATCGGGGTTGGCCAAGGGATAGCAATGATTATTGAACGAGTATGAACAACGTCTTAATACAAATAAAAACAGCCTGAAAACCCAACACCTGCTCAGGCAAATACCAGGAACGTCATACATTAGCGTGAACTGGTAACCATAATAATTATGAGGACAGGCAATTATGAGCAATATACAAGATAGCGTCGACCCAATTGAATTTGCATCGCGGGATGAAATCGAGTCTTTACAGTACTCTCGAATGAAGTGGACACTCACTCACGCCTATGAAAATGTCCCCATGTATCACAAAAAATTCGATGATGCAGGGGTCCACCCTGACGATTTCAAACAACTGAGTGATATCGAAAAATTCCCTTACACGACCAAACAGGATTTACGTGAAAACTACCCATTTAGCACCTTTGCCGTGCCAATGGACCAAATCATCCGTATTCATGCCTCTTCAGGAACAACTGGGCGCCCAACTGTGGTCGGTTACACCCAACGAGACATCGATAACTGGGCTGACCTGATTGCGCGTAGTTTACGTTCTGCAGGCACTGTCCGAGGCGATAAAGTCCACGTTGCTTACGGCTATGGTTTATTCACCGGAGGGCTAGGCGCCCACTATGGTGCAGAACGCCTAGGAGCCGCAGTCATTCCTATGTCAGGCGGGCAAACTGAAAAACAAGCACAACTGATCGCTGATTTCAAACCCGATGTGATCATGGTAACACCCTCTTACTGCTTGAGTATTATTGATGAGCTAGAAAAAATCATGGGTGGAGACGCTAGTAAGTGCTCACTTAGATTGGGTGTCTTTGGTGCTGAACCTTGGACTGAATCCCTCAGAACAGAAATTGAAACCCGCCTTGGTATCAAAGCATTAGATATTTACGGCTTATCTGAAGTGATGGGGCCCGGTGTCGCTATGGAGTGCGCGGACTCAGGAGAGAGTGGCCCAACTATCTGGGAAGACCATTTTTATCCAGAAATTATTTCCCCCAATACCTTAAAAACATTAGGAGCGGGTGAGCATGGTGAGTTAGTGTTTACTACCCTGACAAAAGAAGCCATGCCTGTGATTCGTTACCGAACTCGCGACCTTACCCACCTGATGCAGGGGGTCAATCGTAACATGCGTCGAATTGGTAAAATCACCGGACGTTCCGATGACATGATGATTATTCGTGGCGTGAATGTGTTTCCTTCTCAAATTGAAGAACAAATCATGCAATTTAAGGAGCTTTCCCCTCATTACCAATTAGAAATTGGTCGCCAAGGCAATATGGACAACTTATCTGTTCGTGTTGAGCTCAAACACCCTGAACAGCTCACTTATGATGAACGCTGTAATATCTGCCACCATTTAAAGCATCGAATCAAATCGATGGTGGGTATTAGCACCCGTATTAGTATTGTAAATTGTGGTGATATCCCACGTTCTCAAGGTAAAGCCGAACGGGTAATTGATACTAGAATAGCGATTTAATTCAATTTATTAAGGCATATTGGAATGAACGACTCTGATATGCCTTAATCTCTGAAATCGTGCGAAAACAGGTAATGGAAGACAACCTTTAAATTTATGTCTACTATTCAGTAAGCCTTCTGATACATAAATTTTATAGATGAAATATAAATGGAAAATAAACTTAACCAGTTCATACAACATGCAATAGCAAGCCAACCCATTAGTGGTACGTCTCTAATTAGCTCACTCTATGGTGATGCTTTGCATCATCGTGGTGGTGAAGTGTGGCTAGGAAGCTTAACTAAACTGTTAGAACCGATGGGTTTTACTGACCGCTTTGTCCGAACTTCCGTTTTCCGCTTACAGAAAGAAGGTTGGCTTGATGTCGAAAAAATTGGCCGTCGCAGCTATTACCGTATTTCTGAGCGCGGGCAAAGTCGCTTTCGCCGTGCAGAAAATAAAATTTACCTCGTAGGGCAGCCTGATTGGGATGGTAAATGGGATTTACTACTCCTTGAAACAGCGGATAAAGACGAAAAGATCAGGTTAAAAAAGGAACTGAGCTGGCTCGGTTTCGGGCAATTTAATACGTCACTCATGGCAGCACCCAGTTGCGCACAAAGTGATGTACCGACACTACTCAATGAACTTAATGCCACTGAAAATGCCATCTATTTTCACGCAGATTACCCCTATAGCCGATCAGAAAAAAACCTCAAAGAACTGGTTTCTCATGCTTGGTCTTTGCAAGATATTTCAGAACATTATCATCAGTTTATATCATTATTTAGGCCTCTCGCGTTACTTCTTAAAGAAAGCACAGCAGCACAAATTTCCCCTGAACACTGTTTTCAGCTACGTTTACTACTGATTCACTTTTACCGCCGTGTCACGCTTAAAGACCCGTTATTACCTGATGAACTCCTTCCTACACAATGGGAAGGTCATATTGCACGCCATCTTTGTACCAACATTTATCAACGTATCGACCAAGCCGCAACTCAGTATGTTTCTGAACAATGCGAAACCACTGTCGGGGAGCTTCCTCAACCATCAAGCGCTTATTATCGCCGCTTTGGTGGAGTGCTCAGAGATATAGCCGCCTAAACACACATTACAGGAGCCGGTATGCCTTTTTATCAAATCGATGGTATTACGCCCGTCGTCAGCCCTGAAAGTTTTGTCCACCCTACTGCGGTGGTGATTGGTGATGTCATTATTGGCAAAAATGTTTATATTGGCCCAAACGCCAGCTTACGTGGGGACTTTGGTCGCTTAATCATTAAAGATGGCGCCAATGTGCAGGATAACTGTGTCATGCATGGCTTCCCGCAATTTGACACCATTATTGAAGAAAATGGTCATATCGGCCATGGTGCTATCTTACATGGCTGCCACATTAAGCGTAATGCCTTAGTCGGGATGAACAGTGTGATTATGGATGGCGCTATTATTGGCGAAAACTCTATCGTCGGTGCTTGTGCCTTCATCAAAGCCGAAGCGATATTCTCCGATAATAGCCTTATCGTGGGTACGCCTGCAAAAGTACTTCGCACCTTATCAGAAAAAGAAATTGCCTGGAAAACCAGCGGAACCAAAGATTATCAAAACTTAGTCACGCGCTGTTTAAACACCTTTAAAGAAGTCGAGCCACTCAAAGAAATCGAAACTAACCGACCAGTCTTGAGTTTTGAGAATGTAATTCCTAAATCCCAGCTATAAGCTTGGTGGGGCTAAAATACTTAGCCCCAGCCACCAATTATTTCGCTTTGCTGCCAAATGGCGGCTTAGCAAACCAAACAGTAATAATTAGCGCAATAAACACCCAACCACACAACCAGAAAATCTCATTTGCAGCAATAATTAACCCTTGGCTCGTAATTTGCTGAGCAATAAACCCGGAAGTCTGTTCGGTACTCAATCCATGAGTCGCCATTTCTTGATACATCCCTAGGGATTCAGGATTATAATCGGTAATAAATTCCGTTAACTGGCTATGGTGCACGGCTTCTCTATCGCTCCACAGCGTTGTGGTAATTGAGGTACCGATTGACCCCGCTAACGTACGGAAAAAGTTAGCTAAACTCGATGCCGAAGCCAATTTTTCTGGCGGTAAACCTGAAAGGGTTAATGTGGTCAGTGGCATAAAGAAGCAAGCTACTGCCATTCCTTGTACCAATTGTGGCCAAACTACAGCAGAAAAGCCCATGCTCGGTTCAAAAGTATATGCACGCCAGAAGAAACAAATCGCATAAAATACAAAGCTAAAGGTCACTATCCAGCGGATATCGAGAAAATCGGATAATTTTGCCACTGGAGCCGAAAACAACACTGGCAATAAGCCTATGGGCGCCAATGCGAGCCCAGCCCATGTTGCTGTATAGCCATAAACTTCCTGCAAAAGTTGCGGCAACAAGACAATAGCGCCGAAATAGGCCATATACGCTAAACTGACAGAAATCGTTCCAATGGTAAAATTGCGCGATTTAAATAACGATAATTCGACAATTGGGTTTTTATCTGTGAGTTCCCAAATAACGAGGAATACCAACGCAATAGCTGAAACAACGGCTAAGATGACAATTTCATTAGATGCCAACCATCCCAGCTCCTTACCTTTGTCGAGCAAAACTTGTAAGCAACCCACTCCCACTGAAAGCAGCGCCAAGCCAATCACATTGAATGGCACTTTCACAACCTTGGACTCCATCCCTTTGAAGATAATAGAGCCGACGATAATGACAAAAATTCCCAAAGGCACATTCATAAAGAATATCCAGCCCCAATGGAAATTATCACTAATATAGCCACCAAAAATAGGACCGAATACTGGGGCTAAAATAATGGTCATCGACCAAAACGCTAACGCCATGTTTTGCATTTTTGGTGGATAGCAACGCATGATAAGGCTTTGCGAAAGAGGGATCACCGGCCCTGCGACGGCACCTTGCAATACGCGGTATAAAATTAGCATACCCAGGCTATCTGAAAAGCCACAAAGTAATGAAAATAAGGTGAAAAGCGCCGTTGCCCATAAGAAAACACGGATTTCACCAAAGCGCTTCGCTAAGTAACCTGAAATCGCAATAGAAATCGCATTCGATACGCCAAACGAGGTAATTACCCATGTTCCTTGTGACATGGAAACCCCGAGATTTCCCGCAATAGTCGGGATAGCCACGTTAGCAATCGTGGAATCAAGCACCTGCATGAAGGTCGCAAGGGACAACGCAATGGTTGCCCATACCAGTTTTGCACCCTTAAGTGGTTGAATATCTGCCACAACGGCTCCTTTCAAGCTAGTCTGCGTTATCGCTGATAATGGTGTCGATGATGTGGTCGACATCACTTAATTTTAAAACCAACACATCACTTTCAAATGCAGGTGCTGTACGCTGAACTTCCGCTAAAACAGGGCCGTTTTGATCTTTAATGTCTATCGTGACATTCATGGATAACCCAATGCGTAATGGGTGTTTTGCCACTTGTTCAGGGTCTAATTCAACACGTACAGGCAAACGCTGTACGACTTTAATCCAGTTCCCTGTCGCATTTTGGGCAGGCAATAATGAGAAAGCACTACCGGTTCCCATATCGAGCCCAACTACGGTACCGTTATAAACAATATCTGCCCCGTAAAAATCACTGTTGATGGTCACAGGTTGTCCAATACGGACTTTTTCTAGTTGGGTTTCTTTGAAGTTCGCATCAACCCAAACAGGCTGAACAGGCACGATCGCCATTAAAGAACTTTGCGGACTGACTTGAGAGCCGACTTGCACATTACGCCGTGAAACATATCCCGTCATTGGGCTTTTAATTTCAGTACGTTGTAAGTTTATCCATGCACTGCGTACGCTATCAGCGGCTTGCTGAATTGCAGGTTGTTTTTTGAGCTCTGTATTACGCAACAATGCACGGTTGGCATTATATTGTTGAATAGAAATATCCAGAGCCGCTTGCGCAAGTTGCACAGCTTCTTGGGCGTGCTGCAGGTCTTCCTTCGAAATGGTACCACTGCGGCCTAAAGCCACACGACGTTGATAATCTTTTTGCGCTTGCGCAAGTGTCACCCGGTTTTTTTGAATTTGCGCTTGATACTCATCACCATTGATATACAGTTCTTTGGTTTTGCGTACGGTGGTCGCTAAATCATGTTTGGCTTGTTCAAATGCCAACCGCGCATTCGTGTTATCCAATACAACCAATACATCCCCCGCCTTTACCAAGTCAGTATTTTCAAAATTAACTTGAGTGACATTACCTGTTGTTTGCGCAATTATCGGGATCTGTAAGCCAGATACATAAGCATCATCGGTATATTCTTGAAAGCGTAAAACTAAAAACCAATAAACACCGTAGGCGACAAATAATAGAATAATAATTATTGTGGCTATCACTATCCATATTGTTCTACGTTTTTCATTAGTCGTTTTTTGATTATGTGTTTCTGAATGGGTTTCTTGACTCATAATAACTCTCAAGGTCTGAAATCAATATTAATTCTCCCTCTATATTTACGAAGTATATGTAATAAAGCAATAGTTAATAATTTACAATTAAATTAATTCCAACAAAAAAATTAATTCATTGATATAAAACAAGTCATTAAAGGAAATTAGAGTTCAGCATTAGATTAATTTTTATTATCAAAACAATGAAATTCATTCTTAATTAGATTAACGATAAAAATTAATGAAATAGTTAAAATGATATTTATTATGATAAAAATTCCGTAACTCAATTATTGATATTCTTTTTTTGATTAAATATTTCTATTTATTAGACCATATTTATGATTTATTAATTTGTAATTCTTAATTTTAATTTGAAGCCATGCGAGTAAAGTTAGCTCTCGATTAATCAATTAAATATGGGCTTAACACAAAGTGGCAAAATTACGCTTTTATCCCGCTTTATCAACAATCTCTGCTGGCCTTTCGGCCAGCTTTTATCTCTTTACCAATGCTTAGTATTGCGGTCTTCTTGTGTCACTGAAGTTAATTTGGCAAGCTGAGGTAATAATTTATGTTTTAAATCATCCATCAAGCTATAAATCACAGGGACAAATAACAAGCTAAGGATAGTGGAACTTAGTAAGCCGCCAATCACAGCAATAGCCATAGGGGCTCGAAACCCGGCGTCTGCACCGCTGGTTAACACTAATGGGATCATCCCTGCAATCATGGCAAAGGTTGTCATAATGATAGGGCGAACACGCTCTTGCCCTGCCTCAATAATGGCTTTTTCACGCGCCATACCTGAACGTTGTTTTTCAAGAATGAATTCCACCAGCAAAATCGAGTTTTTTGTCACAATTCCCATCAACATTAAAATACCAATAATGACAGGTAAATCGATCATCGCACCGTATAACACTAAAGCAATAATTGCGCCGCCAATCGAAAAGGGTAAAGCAACCAGTATGGTAATCGGCTGGATAAAATCTTTAAACAGCACAATTAAAATGGCGAAAACCAATAACACACTGAATACCATCGTGGTACCAAAACGTTCAAACATATCAATCATATATTCCATATCCCCATATTCTACTTGGGAAACACTGCGCGGAATTTGTTGATACTCAGGAAGTTGTGCCACAATATCTAACGCTTCCCCTAGTGTGAGCCCTTCCAAATTGGCTTCTATCGACATTTGTCTTTGACGATTTATTCGCTCAATCAGGGAAGGCCCATCACTGGAGTCAATATTAGCGACAGATTTGATCGGGACATTTTGGCCATTTTGGCTTCTTACATACAAATTATTCAGCACATCAATATTATGTTGCTGAGGTTCCGGTAAAATCACTTGTACGGCCAATTGCCTATCCGGCAAATTAAACTTAGCGCTACGTGAATTAGCCTCCCCCATGGTCGCAATACGTAGTGTGTTCGCAATCTCTTCCACACTGACACCCGTTCGACCAATGTCTACCTCATTAGGCTTAACAATCAATTCCTTACGTAATAATGGTTTCATAACTTGGACGTTTTTAAATCCGTCAATTTTTGCTATTGCATCACGCAATTTCTGCATCGACTTTTCGAGTTGCTCAGGGTCACTCCCTGTAAACATTAACGAAAACTCTTTGCCACCATTACTGTTGCTGAAGGTATAGCGCGCATCCGTTTTTTGGCTTAACCACTCAGAGATAGCCAGTTCAAACTCCTTTTGGGAAAGTTTTCGCTCATTCGGCTCGGTGAGGGTTAAAATCATCATTCCTTTGTGCTGAGCAACGCCCTCTGAATCATCGGCAATCCCTGCAATCGTATAGGTCGATAAAATTTCCGGCCTATCTTTTAGCTGTTTAGCGATTTCATTAATTTTTTGTTGTGTTTGCTCCACAGAAGTTCCCGGTGGTAGCTCAATGTTAATTTGGCTAACACTGATATCCCCATCAGGCATAAAGCCGACCGGTAAAAAACGGGTGATCGCCACTGAGCCAATCAAAAAGCCCCCCGCTAACGTTGATGCTAACTTACGGTGTTTCAGTGTCATCAATAAAAAACGGGTATAACGCGCTATCCAATTTGGCATTTTAACGCCTTCATGAACACCTTTTTGTGGCAATAGTACATATGCCGCCATTAATGGTGTGACTAATCTTGCCACCAATAACGAAGACAACACAGCGGCAGAAACCGTAATACCAAATGGCACAAAATATTGCCCCACAAAGCCACCAATAAAGCTAACAGGTAAAAATACCGCAACAATCGTGAGCGTAATGGCGACAATCGCAAAGCCTATTGCATCAGAAGCTTTCAATGCGGCAAGATACGGCCGTTCACCATGTTCAATATATTTTTGGATATTCTCAATTTCAACAATAGCATCATCCACTAAGATGCCAATCACCAACGTCAGAGCCAATAATGTGATGCTATTTAAGCTGTAATCAAATAACAGCAAAATAAAAAAGGTGGGTAATATCGACAGAGGAAGTGCCACTGCTGCCACCAAAGTGGCTCGCCAGCTTTTCAAAAAGAAAAATACGATAATAACCGTTAAAAATGCCCCTTCTAGTAAGGTTTGAATAGTTAGCGTAAAACTCGATTCCGTGTATTTTACCGTTGATGAAACCAAGCTTATTTCAACATTTGAATTTGCTTTTTGCAGTTTTTCTAATGCGTGTGCGACACCTTGTGCCACCTGAGTATCACTGGAGCCTTTTGCGCGATATACCGCAAACCCAACGACCTCTTTACCATTAAGCTGAGAAATAGATTTCACATTTTTATGGCCATCATAAATATTAGCAATTTCCCCCAACCTGACTGATTTTTGGTTATTAATGGGTAACATGATGTTTTTAATATCATCTACTGCCTGTTTTTCCCCTAACACACGAATGGTATGTTGTAATGTATTGTATTTCGCATTTCCCCCAGCAGAGTTTTGATGATTATTTTTCAATACTTCATTGATGCTCGCTATCGATAACTGCATTGCCGCAAGTTTATTTGCGTCCGGCTCAATGCGAACAACTCGCTCTGTATCCCCTAATCGGCTGACCTTTTGTACTCCTGGAACAGTAATCAACTGCTTACTCACGGTGTCATCCACAAACCAAGACAAATCTGCGATAGATTCAGTTTCTGATGAAACGGCATAACGTAAAATCGCTCCACCTTCGACATCGATACGGTTAATTAGCGGCTCGTCGATTGTTTGCGGCAATTCCCCTCGAATTTGCCCTATTTGCTCTCGTACATCGTTAGTCGCGACATGGGCATCAACACTTAAATCAAATTCAATGGTTGTCGTCGTTGCACCTTCACTAATCGATGAGCTAATATGGCGGATACCGGGTATCCCAGAAACAGCGCGTTCAACCCGCTTGGTAACGGCATTTTCTAATTCTGTCGGTGATGAACCATCCTGTGTTACCGTTACCGTCACAATCGGAAAGGTGATCACCGGGTTTGCCGTCACGGGTAACTGGTTAAAGGAAAATATCCCTGCAATTGTCAGGGCTAAAAAAATCACAATGGTGGGAATTGGGCGGGTAATCGCCCAAGATGACATTTGTAGTTTCATTGCGGTGCCCTTACTGGCACAACTTTATCATCTTCTGATAAAAAGGCCTGAGCATAAGTCACCACATCCAGATTGGTCTTTAATGGGCTTAATATTTCAACATTACCCTGCTGAATTTTACCTATTTGGACAGGTTGTTTGACCACGCGCCCATCATTTACCACACTAAAAATAAAACGCTGACCATCTGGTTCCGTGCGAATCGCACTATAAGGCAGTGATATATATTCACTAGGTGAATTTGTATAACGCATGGTGCCAGTTTCTCCCAGCCTCATCGATTTAATTGGGTCAGTCAGCGTCACTCTAATTTTCCCTAACTGGGTTAATGCCTCAATTTTCGGTGCTAAAAAACGAAATTTGCCCGAAACTGCTTTATTGTCGTGAATTTGGATAGTGACAGGATTGCTCCCCACAATACGAGCCAATTCTGATGGGTGTGCAAGCGCTTCGAACTCTAACTCATTATTTTCGATTAGTTTAAATAACAAAGCGTTATCCGATAACGTACCACTCATTGCATGGCGCTCACTGATAACACCAGCAACGGGTGCAATGATTTTTGCTTTATCTTCTTGGCTTTGTTCGCGCCTTAATTGCGCTTGCAATTGGCGTAACTCTGCACGACTTGCCGCTAATAGCGCATGTTGTGCAGCCGTTTCTGACTTAGCTTTATTAAAATCATTCGCAGAGATCACGCCCGTTTTGGCGAGCGGAGACAAACGCTGTAATTCACTTTGTGATTGGGCACTTAAAGCCTCTTGTTGCTTAATGTAAGCGGCTGCTTTATCAATTTCGGCTTTTAATTGTTGGACACCCGCGCTTTGAATTGGCGATTCTAGCGTCGCCAGTAATTGGCCTTTCTCCACCCATTCGCCTTCTTCCACGAATACCGCGGTCACGATTTGCTGTTGCAATGGAGAACCGATAGAAATTTCATTTCTCGCCACAAATTGACCTGGGAGGCTAACCACATCCGCAACCTTAATTTTTTGCGGATGAGTCACACTTAAGCGTATTTCCTCTGCTTGTACCCCATGAGCGACCATCATAATAAAACTGCATAAAATGGCTAAAAATGTGTATTTCATATAACTCAAATTTTTCTAGTGAATGTTGGCGCTAGAGTAAATTCACGCACAGCCAAACACCATAAACCAAAGTTAAACCTTAATTTTTCGTTAAGCTTGGCAAAAGTCGTAAAAGGGGAAAACATCGTAGGTGAAAATTCTTAGCTGAGATCAAATATTGCTCATAAATTAGCTAGCTCATTATTTATTTTTGATATGTTTTAGTGATAGTATTCGCAAACAATATAATTATCATTCTCATTTATATTTACTAGGGATAACTATGACTTCGCAATATCACTACACCCTTATTGCCGCCGGTGTTTGTGCGGCTTTATCTTCATTTAGTGCTACAGCAGCAGACAATAAAACAGATACCATGGTCGTCAGTGCATCAGGCTTCTCGCAACAACTGCGTGATGCCCCTGCTAGCGTGACCGTGATCAGTGCAGACCAATTACAAAATAAACCTGTCCGTGACCTCGCCGACGCCGTGAAAGACGTGGAAGGGGTGAGTATCGTTGGTGCTGCAAACAAACAAGATATTAATATCCGTGGCTTACCCGGCGAATACACGCTGATATTGGTCGATGGGCGCCGTCAAAACAGCCGTGAATCACGTCCAAATGGCAGCGGTGGCTTTGAAGCGGGCTTTATGCCACCTGTCGAAGCGATTGAACGCATCGAAGTGATCCGTGGGCCTATGTCCTCCCTGTATGGTTCCGATGCGATGGGTGGTGTTATCAATATCATCACTAAAAAAGTGACCAATGAATGGCACGGCAGCGTCACAACGGGTGCGATTATCCAAGAAAACAGTGATAGCGGTAATTCAACCGACGGTAATTTCTACCTGTCCGGTCCATTAATTCAAGATAAACTTGGTCTGCAATTGTATGGTGGTGGTGATTATCGTCAGGAAGATAAGATAATTGGAGGGCATCATAAAAAAGACAATAAAAGCTTAACGGCAAAACTGACCTTTACCCCAATGGAAAACCAAACCTTCTTATTAGAAGCGGGTAGAACCACGCAGGAAAGGAGTGAAACTCCAGGTAAATCTATTGATGAGTATGCCAACCGTGCTGGTGCGCAGAAAAACCCCAAATCAGAGATACATAATAACCGTAACCACGCCGCGTTGACTTATAAAGGTGAATGGGACAATTTCAATACAGAATTTAGTGTTTATCAAGAACAAACCAAACGACATACTAAATCACAAGAATTGAATGAAAAAACAGGAAAATGGGAAGGAGGCTATGAAGTTCGTGTCCCTGAAATTACCAATACGGTTGTAGATGGTAAAGTGATCGCATTTTTACCCGATAACATCTTAACAGTCGGTGGCCAATATCAATACTCAAAACTCAAAGATAGCTCACTGGTTTCAGAAGGAAAGTTTGAAAATAACAGTATGAGTGTTGACCAATCCGCGCTGTTTGTTGAAAACGAATTTACCGCAACCGAGGATCTTATTCTAACGGGTGGATTACGTTTAGACCACCATGAAACTTATGGTAATCACTGGAACCCTCGTGGTTATGCCGTTTATTATTTAACGGATGAAATCACCATCAAAGGAGGAGTTTCTTCTGCTTTCCGTGCGCCTACATTGCGTGAAATCAGTAAAGGCTATGGCACCTCTACTCAAGGTGGTAAAGGTGTTATTTATGGTAATCCAGACCTCAAACCAGAAAAAAGTGTCAGTGAAGAAATCAGTATTGCCTATAACCATGAGTCAGGCTTTAATGCGAGCTTAACTTTCTTTAATACCGATTTTAAAAATAAATTAACGAGCTATACGACTAATAAAGAAGAAGCTAGTACAGGCCTGATTATCTACCAATATGACAATGTTGGTAAAGCCAACATTAAAGGAGTCGAGGTTGCAACGGGTATACCTCTTGCACAAGATTGGAGCCTTAACTTAAACTACACTTATACTGATTCCGAACGTAAAAGTGATGATGAAAAACTAAGAAATGGAACCTCCTTGAAAGGATACCCATTAGATAAAACACCAAAACACTTAGCCAATGCAAAACTAGATTGGAACTTCAATGAAGACCTGACGTTGTATACCCGTGCTCACTATGAGGGTAAACAAATCTGGGCTGCACAAAGGAATAGTCATTCTGGTGCTCGCTATCGTAGCGGTTATACCACCATGGATGTGGGCGCAACCTACCAATTATTTAAAAATACCAAACTAAACTTTGCAGTATTAAATATTGGTAATGAAAAAGGGCCTAAGATTGATGAGAAAGGTGGCAACTGGGATGTTGAAGACGGACGCCGTTATTGGGCGAACGTAAACGTTAGCTTCTAATTAGCTCTGAGGGTGTGCCTGTTTCAGGTATACCCTCAAAACCCTTAAATAGACTCAATAAATGAATAAAATCATATTAAGTGGCATATTGCTGTGTATGACCAATTCCGCATTTTCCCGCCCAAGCCAGACTATTCCACCCTTGGATAAAACAGTCGGCCAATTTTATGATATCCAACAAACGGATATGACTTACGGTGACCGTGCGCTGCGCATTTACAGTGCAGTACCCTATAATGTCACCGCACAGCGCCCTATCCTGTATATGCTTGATGGTAATGGTTTATACCCCAAAGCGGTTAATCGCGCAGTTGAAAAGCTGCCAGCGGATAAACTACCGATTATTATTGGGATTGGTTACCCCATCGATGAAGCCTTTCCAAAAGCATGGCGTACTCACGACTATACTCCCCCTGTTGCGGGTGACGATTTTAAACAAGGGGGCGGTTCCCCTGCGCTATACCAGTTTTTAACTGACACTATTCGCCCATGGGCAGAACAACAGTTTCCTATTGATAAAAGCAAGCAAACCCTATTTGGCCATTCATTTGGTGGATTATTTACCTTGATGGCGTACCAACAACAACCGGATGATTTTCAGTTTTATGTTTCTGCCAGCCCGTCATTATGGTGGGGTAAAGGAAGTATGGTGGATTTAGCGAAGCTGACAGCTAAACAAACGGCTTCCCCCCTGTTTGTGACTTTAGGCGGTTTAGAAGAGAGCCCTGATTTATCCAAACTGAGCGCTGAACAAGTGCAAAATTACCAAGCGCGCAAAAGTTGGATTAGCACACGCCAAGTTTGCACTGAGATTGCAAACCACCAAAGGCACTGTGAATTTAGGTTATTCGACGGCAAAAACCACGGTTCTGTGATCCCCGATGCTATCGATAAAGCCCTTGATGTCGCTAGCCAATAAGACTAATTGATGGGTTTTAGGAGATCGCTGTAGAGCTCTGCTAGAACCCCCTTTTCGCCAAATTCTTTACGGATCCACTGCGTCACAAGCCCAGTAGCCGAATGTTGTGTGGCTAATAGCATATGGGAATCTTGTCGTGGGTTCTGAATTTGTTTTGTTACCAACAAACCATGTTTAACATGGTCTTTGATCATGTAATCGGGTAAAAACCCAATCCCTTCACCTAATATCTGACACTGGCATTTAGTATTAAAATCAGGTACTTGAATGGCTTCTTGCCCATGTAACAGCCAACCCACCCGCTTATTAATGGTATGTGCGGTATCTTCCACCATAATATTGGGATAAAGGCGCAGCTGGCTCTCAGCGATGGGCTCTGGCATCAGTGCCAATGGGTGTGTGGCAGCGATAGCAAATTGCCAGTGAATCGCACCGATTTCAGTGTAGTCAATTCCACCGCCATCCATCAACGTACCCGGAGCACCAATCGCAATATCTGCATGGTTATTAATAATGGCATCCCAAACCCCATTATACACCTCTGTTGTCACAGTGATGTGGCAGGTAGCAAACTGTTTTTTTAATATTTGCAATAACTTAGCTGTATGATACGGCGTATATAATAACTGATTAATACAGATACGTACCCGCGCTTCAATCCCTTGCTCAATGGAATAAATACTTTTTTGAATAGAATGGAAATTATTGAGCAAGTCGGTTGCTTTGCGATAAAAATAATACCCTGCTTCTGTGAGTTCAATATTACGGGTATTACGAATAAATAACGCGACATCTAAATAGGTTTCAATACGTTTGATGGTATAGCTCACCGCAGAGGTGGTCACGCCTAATTCTTCCGCTGCTTTACTAAAACTCGCAAACTTCGCCGCTGTTGTGTAAGTCAGTAAGTTTTCTTCCGTAAAAATTGAGTTCATACCCACCGCCAAAAATGTTTAAAATTTAGACAAATCATGTTTTTATGTGAATAAAATTCAATAACGTAAAAATCAGATTATTTTTCGAGCATATTTTTATAGCTTAACAGAATTATTAACAACTGGAATAGATTAAATTTGATATGCATTTTTCCCAAGTAAAAACCCTACCTTTAACGTCACTATTAATATTCGAAATACCTAATATTATTGAATTAAATAGACAAACTAAGTATTAACATTCGATACAGTCGCGATCAATAAAATTACAAATTTAACAAATTAAAAACTTCCAATTTGATGTCTATCACAGAACTGAGTAAATCATGGTTTTCGATTTTAATTAACAAAAAAAATCACACAGTTTGGGCCACAAAATAGCCGTAAATCATCAAAAAACGCTAAAAAAGGATGCTCACACGCACAAAAAAGGTGGATTATTGAATTAAATTCAATAATCAAACGCCTCATTGATGAATTAAATTTAAATGGATTCTTTTTATTAATGACAATTGCTATGCTCTAACCATCATAAATAATCTTTAAATTGTCTTTATCTATGTTGGTGATAGCAATAAACCAACCTAAGGGGAAATGATGATAGCCAGTACTCTCGCTCACGATTTTTTAACCGCAGCTGAACAAGGGCAATTAGAGTTATTAAAAAGTTGTCTCGAAAAAGGTGTGGATATTAATATCACTAACCGCCAAGGTCGTACTGCGATTGTTAATGCAAGCCTAAACAAACATTATGAATGTGTCTCTTTCCTCATTAATGCAGGGGCCGATATTAATAAACAAGACCAAACTTGTTTTAACCCTTTTTTATTAAGCTGTCTTAATAATGACCTCACTTTATTACGCATTGTCTTACCTGCAAAACCAAATTTAGACTTATTAACCCGTTTTGGTGGCGTGGGAATTACACCAGCCAGCGAAAAAGGCCACGTGGAAATTGTTCGCGAACTACTTGAAAAAACCGATATTAATGTCAATCACACCAACTTTGTTGGTTGGACACCACTATTAGAAGCTATCGTGTTAAATGATGGCGGTGAAAAACAGCAGCAAATCGTTAAATTGCTATTAGACCACGGTGCGAACCCTCATATGACGGATAAATATGGTAAAAAACCATTAGAGTTAGCACACGAAAAAGGCTACAGCGAGATTGCTGAGTTACTGATTGCAGCAGGGGCATAGCGAAATCATAGACTCTAAATAGGATAAGGAGGCATGTGAACGCATCCATATCTCATCGGCAAAGGTTATACGGGTTAACGGCTGATACACATTTTCTCAATCTGTTGCATCAGCCCTCCCCCCAAGGAACGATAGAACAAGTATTTAATAAAGCCATTAACTTTTCTATTGATAATGTACTTTATACATTGCTTTGTTCTCAGTTAGATAATGCTCCAAATAGTTGCCGATTAATCAATAAAGACTTTTCTCTTTTCGATATTAAAGAGGGAGAGTCCATTAATTTATTAGATAAAGAAATATTGGTTGGTAATAATTATTTATTATCATTTTCTTTATGCAAAGAATGGCAGCAACCAGTTATCAACTTTAATGATAACAAACTGAAAAAACCAAGTTATTTATTATATATCGAAAAACAAATAAGTAGTTTGGATTTAATTTTAACTGAAAATAAAAGCTCTCTATTTAAATATCAGGGAGATAATTTTTTTTATCTCTCTATGACGAAGCAATTGGTTCAATTACGCTCTGAATTGATTGAATCAATAATTAAGAAAGATAAAGAAAATATTGTTTATGTGATCCGCCAGTTTGTTGGATTGGGTATCGGGCTAACTCCTTCAGGAGATGATTACTTAGTTGGGTTAATGGCATTTTTATTATTAATCGGTCATCCGGTTGCCACTTTTTACCCTGAATTTTTTAAGGGAATAACCCAAAGCCTAGGCCAAACGACACCAATCAGTGCCATCACATTAGAAAAAGCATTAAACCGAGAATATCGCGAAAATATGCAGCAATTAATTCAATCATTAGTTGATGCGAAAGAAACCAATATTTATCCACAATTTTTAGAGATTTTAAATATCGGGTCGAGTTCTGGCAGCGACATGCTATTTGGCTTGCGAGATGCCCTGTATATCACCCATTATTTCGGAGAAAACTATGTCGACTAAAGTTGTCATAAAAAAGAATACCTATTTTGATTCCGTATCACTGATGTCTATTTCGACAAAAGCCAATCAGCTCGACAATGTCGAACAAGCGTTTGTCGCGATGGCAACAGAGATGAACAAAGGCGTTTTACGTAATTTAGGGTTACTAACACCTGAATTAGAAGAGGCCAAAAATGGCGATTTAATGATTGTCATTAAAGGCCCAAGCGATGATGCTAACGAAGCCACATTAATTGCTATCGAAGAGTTATTTAATAAGAAAAACCAAGGTGGCGGGCAGCATGAAGCTAAATATGCCACTATTAATTCAGCGAAAACACATATCCCAGATGCCAACCTTGCCGTCATTTCAGTGAACGGTCAGTTTGCAGCCCGTGAAGCGCGCATTGCACTAGAAAATGACCTCAACGTTATGCTGTTTTCCGATAACGTCTCCATTGAAGATGAACTCGCGCTCAAACAGCTTGCTAGCAAGAAAGGCTTGCTGATGATGGGCCCAGACTGCGGAACTGCCATTATCAATGGAACTGCGCTGTGCTTTGGTAACGATGTACGCCGTGGCAGCATTGGTATCATCGGTGCATCCGGTACGGGTAGCCAAGAACTCAGCGTCCGTATTCACGAATTTGGTGCAGGTGTTTCTCAATTAATTGGTACTGGTGGTCGCGATTTAAGCGAAAAAATTGGCGGTATCATGATGATTGATGCACTAAAAATGCTCGATGCCGATGATGAAACCCAAGTTATCGCACTGATTTCTAAGCCACCAGCCCCTAGCGTAGCTAAAAAAGTGCTAGAGCAAGCGGAAAAATGCCATAAACCTGTTGTTGTGTGCTTCTTAGGTAGCCAACCACTGCCAGAAGACAAACCGGGTTTAACCTTCGCCCAAAGCACCAAAGAAGCGGCACTGAAAGCCGTTCTATTAACCGGTATTCGCAAAGAAGATTTAGATTTACACCCGCTCAATTTACCGCTAATTGATGAAGTTAGAGCCAAACTGAAGCCTGAGCAGAAATACATTCGTGGCTTATTCTGCGGTGGAACGCTATGTGATGAAGCGATGTTTGCCGCATTGGAAAAATATGATGATGTTTATAGCAATATTCAGCCAAACCCTGACTATCGCTTAAAAGATCTCAATAAAAGTATTGCACACACCTTCCTCGATTTTGGTGATGACGACTTTACCAACGGTAAACCTCATCCAATGATCGACCCAACCAACCGTATTGAACGTTTACTGCAAGAAGCTCGCGACCCTGAAGTGGGCGTGGTCATGATGGACTTTGTTTTAGGCTTTGGTTCTCATGAAGACCCTGTGGGTGTGATGATTGATGCGATTAAAGAAGCGAAGAACATCGCCAAACAAGATGGTCGTGAATTAGAAATTTTAGGCTATGTACTGGGCACTGACCAAGACACCCCATCGATGGATGCGCAAGTCAAAATGCTAACAGATGCTGGAGTCATCTGGGCAAGTAGCAGCACCAATACCGGTTTATTAGGGCGTGAGTTTGTATGGAAAGGGGAGAAAGCATAATGACTTCATTATTTAAGCAGCCATTAAATGTCATCAACGTTGGCATCGAAATGTTCAGTGATGATCTGAAAAAACAACATGTTCCGGTCACGCATTTAAACTGGACGCCTCCAGGACAAGGCAACGTTGCGGTTATTCGCGCCCTTGACCAAATTGAAGGTAATGCCGCACTACAAGAAAAAATTGCGGCTGCTAACGCCCAAGCCCTTGAGCGTATTATTCAATCTCAACCTGTGTTAATTGGTTACGACCAAGCGATTAATGTCGTTCCCGGCATGACCAAAAATACTATCCTGCACGCTGGCCCACCTGTCGCTTGGAAAGATATGTGTGGAGCAATGAAAGGTGCGGTGACTGGTGCGCTGGTTTTCGAAGGCTTGGCAAAAGATTTAGCCGATGCAGAGCGCGTTGCAGCTTCAGGTGAAATCATTTTCTCCCCTTGCCATGAACATGATTGTGTTGGCTCGATGGCTGGTGTCACTTCTGCATCGATGTTCATGCACATTGTTGAAAATAAAACCTATGGTAACCGCGCGTTTACTAACCTCAGTGAGCAAATGGCAAAAATTCTGCGCATGGGTGCCAACGACCAAAGCGTCATCGATCGTTTAAATTGGATGCGTGATGTTTTAGGCCCAATGCTACGCGACGCAATGAAAATCGTTGGTGAAATCGACCTACGCTTGATGCTTGCGCAAGCACTGCATATGGGTGATGAGTGTCATAACCGTAACAATGCAGGAACAACCTTACTTATCCAAGCGCTTACAACAGGGATCATTCAAACTGATTTCTCTGTTGCGCAACAAAAAGAAGTGTTTGATTTTGTTGCAAGCAGCGATTACTTCTCCGGACCAACGTGGATGGCGATGTGTAAAGCATCAATGGATGCGGCTCATGGCATCGAATACAGCACCGTTGTTACAACAATGGCACGTAATGGCTATGAATTTGGTTTACGTATCAGTGGGTTACCAGGTCAATGGTTCACAGGTCCTTCTCAGCAAGTTATCGGGCCAATGTTTGCGGGCTACAAACCAGAAGACTCTGGTTTAGATATCGGTGACTCCGCTATCACAGAAACCTACGGTATTGGTGGATTTGCGATGGCAACCGCACCGGCTATCGTGGCACTGGTTGGCGGTACAGTTGAAGAAGCGGTCGATTTCTCTCGCCAAATGCGTGAAATCACGTTAGGTGAAAACCCGAATGTTACTATTCCATTATTGGGCTTTATGGGTATCCCTACCGCCATTGATATCACAAAAGTTTCTGCCAGCGGCATTCTACCGGTTATCAACACCGCGATTGCCCATAAAGATGCAGGTATCGGTATGATTGGCGCAGGTATTGTTCACCCGCCGTTTGATTGCTTTGAAAAGGCCATGCTGTCTTACGCACAGAAATACGCTTAGTTTTCAGTAATAAAAAATAACGCCCGACTAAAGTTGGGCAATAAAAATAAAACGAATACCCTAATTATTCAGCAGCACAGATAAACTGCAACTTTGAATATCCTGATATACACCCTCTAGAGTGTATACCCTAAATAATTTGAGTTGCAGCAAGGCGGCAAGCGAGGATATCTCAGGGAGCATACACCAGTATGTGACCTGAGTAGCCGAGAACGGCCAACACAGCTGTGGCTCAAAGTATGACGGGTATACAGGGGAATACTTAAAATGAGTATATTCAAAATCAAGTGGAAACGTGGGGATTTGGCCGCCTACTTCGGCTTAATGACCAATAACCTAACCAACCTACTCACCATGATGGGCCTGTTAATTTTCGTTGTCGGCATCCCATCTGAAATTGTTTACGGCCGAATTGCGCCCGCCTTTGGTTTCGCTGTTTTACTTGCCAGTGTGAGCTATGCTTACTTTGGCCAGCAAATGATAAAGCAAACCGGGCGCAATGACGTCACCGCTTTACCATCAGGGCCGAGTGCGCCTTCTATCTTTACAGTGACGTTCTTAGTTATCATGCCGGTCTACCAAACCACACAGAATGCGGAATTTGCGATCCAAATCGCGCTGGTTTGGTGTTTTGTTGAATCGATGATCCTCGTCGGTGGTTCTTTCTTAGGTGAAACCATCCGTAAGATGATCCCTCGCACCGTACTGTTATCCTGTTTGTCTGGGTTAGGATTACTGTTACTGGCGATGAACCCAATGCTGCAAGCGTTTGAAGCACCAACGGTTTCATTCATTGTGCTGTTATTAATCTTCATTAACTGGTTTGGTAAAAAACCGATTTTTGCTCGTGTGCCAACTGGCTTATTACTACTGATTGCAGGTACGGTACTGGCATGGGTTTCAGGCCTACAAAGTGCTGAAGCTATCAAAGACTCAATGGCCTCTTTTGGCTTTAACCCACCGGGTATTCATATTGATAGTTTCTTCCAAGGCCTACCACACGCTCTGCCGTACTTAGCATCAGCGGTGCCACTGGGTTTAGCAAACTATATCTTCGACCTGGAAAATATCGAAAGTGCGCATGCTGCAGGTGATGAATACAATACGCGTAAAGTCATGTTAGCTAACGGTTTATCGTCTACAGTTGGCTGTTTTATGGGTAACCCATTCCCTGTCACTGTTTACGTAGGTCACGCAGGTTGGAAAGCCATGGGGGCAAGCGTGGGTTATACATTAGCGTCCGGTATCACTATGTTTATCGTACCACTATTCGGTATCGGTGCCTTCATGTTAGCTATCATTCCAATGACCGCTATCGTACCAATACTGGTGTTTATCGGGGTCGTCACCGCCAACCAAGTTGTGCGAGAAACACCAAAAATTGAAGTTCCCGTTATCTTTATCTGTCTATTCCCATGGATTGCTAACTGGGCATTGACGATGGTTAATAGTGTTATGGGCGCAGCAGGCACCTCTGCGAGTGCTATTGGGGTTGAAACCTTGCTACACAAAGGGGTTTATTACCAAGGTCTGGTTCATTTAGGTAACGGAGCACCTTTAGCCAGTATGCTGTGGGGCTGTATTGCTATCTTTGCTATCCTCAATCAACCACTGCGTGGAGCCATTGCTGCTGCCGCGGGAGCAATATTAGTATTCTTCGGAATTATTCACTCCCCAGCGGTCGGAATTGCTACTGGTTCAACCTTGATGTTTGTTTATGCATACCTCATGATGGCAGCTTTATTTGTACTCAAACACTTTTTAGACAGCCGGAAATCGGTGGAAGAACAACAAGCTGAAAAATCTGAGAAACTCAGTAAGTCAGTGTAACCAAGCCAACCTTTGATAGTAGGTGTGCGCTGTACACCTACTATCAGCTAAATCTCTGTCTCAGGAAACATTAACAATGAAAGAACTCGTGGTTGTTGCCATCGGGGGCAACAGTATTATCAAAGATAACAACAGCCAGTCTATCGAAGCTCAAGAAAAAGCCGTTCAAGAAGTTGCACACCACATTAGTGACATGCTTGAAGGCAATTACAACATTGTTTTGACCCATGGAAATGGACCTCAAGTTGGATTAGATTTGCGCCGTGCAGAGATTGCACACGAAACCGAAGGTTTACCTTTAACACCGCTGGCTAACTGTGTGGCAGATACTCAAGGTGGAATTGGCTATTTAGTTCAACAAGCTTTGACTAACGTCTTAGCAAAACGCCATAACCGCCAAGCGATTACGGTAGTGACGCAAGTTGAAGTAGATAAAAATGACCCAAACTTTAGCGCACCAACCAAGCCGATTGGGGCATTTTTTACAGAGCAACAGGCTCAGCAATTACAGCAAGAAAACCCAAACTGGCATTTTGTTGAAGACTCTGGCCGCGGTTACCGTCGTGTGGTGGCTTCCCCTGAACCAAAACGTGTCGTTGAATCACAAGCGATCCGCACCTTAACAGAACACAATTATGTGGTGGTTGCCGCAGGTGGCGGTGGTATTCCAGTCATTGATAACGGCAATGGTGGCTACAAAAGTGTTGATGCGGTGATTGATAAAGACCTATCAACAACCTTGTTGGCGAAAGAGCTCAATGCCGATATTTTAATTATCACCACTGGTGTCGAAAAAGTCTGCATTCACTTCGGCAAACCTGAACAAAAAGCACTTGGCGAAACCACCACCAGCGACATGCAACGCTACATGGAAGAAGGTCATTTCCCTGCGGGTAGCATGTTACCCAAGATTGAAGCCAGCCTATCGTTTATTGCCAACGGCGGTAAACGAGTGATCATCACCACCCCTGAAAAACTACCAGAAGCCTTACGCGGTGAAACCGGAACCCATATTGTTCAAGGGTAAGTTTCTATAATCTGGATCATGCGAGTTTTTTGTTAGTCGCAAACTGCAGTATCTCTCAGATCGTTTGATGACGATCTGGGTGGATACGTATCGCTTAATAACAGGAAATTCGGCAGTAAATGGATATCACTAGGAGTTTCTATGAAAGCAGAAAAATCATCCGGCAGAAGAGAGTTCCTTTCCACCAGTGCTAAAGTCGCCGCCGCTTGTACTTTATTTGGTGCGGTATCGGGCTTTGCCTCCGCCCAAAGCCAAGCTAGCCAAACAGCAGGCCAATCCAGTATCACGGATAAACATTATTACCTCGATGACGTGTTACTCGAAACGGGTTTTAATTACCATGATTCGACGGTCGCCGGCACCCAAACCGCCTTACATACCGTAGAAATCCGTGACGGTAAAATTGCGGCTGTTTTACCCAATAAACAACATGCAGATGGCACATTAAATGCCTATAGTGCGCAAGGCAAACTGATGCTACCGGCCTTTCGCGACATGCATATCCACCTCGATAAAACCTTCTATGGTGGGCCATGGCAAGCGCCACAGTCACGTGAAGGTAAAACGATTATGGATATGATCGCTTTAGAGCAAAAATTGCTACCTGAATTACAACCTTTCACTGAAGAAAGAGCCAATGCGCTGATCGCGCTGATCCAATCCCAAGGATCGACCATTGCTCGAAGCCATTGTAATATCGAACCCG
This sequence comes from Providencia sp. PROV174, assembly GCF_028480685.1. NCBI lineage: Bacteria > Pseudomonadati > Pseudomonadota > Gammaproteobacteria > Enterobacterales > Morganellaceae > Providencia > Providencia sp. PROV174. The sequence continues at coordinate 72,197 of NZ_JAMPOT010000020.1, forward strand.
TTTCCGGCCTGAAAAATTTAGAAGCCTTACAAAAAGTGCTTGGAGAACACCAACAAGATCTAACTTGCGAAATCGTCGCCTTTCCACAACATGGTTTATTACATTCCAAGTCAGAAGGGTTAATGCGTGAAGCCATGCAAGCAGGTGCTCATTACGTTGGTGGTTTAGACCCAACCAATGTGGATAGCGCGATGGAAAAGTCTCTCGATTCGATGTTCCAAATTGCATTGGACTACAACAAAGGCGTGGATATTCATTTACATGAAACGAGTCCCGCTGGCGTTGCTGCTATCGATTATATGATTAAAACGGTAGATGAAAACCGCAGCTTGCGCGGTAAAGTGACCATCAGCCATGCCTTTGCATTGGCAACATTAAACCCTGAACAAGCAGAGAAAACGGCGAAACAATTGGCTGAGCAGCAAATCACTATCGCCTCAACCGTCCCGATTGGCACACTGCATATGCCACTGAAAACTCTAAATAAAAATGGGGTATTTGTGATGACCGGAACGGATAGCGTGATTGACCATTGGTCGCCCTTTGGCCTAGGTGACATGCTAGAAAAAGCCAATTTGTACGCGCAGCTCTACACTCGCCCTGATGAGTTATCACTGTCCCGTTCACTGGCTATCGCAACTGGTAATATTTTGCCGTTAGATGAAAAAGGCCAACAAGTGTGGCCAGCTAAAGGGGATGATGCCAGCTTTGTGCTGCTTGATGCATCTTGTTCCGCAGAGGCCGTCGCACGCATTTCACCACGTTATGCGACTTTCCATAAAGGAAAGCTTGCTCACGGAATAATGTCAAAGTCCGCCTCATAGTGATAAGTGATAAGTGATAAAAAAATAGCGCCTAATGGCGCTATTTCTCTATTTCGTCTATACCGATTTTGGCGAATATCGACTAATCGATTGAAAAATCAAATCGAGCAGGCGCTGATTATCCACCGATTGCAATACGGTAATAGGCTCTGTGGTTGGTGCTGGTATGCCAATGCGCAAGCGCAAAGCATCATAGTAAAAACTTTTGCCTCGCAGTGCACCTTGTAGCTCTATTCCCACCTGCTTTTTCTCATAAGTGGCAATACTTTTATCGAGTAACCATGCCACAGTAAGCACATCGTGGATCCAGCATCCGGGCAGCTGCCTTGTGGCTCGTGAATAATCAATCCACGGGCGCATCGTGCTCACCAGAAATTGGCTAAGGGGGGACTGTAATGAAGCAAACCTGTCGAGATCACTGTGCACCATCTGCGTTTGCACAGTCACATCCATTGGCACTAAGGTAATGTTAACCCCACTACTCAATACCGCATGAGCCGCTTCAGGATCAAGGCCAAAGTTTGTATCTTTAACATAACCTGGGACATTAAAAACCGCGCCCATAATGACAATTTGCGCCACGTTTTGTGCCATTTCAGGGAACAATTGCAGTGCCATCGCGATATTGGTTAACGGGCCAATCGCAACGATAGTAATTTGTTTTGGGTTCTGGCACACCAACTCCCCCATACGCAGTGCCGCTTCTGGGATAGATTTTGGTAAACACGGTACTGATGGGAGACCATCCCACAGGTGCTGAAGTTGTGCCCGCTCAGCACCATTATCGAGCAACTCACGCCACGGCGCGCTGGCCTCAACCAAAGCAGATGATGCCCCCCGATAGACAGGAATGTTTTCACCCAACGAACTCACTAAATGACTGGCGACATTGAACCCGATTTCACTGGGCGTATTCCCTGAAACCGTCGTGATCATCTCGAGCTGAATTTCAGGCGCGGCGATGGCAAGCGCAAGTGCGAGCCCATCATCAACATTGGCGCCTGCAACCCCATTACCGGGGTCGCAATCTATAATTAAACGCATAAATTTCCCTGAAATAATCAATCATCAGCACCCGCATGAGTGCCCGATTTGTAATTCAAATTCCACTTCACAGATGGCTTCTTTTTGCGGCCAATTTTGTAAGATGTGTATCGCTTTTTGCGCTATTTTATCAACAGGCTGGCGAACAGTTGTGAGAGTTGGAACGGTATATTCTGATTGCACGGTCCCATTAAAACACACCAGTGCAATGTCTTCTGGTACACGTAATTTTAATTCCGCTAAAGCTTTTAGACAGCCAAACGCTTGTAATTCATTCGTGGCAAAAATGGCCTCAGGGAAGCCTTCTTCTCTCATTTGATAGATTGCTTGGTAACCCCAATCACGGGTATATTCCCCCGATAAAATCCATTTTTGTTGTATCGTTAAATCCGCTTCTGTCAGCGCAGTTTTCCAACCATTTAAGCGGTCTTGAGTGTTGAGCATCTCATTCGGGCCGCAAATAATGCCAATATTTTGATAGCCATGCTTAATGAGATGACGCGTAATTTTATAGGCTGCGAGCTTTTCATTCACTTGAATGGTACTGATCCCTTCTGTGGCTTCAATCCTATCAAGCATCACACAAGGCGTGCCTGACGACTGAATTAAATCAACATAGGGATGCCGGTCAACACTGGTATAAATGAGGCCTTCAACTTGCCTGAGCAAAAGGTTATTAATCAGTTCTTTTTCACGAGCCCGAGAATCCCCCGCATCACCCAGCAACAAAACATGCCCATATTTAAACGCTTCTCGCTGCAAGGCATGAGCAATAGAAGCTAAAAACGGGTTAGAAATATCGGGGATCACTAGCCCATAAGTTTGCGTACTGCCAGATGCAAGGGCTTTCGCAATACCATTTGGCCGATACCCCGTTTTTTTAATTGCTGCTAACACCTTTTGCCGTGTTGCCTCTGCAACAGGACGCGGGCCATTGTTAATCACATAACTGACTACCGCAACCGAGGTTCTGGCTTCGCGGGCAACATCTACCCGCGTCACTTTATGGTCATTCGTATCAGACACCCAGCAGTTCCTTTTTCCAACATGACGTTGCCAAAGAATAGCAGCCACTCTGATTTTTATATACAACCCTGCTCACTTATATCGCATCTTCAGGCAGGTTTAAGTCTCGACCTCGCGTTTCTGGTGCAAAGAATGTGGTTACTAAGCCAATACTTGCCATTGCAATAAAATAAACGGCTATCGGCCACCACTGACCTGTCCAAGACAACAATGCAGATGCCACTAATGGAGCCGTACCACCGGATAAAATAGAGCCAAGTTCTTTAGCAAACGCCATTTTAGTATAGCGATTACGCACACCAAATAACTCAACCCCCCAAGCCGCTTGTACCCCGAAAATCCCCAGAGATGCTAACCCCATGCCAACCACAATAGTTGGAATAACAATCATTGGCTCACGAGAGTCTAATAACATGAAAGCAGGTACTGCATACAACATCAGTAAAAAGCAAAACCAGCGATAAACAATACGACGCCCAAATCTATCTGATAGCCAACCTGCAAATGGAATAATGGCAAACCCAAGAATTGACGCTATCAAAACCGCGGTTGTCGGTACGGATTTATCCACCAGCAATATCTTCGTCACATAACCGATGATAAAACCTTGAGCAAGATAAGATGGGCCGTTTTCGCCAATACGTAACCCGACCATTGTCCAAAACGCACGCGTTTTTTGCCAAAATGAGCGGTTATCAACAGGATGAGCCACTGCATCAGATTCCAATGCAAGGCGACGTTCTTCAGCAAGCTGCTCTTTTTGCCTTTCAAAAACAGGTGTTTCGCGCATATGTTGACGAATAAATAACGCGGCCAAGGCGATCAAAATACTGCCAAGGAAAGGAATACGCCATCCCCACGACATCAGGCTTTCTTTATCCATTTGTAACACTATCAGCCAAATCATCGAGGCCAATAATGTTCCACTGTTGGAGCCTAATGCAATAATCGAAGAGACCAAGCCACGGCGTTTTACGGGGGCGTATTCACCTAGCATCACAGTCCCACCGGATAGTTCAGCTCCCGCACCTAAGCCTTGGGCAAACCGCAAGATAACCAAACAAACCGGCGCCCAAACACCAATTTGTGCATGGCTGGGTATCGCACCAATAAGGGTTGTCGATAACCCCATCAATGCAATCGTAATCACCATGACCATTTTTCGGCCATGTTTATCTCCTAACCAACCAAAAAATAATGCACCTATTGGACGTGCGATAAACCCGACTGAATAGGCGGCAAAACTGGATAACAGTGCCATAATCGGTGTTGCATCTGGGAAGAAAACATCACCGAAAATAATACCTGCCGCTAAACCATAGAGAGCAAAGTCTGCATATTCCATGGTTGTGCCTAACCAACAAGAAAAAATCGCCCGACGGAAATCTTTTTTTCCTTCTGGCGTACTCAGCCGTTCTTGCGCAGCTTGTTGACTCGCCTCGATATTTAATTGTGTAGCCATAGTGATAAACCCTTGGTGTTGGCGCAAAGCCTATTAATCAAAAAATCTAACTGGCGTTTTTTATTTACTTAAAGGATAGTCTACGCGCGTAGAATTAAGCAAACGAGGGTATGCTATTTTGTGAGCGTTATCACTTGATGACAAAAATATGAATTTTATGTGATGGCAATAATTCGATAGGAAATAAATAAAAAAAGCTTAAAAATAAAAGCCACGTTCGAATAAATACCGTGGCTTTATCTGTTTATTTAACACTCAATAGGTACTCGGTAATATCCCGTAAGTTATACCATTTCATCCAAACTTCATCGTTAATTGGTTGCCCTGTATACTGTTCGATAGCCGTTATTAACTCTAACATTTCCAGTGAATCAATATGTAAATCTCTGATTAGGGCTGAATCCATAGTAAAAGGCTTGGTGATCCCCGAATAAGTACGAATTTCCTTAATTTGATTTTCTACCCATTGTTGCTGAACTAAACTCTGTGCTGTCATCTCTTAACCTTTTTCAGAACGGGTAGCATTATCGTTGTAGCGTTCTTTATCTGCTTGATTACGGGTTAACGCCCCCATCTCTGTTAACGTGACTGTTTGACTTGTTTTCTCATCAGATAACTGCCACGTTTTTTTCGTTTTTCCCGTTACTTCATCAACAATCTCTGCGGGTTTAAATCGGTTACTAAACGTGTTGGTATTGTTAGGAATGCCCATTTTCTCGGTTCCTGATGCTATCGGGCCACTTCCATAACGATCTTTTTCGACTTGGTTACGGGTTAGTGCTCCTTTCTCTGTTAACGTGACTGGTTGACTTGTTTTTTGGTCAGATAACTTCCATGTTGTCTTTGTTTTCCCTGTCGCCTCATCAACAATTTCTGCCGATTTAAAACGGTTGCTGAACGAGTTGATATTATTGGGAACGCCCATTCTTTCCGTCCCTGGCGTTATCGGCCCATTCGCATAACGTTCCTTTTCGGCTTGGTTACGGGTTAGTGCCCCATGGCTTGATAAGGTGATGTTTTTTTCTTCCGGCGCTTTAGCTTGCCAGCTTCTTTTCTTTTCACCTGTCATCTTGTCAGCGATTTCAACGGGTTCGAATCGCCCTGCTGACACCATTGATTTAGGCTGAAAAGCGTTAATATCAAGATTAAGCTTAGACTCCGCAGGTACTGATGGCATGCTACGACCTTGTGCAGATGGGTCTCGTGAACTGCCCAGAATGCTTTGGCGCAATTCATTAGCCGAAGAACGGCTATTTTCCAATGCATTTCCAGTTAATACCGCTGGTTGCTCGTTATTAATTTGGGGAATATCTAACGTACTTTTAAACCGAGGCATGCTGGCTTTATTTTCATTGTCTTCAGGATTATTTTTTTGTACCGACTCAGGTGTGTGGCTATCAACAGTTTTATTTTCAAACTGGCTCGTTTCGATTCCTTCGTTATTTACCGTGACCAATTCTTTTGGCATCGAATAGTAATTGTTAATGACGTAATTATTCACGGTTGATTTAGAAGATGCAGGATCTGAACCATTTGACGAAATAACGGAGTCCGTACCACTATCCACAGTATCTTCTGGTTTGATATTTTTCACAGGACTTGTTGTTACACTATTCTCAGTATTGCCATCCATATTTATAGAAACACTTAACTGCCCCATAATTTCTATTTGTTGTTCCAATGCCGAAAATATATTATGAAACTGCAAGAGTCTATCAACTGATTTATCAACTTTATGTTTTATCAGCTGGTTTTTCGCTTCCATAATTAACTCTTTTTTGGTTTCCTGAAGAGAAGTGTCGAATAAATACTCTATCGGTAATTCTTCGATAGTTTTCTCAGATAAAAAAGGTGTTAATTTCTCTTTAATAGCAGGTTTAACATACTTATCTACGAAACGTTGAGTCAGATCATCAATATTATTGGAGCTCAAAGCATTATCAAAAAGCTCTGATTCAAGGGCTTTTTGCGGTGATTTCAATACCTGCTTAAAGTTTTTATCATTATTGCAATTGTTTAACTGCTTAATAAGATTTGCCGCACAGTCTAATACCTTTGAATCCTTAATTTCCTTCGGAGTTAATAATGTCAAAATAATGAGAGCATTTTCAGGTTGATACTGCAACTTTTGTCCTTGAAGATTGCCACTATGACCCAAATCTAGGGCTTTGGTTATCATATCTAAACTTATATCAGGATATTTTTCACATAATAGTGATTTAATTATATTCGCCTGTAATTTCTGGTTACTCAAATGTAACTCTTCACTTTTACCTGAAATATTAAATGTTTTATCAATACCCTGTTCTTTGACAGGGAAATGTGCTTCTTGTCCTACATTATTAACTGAATTTATATTATTTAAAAATGATTTATTGTTTTGATTAGATAAAGGTAATGAATTTTTTACAATTGGTGTCGTTATATTTTTATTTATAATCATCGCTCCTCCTTATTGATAAATATAGAGAATAGAGGAAAATTAAATTCCGCTATTACATATTGACGTAACCATTATTATATTGTTGCAAATCTTTATATAATTGAACCAGTAACTGAGTTAACGTTTCAAAATGACTATTATCTTGCCGAAAGGTTTCTAATAAACGAGATACGGAACTATTAATGGTATTTTTTTGGCTATCAACTGCTGATTGTAAGCTTTGAAACTCTTGGGATGAAATATCACTTCCCTCTTCATTCCAAGTTGCCGAAGAGTGATTCAGTGCATAAAAAATTTCTTTGACTGGTTTCAAATCAGGAAATATATAAAGCTCACCCTTCATTCTTTCAACAATGAATCCCTGTTCAGAAAGCTTTTTTTCCCAAAAAGTATACTCTTGCTCAGTACCTGTTATTCTCATTAATGGCGTAGCATTATCAAAATCAGGTTTCCATTTACCGAAATATTCACCAACAGATTTAAGGTTAAGTTTCTGCACCGCTGCCTTTATTTTTTTTGACAAATCCGATAAATTCATGAATTCAAAAAAAATTCCTCATCATTCTTTTTTAATGTCTCTATGCGTTCTCTAGACAGATCGAACTCTTTTCTCAGCTCTTTTAATTCTTTTGTACCCCCATCAACCTCATTAATTACACTCGTACCCGAATATTTTGCAACTATTTCATCCATTACCCTTAAAGTATCTTCTAATTTAATATGGATTTTACCATTTTCACCTGCCTCTATATAACGGGATAATTTACTGACCATGATATTCATATCTTGCATATATTGGGTTGATGCTTTAACTAAATCTCCATATTTTTTTGATAATTCGTATGAATATTATCAATCACTCCAGATACCCCTTTAATATGCGAGCGACCATCTTCGAGAGTCTTCACACTTTTCGTACTTCTGAGAGCTTTAATCTCCTCATAGCCATCATTCGCACGCTTATTTTCACGTATCAGCATCCTTGCCTTAAGCTGTATATTTTCAGGGGAATCATTGTGTGGTCGTTGCTGGTAAATCTCTTCCGGCGCGCTATATTGCATCTGTCGGAACACATCCAGCGCTTGCTGATGAGGCATAAGTGACTCATCAAAAGTAATATCCCTCCCCAGAAGGGGGAGGTGTGCTTGCGCTGTTGGTACCAATGTCGCCAACGGCGAAAAGTGAGAAACGTTATCTGGACGAGAAGGGGATGTAATATCCATTCTTTAGCCTCTCACCACGCTTTGTACTGTTCTTAAGATACCTTCCCGAATTTCACGCAGGTGTTCCTGTATTTGTTTCATAAGGTCTTGGCTTTTGTCGATTTGTTTGTCTTTATCTGCGTAAATTGAACGTGCCGTATCCGCCACTGATTGTTCAATCATTTTGTCCGCTTCGGCCGATTTCACATTGACTTGGTTTGACGTTGTCGCTAGCTGACCCGCATTATCTGACATTCGAGAAACTTGATCTGCCACGCCCATTTGTACGCGCGTTTTATTCATGACTTGCTCGTGCTTCTCATGCTGCGATACTCCCAAATCTCTTGTACGCCTACCTGCCTCTTCAACTCTTTGGCTTGAAAGGTTTTTTTGGCTTTGCGAAGCTTGGTTACTCAGTGTCACTGTCGAGCCATCTTTGCCCGTCAAACTCAACGTCTTCGACTTCATTGAGTCACTCCCGACTTTGCCATTTAATCCGGATAACTGACTAGCGCCACTGATATTTTGATTTCCAGCCACCAGATTATTGTTAATTGACTTCTGTTGTTGGCGTAGTCCTCTTGCTTGGAAACCACTACCTGCCGCTGTAATCGCAAGAGAGGTAACAAAGCCCATCAGAGCTCCTTTAAAGGCTTCTTTACCTTCACGAACCGTTGAATCCGCGGAAGCTTGTACCATTTTGGCATTTAATTGCAGAAAATCCGCATTGATACGGCGATCTGAAATATTGATCTCTGCCATCACTTTGCGAATAATTTTCGACAACTCCACCAATAAGTCATTACTAATAATGCCAACAAACGTGTTGTTCTTAATACTACCAATAGACTCTTGGTCTTTATTACCATTACCACCTTCAACTTGCTCAGAAGCTGAATCTTTGAGGAAGCTACCCGCAATCATGGCTTGGATAGCTTGGGATATCTGTTTCAAATCAGCTTCATCTGGTAATTGAGCATCTTCAACTAACTGTTCAATATGGCTTTTTTCTTCAGTTAACACTTTACTGATTGCCTGCTGGATACTTTCTGGTGTCAACATGCGAAATGCATGGAGATCATCCAATATGGCTAGTTTATCGGAGTTCGTTAACGACGAAATTTCGGCAAGCATTTGGTCATCTTGCATTGAAAATTGAATCATTTTTAATGATGGCTTATCCATCGCCATCTCAGACCCTAGTGCCATGGTATGCACATCATTTAATTGCACACCCTGCAGTGCAGGCATCTCTGCTGCTTTTGTATTGCTGTTAGTTGTTGAGGAAACGCTACCAAAGCTGATAGGCTTGTGAAGTAAAACTGGCTTACTTGATTCTGATTGAATATTAAAACTCATTTGATAAATTCCTATATTAACTATGCAAAGCGAGCTGTTTTCAGCATATTGGCTTTCGTTTGGCCGGATTGATTTAACGACGCAAGCATGCCACTAAACATTTCTTCGAATTGTTCGTAATTTTGCGACATAGATTTCAATAAATTTTTTAATAGCTCATCTAAGGCTTGAATGGTTTCACTGTTAAGCATCATGCCTGCAAGCATTTCTTTCATATCTCGAATTTGACCTGCTGCATGTAAATTCAGCCCCCCTGAGGTTGCCGTATTAGCTACCGTCAATACCGCTCCGGTTCCCTTCATACCCACTTCAAGACGAGCCGCTGCAACACTTTGTGTTTTAACCGTATTTACGGCTTTATCTGAAGCTTTGGTGATATCCGTAATATTGTCAGCTTGGTCTGACACTTTATCGGCCGCCTTCACAATGTCTTTCATGTCATCGGCTTTTTGCGCGACTTTCGTCGTGGTTTTTACTGCTTGCTGTAAATCATCAATGCTATCGGCTAACTTGGTAAATTTAGTGAGCGTGACCATATCATCCGCCGATTTTCCGACCTTCCCTGCACCATTCGCAATATTGCCTAAGGCATTAGTCAAACTACTTGGCAGCGATTTAATAATACTTTTCAATAAAGTCCCTGCGTTTTTAGCAAGCGTCTTTACTGCGTTACTGGCAACATTGGCGATGTTCTTAACAAAAGATGACATTGACGCTAATGAGAGAGCTAAAAATGCGATTGCTGCCACAATCATTCCAACAATACTGCCAATCTGTTTCGCTTTTTCTTCTGAGACACCAAAATTGATCAGCATATCAGTGACAGCACTAGAAATTTCGGTGGCCAACATTTGCATCAAGCTACTTTGCCCAGTTTCTTCCAGCACAATATCAGCGACTGAGATAGCAATACCAACCGCAGCGACTGCAATTGCTAATGGTGCAGCGGCACCAAAGGTAGCAACCGTAGCAATCACAGACACAGCCAGCATCACATAGCTAAAAATTTTACTCGCGCAAGAGGCCGCTTTATTGGCTTCATCAGCTTTACGCTGCGCTTCATCCGCCTCTTTAGCTTTTTTATCTGAATCTTTGCGAGAAGCTTCATTGATTGTTGCCATGACTTCTTCTTGCTCTTTCATATTACGAATCGAATCTTCGTTCATCGATTTTTTAAGCTGCGCAGTCAACATGGTTAATAGCGCTAAGGTGCTTTCCCATTTTTCGCCATCAATATCAACGTGGCGTGGCGTAGCATCTACAAATTGATTGAGTTTTTTGGCATCTTTATCTGCGTCTTGCGCATATTTACCCGCTAACTCAAGCAAGTCATCAATTTGCGTGTTCAAATTTGTAATTTTTGTTTTTTCTGTCGTAATTTGCTGCTTAATCTTCTCTTGGTTCCCACCTTGCTGAGACTGGAGGTTTGCTAAACGTACTTTACTTTCAGCACGCTCTTGTTTTAAAACGCTAACTTCGTTATTAAGCGCACTGGCTTGATTCGTATTATTTGCAAAAGAGTTTAATAAATTATTTCCTTTTTCTTTCAGTGCATCTGATTCTATATTCATCAATTTAAGACGATTAGCCAGCCCACTAATATTCCCTTCATGTAATAATTGACGTAATGTTGAAAGACTCCCAACAAGAACTGAAGTCGCATTAAACCCCTCTTCCTGTAGTGATAATTTTTCCTCTTTTGCCGCTGCTGCTTTGAACATAACGGACAGATTATTTTTGGGCGCAGGTAGCTGCGGTGCATTTTCAATACGGCTACGCTTAACCTGCTCAGCTGACGTTAATTCCTCGCACGCCATTTCCAAAGCCAGTACTGCCTTGATGCATTCATCCCCTAATCCAATGGGATTACTGCCTTGTAGAAAGGTATGAATATTATTTATTCGCTCATTACTTGAATTGGTAATTTGAACCATATAATTTTCTCTACTCTATATTAGGTTTTTTATTATCTGAACTTGTCTTCTCTAGATTTTTTTCCAGTGCGGTTAAATAAGTTTGTGACTTATTTTTTAAATCCGCATCGGTACTATTTTTTACAACACTTTCAAAACAATGAATCGCCGCACTACTTTTTTTCATCATTAAATTACATTTCCCCGCATGAAATAGTGGGCGGTAATCATTTTTCGCTAATACAAATGCTAAGGCATATAATTCGGTTGCTTTGTCATATCGTTTCGTTAATTGATAGACAGCCGCAAGCCCCATCACATAATCTGTATTATAGAAATCATAGATACTTAAAAATCGAAAAAAGGTTTCCGCCTCTTTTAATTTACCTTGTTGATAAAATTCGTATGCATAGGAATAAATACCATCCATTGTACTCTGTGGAATACCGTGAATATCTTTATAAGTGGCACCATCCATTAATGCTGAAGTAATATTATCCAGCAATTCTTCCATATCCGAACTCTGAAAGTTCTCTGTTTCAGTATTATTCATATATTTCCCTTATTGTTGATGTGTAATACATGATGCATACTTTATGTTTGCATCATAATTAACCGATTTGATTGTTTCTTTAAAAAAACGATTAAAATAATAAATAATTAGTTAATATTTTTACCGCCTTGTGAATGTGACTCATTCTCCGCAATTTTTTCTAATGCTTTATCAATATCGATGCCCATTTTTACTAATTCGATACGGACGACCCATGATATTATTTGCATAACATCCTCTAATCCTTTTTCATCGATAAAACTATCCGTTTTATATGATCGCCATATTTGTCTTGCTAGAACGATATCTCTAATAACAGGAACACCTTGTTCCTCAGCATATTTAACAATTGCTTTTGCTTGTGAACCTTTACTTTTAGAGAACAGAAAAGGTAATGGCGCAATATTCGAATCATAATAAATAAGTAATGCAATATGTGTTGGGTTTGCCATTACGAATGTTGAATTACGAACATTATTTTTAACCTCTTCGGATAGTAATTCCTGATGCATTCCTCGACGTGCACTTTTGATATGAGGGTCCCCCTCATTATCTTTGTATTCCTTTTTGACCTCTTGTTTTTCCATTTTTAAGTTTTTAATATACAAAAAGAATTCAGCTATTGCGTCAACTAATATAATTATAAGAGCGACCGCAAGAAAAACGACAATAAATGTTATACACAGGCTAACCCATTGACTAATCATTCCGTTTATCATCGTTCTGTAGAGCATAAAAATATCTTTTCGCCAAATAATAAAAAAGACCAATGTTGAAACAATAAAGACAATTAAATACAAAATGGCCTTAATCAATTCTTTTAACGAATTCATTGAGAATATTTTTTTAAACCCTGCTATTGGGTTTAATTTAGTGAAATCCAGCTTTATTGCTTCGCTGGCTAACCTAAAACGACTCTGTAATAAAGAGATAATCGCACCCGATAAAAAGCAAGCAAATAGCACTGGTAAAACAACACTTAAAAAGACAGTAAAAAATTGCCAAAGTAATGCATCAATTTTTATATCCGTTGGATGTAAAAATATTTTACGCATTAACCCACCAAGCTCATATAAACTAGAAAGCCCTTCAATCACAAATGCACTTACTACTAGAACAATTGCTGCAACACTATCTTTGCTTTTAAAACTTTGCCCTTTTTTCGCTGAGTCCTTAATTTTTTTATCGGTAGGCTTTTCTGTTTTTTCAGCCATATTTATACTCGTAGAAATTAAGAGGAAATAAAGATATCTCGTAGCGGTGAAATTGAAATCATATTCACTAATATATCTGGAACTTCATTATGAAAATAAAGTAAAAATACACAAAAAGCGATGATTGATTTTATTGCCAAAGATAACGAAAATGCATTTAATTGCGGGCAAAAACGGGAATATAACCCTAGAGCGACCTCTGTAATAAATAATGTCACTAATATTGGTGCCGTCAAAATAATGCCGTTAACGACCATTTTATTTAACCACTCCCCTAAAGGAAGGCTATTAAATGACGTAAACCCATGAGCAAATGGTAATAACTGATAACTTTGTGCAAATATATTAGCAAGCTGATACATCCCACCTTGGGCTAAAAAAACCATACAAGTAATATGATTTAATAAAACGGCCAATTCTGATGCTTCTGAGCCACTCGCTGGGTCAACAATACTACTAATCGTTTCACCACGCTGTGTATCAATTAACTCGCCAATAACATTGGCTATCATAAAAGGTAAAGCTAATATCAATGCTAATACGAGCCCAATCGAAATTTCATAGATGAACACATCAACGAGGTTAATTTCATCCCATTGTATTTCAGGGGAAGAAAAAAAAGGCCATAAACCCAATGCAATATACGTCACCACACAGTTTTTAATAATTCCGCCATTGAGCAGTTTATTACTTAAAAAAGGAAGTAAAAACATGACTGGCGCAATTCTCAGCCAAGCTAACGCTATTTTTATCAACCCCTCTTGAAAAACAAAATAGAGTGAGGACATCAGCGATAGCATTTCCTGATTCATCCGAACAACCCAATTGCAGGGATGGCTGCGGTTAAAGTCTCTAATGCAAAATTGATGACCTTATCGGATAACCAACCAGAGATCATAAAAAGTGAGCCAAAAACAGATAACAGCTTTATTCCAAAAGGGAGTGTTTGTTCCTGGAGCTGAGTAACTGTTTGCAATAACCCCACTAATAGTCCTACAGAGGTCGCGACAATAACCGGTATTGCCGATAATATTACGATCAATAACATCGTTTTATTACTTAAATAAACTATCTGATCCATCGTGTTTTCCGCTTTAATGCTGCGCTAATTCAATGTACTGCATCACCAGCCCTTTAGAGATTAGCGCCCAACCATCAATAGCAACAAATAGGATTAATTTAACTGGAATCGAAATTGTTACTGGGCTCATCATCATCATCCCAAGTGCCAATAAAATGCTGGAAATAACCAAATCGACGACCACAAAAGGCAAGTAAATATAAAAACCAATTTCAAAAGCCGATTTAATTTCGCTTAATGCATAAGCTGGTAATAAAGAAAATAATGTTGCTTCAGCTTCATCAGCACTGACTTCTGCTTCACTTCGACCCTGTTGTATTGATTCAAAAAAAGTGACTAACTCAGGGTCTGAATATTTTTTTAAGTAAGACTTATAGCCACCTAACCCGTTATCAACAAAGTGTTCAATTGACTCTGCATTACTAAAATCAACACTTTCTTGACGCATATGATTATTCACATCCTGTAATACTGGCATCATAACGAAAATAGAAAGTAGCAACGCTATACCATTTAATACCATGGTAGAAGGAACTTGTTGAACCCCCATCGCATTACGTACCATAATTAATACAATCGAGATTTTTAAATAACAAGTGCCCGCAGCAATAATAAATGGCAATAATGTTGAAAAGGCGATAATGACTAATAATGGAATTCCTTCTGGTATTGTTGGCATATTAAACTCTTTTATCACCTAAACTCACAATATGTGTGATTTCTAACCCTAGCTCATCACTATTGCCAATATAAATAAGTTCCCCTTCTGCTATAAGTTGTTTGTTGGCATAAACTTTAACTTCACGTTCTTTATTTTCACCAATAGAATAAATATAACCAGGCTCCATCTTTGAAAGCTCATCAACAGTAATATCGGTATGGCCTAAAACAAAGGTTAATTTAATATTCATATCTTTTACATTAAAGGGACGTACCGCTTCTTGCACTTCATTTTCTTCAGGAAGTACACATTCACTTTCATCTTCTGGCGCCACTAATTCTTCAATCATAAATAGTCCTTCTTCTTGCTTTTGATATCGTGCTAATGTCTGTCCTGTAACAGACATATTTAACTGTAATTGTTGGATACTCAGCACATCTCGTAATTCTATGGTTTGCAAAAGTTTGGCGCTAATATAGCTATATCCCAATATCCAATCAGCTTGCAATTTTAAATGGCCAACTATCTGACTCGTTTGTTGTTTTTTTTCTAAGCCTTCAATTGGCTCTGCTAATAATACTTCCCCAAGGTTAGTCTCCTTAACGATTAACCAAGGCTGGTAGTTAATACGCATATCATCAACTATCTCGACAGATTCACAACGGAAATCCTGGGAGAAAAATGTAATTCCGATATATTCAGAGGCAAATAATTCGCATAACTGATTGGTTGATAATAAATTCCATGCATAATGAACGAGTTTAGGCCAACGATAATGACACCAACTTTCAACTGCAACTAATGCGTTTATTTTCTGTGTTTCACTCACTAGTGATAATTGGAAATAACGAATACTGCGGCTAGATTGCTTTATTTGTGTATTAATTGAGTAACACTGCTGCCAAATTTTAAGTTGCTTTTCTTGAGAACTGATCCGTCGAATCTTCAACATAATTAATCTTCTTCTTGCTGTTGGTCATGCTGCTGTCGGTTTCGCTGCTGCTGGCGTTCATCTTCACGTCGGATCTGCACGCTGCTTTCATGGTTCAATAAATGTTTATTTTCATTCAATGCCAACTGGACGTCTCGGCTCGCTGTCGAAGCAATGAACTCCCCTTTAGATGCCAATTCAAATGTCACTGATGGGCTACTTTGCCACTGATTAAAGGTATAAATGAGACTGCGCCCCGTTGATTTTGGCTGTTTGCCTTCACTTAAAAATGGATTATTTTCCATGAGTTCCGGCATTTTATGAACTTCTTGCTTCTGTTGTGCAGCCTGTAGTGGTGCAGATGGCCGCATCGCTTCATTTAATGTTGTCGCTATGATATTGCTAGAAGAATCTATTTCTTCTACAGATAAAATTTGTGAAGATGTCGCCGGCGCTTGCGCTTCATTAGCAAAATAATGTGTAGGATTTTCAGATAATGAAATCTGTTTATTATTATCTAACGCGTTGGTTCCCTGTGATACAGCGGGCAGCATAAAGGGTTCATTTTCTGCAAAAACGAGCTCAAGCTGAGTGTCAACATGATGAGCGTTATTATCTTTAATACCTTGCTTAATACCCTGTTGATCATCCACCTGATGGGATACTAACTGCTGCCCCAGAAGGGAAGAATTATTTTTTAATGCCCCATCTTTCAATCGGTTATTTGTTCGTGAGGACATATTTAATGAAGTGGTATCAGATGAACTAATTGGTCGATGATGAATTGGCTTTAATAGCTCTTGACCAATTTCCTGTGGATTTACGGGTTTAATTACGGTTTTTGCTGCATGTTCCATATGTGGTTGTTCAGTTTTTATCTGTGGTTTTAACTGTTTTAATGTCGGCCTTAAAGTATTCTTAGACGCTAACTCCGCCAACGAACTTTCTACATTGAGCTGAGTCGTCCCACTTAATTGAAATTTATTTTTTTCGTATTGAACTGAATTATCGCTAACTTTTCCCTTTGCTCGCGGCGGGATATTCTGTAATGGAAAACCAACCATCATCGTGTTAAACAACGGAGTTTCATCTTCATCAGCAATATTTTGTTCAACTGAAATAATCGACGTCGCTGGCAGATTATTGTCAACGGTAGGTGTGCTAGTAATGTGATTAATATCATTATCTACCGCGAGATTATGAGGAATTTTAATCTGGTCCTCAATCCATAGTTCTCCCTGTAAGCTAATATTTTTATTATTACCTACGACTAATTCATCCATTTTTTCGGCTTGGCGTGTAGTCGTCAAATGAGCCACTGAATCAATGTTAAAATTTATATTCGCCACTAAATTATGGGGAATCTCAACCTGAGAGGTAATAAGAGAGCTATCCTGTAAGCTAATATTTTCATTATTATCTACAATTAATTCACCTACATTTTGGGATTTCCCCGAAGCCATCAAATGAGACAATGAGTTAATATCTAAGCTATTATCTTCCGTTAATACATCATGAAGTATTAACGGCTCAGCTTCTGTAATATTTAATTCTTTATTTTGGCCTGCCGTTAGGATGCCTTCACCAATATATACGTTTTCTTTCCAAGTAATAAGTCCCTTAGCTAAGTCGCTCAATTGCGATACTTGCTGCATAGAAGAAAGGGCTACCGGTAGCAAAATAGATATATCCTTTTGCTGATTTTGATCTTTATGACTGAACAACTTCACCATATTTTTGTCACTCACTGCTTTCGCCATTTTTTTTGTTATATTTTGATGACTAAATTCAGTGGAACTATATATTGATGGTATTGCTTCTCCCTCGATAACTACATGAGGTACTTTGTCATTTGAGCTCGCTTTTATTACTGACATGTACGAATAACTCCTCAATTTCATTTTGTTGCTGAAGTTCTGATTTTAACCTTCTTGCTATACGTTGCTGCTTGAGATAATTTCGGAATTTCTCGCACTTATTACGTAAAATGAATGCACGTTTAGCAATTTCAGACTGCAGTATTTTATTTTTTGATATTTCAACTGTTATGGTTTCTATTTGAAATTCAAATTGGGCAATTTCGGCTAGAACCGCAGCCTTCAATCGCTGTCTTTCCCAAAAAGCAGTTCGGCTTAATTCTTCTGATTTTTCATAAGATGCAGTCTGTGTCGCCAGAACTAAAATACGCTGGCGAATATCCATACATTGTTGTTGCTGTTGCTTTATTATTGAATTTAATTGCGATTGTTCTTGTAATGTCCGGTCAAAACGTCGCTCAGTTAAAACCAATAAATTAGAAATCATTAAGATGCCAATTCATTGAGAATATTTAACATGTTGTCGAAATTCATCGGCTCATCCATGGCTTGTTTTAAGAAACCTTCAATTTGCTCTTTTTTATCTAAAGCTCGATCATTTTCATGACTTTCACCACGTTGATATTCACCTAGTTCAAGGTAAAGCTGAATCTGTTCAAGCCTTGAGATCATATCGCGCAAATCAATTGCACACCGGCGATGCTCTGGCGTTGTTACTTTTTGGAATACACGGCTAATACTGTGTAAGATATCAATCGCAGGATAATGCCCACGCCCTGCTAATTTGTGGCTCAAATAAATATGGCCATCCAGAATTGAGCGAATTTCATCACCAATCGGGTCCGCTTCCTCTTCGCTTTCTAATAATACCGTGTAAAAAGCCGTAATCGAGCCATGTTTTAGTTGTCCTGGACGCTCCAACAACATAGGAAGCTGTTCAAAAACAGAGGCAGGGTAGCCACGCCTTGCCGGTAGCTCTCCAGTTGCCAAAGCCACGTCTCGCAAAGCTCGCGCATATCGAGTCATTGAATCAACATACAACAGCACATTACGCCCACAGTCACGAAAATATTCAGCAATCGTAGTGGCAAGTAACGCTGCGTTACATCGCTCAATTGGTGGGCTATCTGAAGTCGCATAAATTAAAATAGTCTGTGCTGCATGAGGTGACTCTTTTAATTCTTCAATAAATTCAATAACCTCTCGACCTCGCTCACCAATTAAAGCAACGACATGAATATCCGCATGAGCATGGTTGATAATCATGTTCATTAATGAGGTTTTACCGCTACCTGCGGCAGCGAAAATACCAATACGCTGACCTAAGCCACATGTCAGTAAACTATCAATGGCACGTACCCCTGTTACCATCGGCTCAGCAACAGGCCGTCTTTGCGTAACACTCACCGGAGGGCTATCAATACGCAATAATTTCGTATTGAGCAACATTGGCTCAGCAAGGTCTTCGCACAACGCACCAACTTGTTCTCCTGCAGCATTAAAAATTTTACCCGCCAAATGTTCACCCACTTCAAAAACAAACGGGTAACCGCTCGGTCGAATAACCACTTCTCGCGTTAAACCTTGTGCGCGGCCTATTAAACTCAGTACCGTGAGCCCCTCTTTAAAACCAACAACCTGCGCTTTCGCAATAATATCGGGCTGCGTAAGAGAACGTTCGATAAAACAAATTTCACCAATAAAAACACCGTGTAAAGGCGCTTCAATTAGGCATCCATGAATGCGCGCAGGATGCGCGCAGAGATCAAATAACTTCATAATCGATTAAGAAATTAGGCTGTTAAGTTCATTTGCACGCTCAAAGAATTCTTCCAAACTATCTGAAAACAATTTAATATTATTTAAAGCTGATACTTTTAAAACAGCAGAAAGAACATAAGCATCATCCACAATATTCAATGCCGGTTGGCCTGGATAAAAATTATTTGGCGGATATTCTAATAATGATTTTAATACGGAGGCACTAACCGCATCTAAATGGCTATAGTTACAATTATCTAAACTACACCAAATGATAATATCGTCTGTAGATAGGTCAATATTAATTTCAGCAAAACCATGCATTTCAAACTGAATATTAGAATGACAATCTAACTGTGAGTTAACCAGATCGCTGCGTCCCATGGTGTTTAAATACTCATTAAGCATTTCTACAAATCTATACTTCATTAGGTAATCCTTATATTTTGAATATATTTTAATTATTCAACATATTTAATTATATTGAATTCAGTTGCTTTATTTGTTAATAAAGCCGATTTTTTGATTATATGGTTTTAACCACATTGACCTTGACCATTTCAGAAACTTCATTAAAAGAAAGTACTTCTAACTCAGGGAAACGGCCTTCTAAGATTTTTTTGACAAAACGACGGATATCAACAGGCACTAAAATGTTCACATCCCTAACTGATAAAAAACTATTTTCTAAAGCAAGTTCTGCTGCCTGTATCAACTCATTGGTTTTTTCGGGTTCAAGATGCAAATACACTCCACCAGAAGCCTGCCTAATCCCTTGACGTATCGTATCTTCTAACTCTGAGTTAATCATGAGGACATTCAAGCGCCCATCGACAGAAAAACGAGATGAAATATAGCGAGCCATTGAACTTCTTACGTGCTCGACTAACATTAAACTGTCTTTTTCTTTTGGTACCCACTGCACTAAAGTTTCAATAATCAATTTCATATTACGAACTGATATTTTTTCCATTAATAAGCGTTGAAAAACTTCGGTGACTTTTTGTACCGTGGCATGGCGATAACATTCTTTTAGTAATTCTGGGTACTTTCTTTCAAGGTCATCAAGTAAATTTTTCGTTTCTTGAATACCAAAAAATTCATTAATAAATCTCAGCAACAAAGTACTGACACAATCAATGGCTTCTGTCACATCGTCTCGAGCCATTAAACCCAGCTGTTCAATGTTAGGTAAATCCTTTTGTTCAAACCACGTGCTCACTGAACCATATTCATCCGTAAATTTAGTCAATGACATACCAAGGTATTCAGGTTCATCATTGATAGTCAGTAAACGATACCCATGGAAATAGATATCATATTCTCCAGCCTTAATCTCATTAATTAATACCACTATTTTATTGTCAGGAACAATCGGTGAATAATTTATCGCAACATCTGGAACTCTATATCCATAACGAATAAAAATATCTTTTTTCATTCTGGATAAAAATTTATTATCCTCTAAATGTTTTTTATATTTTTGATTAACAGAAATAATAATCGGTAATGTTTCTGGAATATATTCATCTTCAATAGCACTATTTTCTCTTTGAGTTTCACCTTCTGTCACATCTGGATTAATGATTTCAGCTTCACCCTTAACTGGTTTTTGCTTATTTTTTTGCTTTTTAAAATACCTGAAAGCAAATAACCCAATAAGAAGCCCTGATAGTAGTAAAAATATAATGGTTGGAAAACCAGGCAAAAAACCCATAGAAAGCACAATAAATGCTGTAATTAAAATCGTGAAGTCATTCGCAAATAACTCTGAAACAATATTTTCACCTAGGTTCTTATCGTTACCGCCTACTCGAGTCACAATAAAACCAGCACTGATAGAAATGAGTAATGCAGGAATTTGAGCGACTAAACCATCACCAATAGTTAATAGGGAAAACGTATTTAGTGCAGTTGAAACATCCATGCCTTGCTGAGCTGTACCAACAGATATGCCACCAATTAAGTTAACAAAAATGATGATAATACCCGCAATCGCATCCCCTTTAATGAATTTCATCGCACCATCGAAAGAACCAAATAACTGGCTCTCTTTTTCAAGATCGCCTCGCTTCTCTTTAACTGTCGCCTCATCAATCACACCAGCGCGTAAATCCGCATCAATACTCATTTGTTTACCAGGCATCGCATCAAGGGAAAAACGAGCTGCGACTTCAGCAATACGTTCAGAACCTTTCGTAATAACAATGAACTGTACAATGGTGACAATCGCAAATACCACCATACCAACGACTAAGTTATCCTGAATAACAAATTCACCGAACGTGGCGATAATATCCCCTGCATCTGCTTCTAATAGAATTAAACGACTGGTACTAATTGATAGAGCCAATCTAAACAATGTACTAATTAATAAAATAGAGGGAAATGATTGAAAATTTAATACCCGAGTTATATAAAAAGAGCTCATAAAAATAAGCACGGATATCATAATATTTAAGCCAATTAATAAATCGACTAATATAGTTGGCAATGGAATGATCAACATCGCAATAACCATTACCATGATAACTAATACCATCAATTCTGGACGATTACGGATTTGTAATAAAAATCCGGTTATACTTTTCATGGGATAATTTTCCTATCACACTATGGCTGTCGGTGTAGTATTTGCTCTTGCACCATAATTTGGTCCATGAGTTCTTTTAATTGTTCAATAAGTTCGTCTCGTGCTTCCATTGACTGAAAGACATTGATCGGAATAACTGCGAAAGCTAGTAATAACAGTTGTAAAAACCTGCCACACATATCCGAAGTCATCACTTTCAGTTTTTCAGAAATAAAAGCCATAATCGCTATTTCAAAACCAACTTGGCTACGAATACCATGGGTAAATAATTGACTAAGCTCTTTTTCAATTTTTGATTTGTTTGATTTTTCATTGAGCCGAAAAAAACCAGATTGAAAGAATTGCTGGCAGAATACATAATCTAAAGATTGCAGTTCTCGTAACCGACCAACACGATTAAAAAAACTTCCAAACTCACTAATATTTAAGTCGCCTAATGGTAACGCTTGCAAATCACAAGCTAGTGCTCGTCCAAGATAACGCATCATATTCTCACGCTCTTGAATTTCCATTTCTTCGACCCATTGTTCATATAAGTAAATAACAGGCCCGTCATAGCTGATAAATTCACGGTACAGCGAGCGCAAATTCCCAGCACTGGAATGTAATTTTTCAGCGAAAGCTTTTGCGATTAATGCAACATTAACCCCTGCTTGTGCATGACGCTTGGTATCTTCCGCTTGTAATAATTGTTCTAAAGCTTCAAGACTTTCAATTTGTTCTTTTTTTAATTTTTTACGATTAATTAATGCAGCAAGTACCATTAGTAAATCACTGGGATCAGTAAAAAACTGCAATAAAAATGCCCGTAATTGTTTTGGTGTCATCAGTTGCTTATTAAGCAAGCCTTCGATATGCAATACTTTGTCATCTGCATCTTTATCCAAAATGCGTTCGGCAAACTGCATCCATTCTTCTTCACTGCCCTTTTTAGAACTTCCTCGGCGTACATGGCTTGCCGCTAACATCGACATCGATGCATATTCACTAGAGCTATCAATGACACCAGCACCACGTGCTACTTCATCGGAATCATCACTACTGCTACTCACAGGTGCACGACTTTTGTTTTGAGTATTAACTGAAAAACGGTTATTAAAACTCAGTGGTGTTATTGCCATGACTCACTCATGTATTGTTGAAGAAATTGGACCGTACCGTGCAACTGGCTATCATGGGTGGTGATCCGCGTCTTTTCAGAAAATTGTCGCCCATCCCATCCTTCATTTTCATCCAATAAACGCGGCTGGATTAAAAATAACCGAACCATCTTCTGTTGATTAGTCGATGAATGACTAAATAACCCTCCCACATAAGGAAGATCGCCTAAAAAAGGAATTTTGCTTTCATTTTCAACATACTGCTCACGTGTATAGCCACCGATAAGCAAACTACTGTCTTTTGCAATACGCGCAACTGTGTTAATACTGGTTCTGTTAACGGCAGGTAACCCTTCTACGCTGGATGTTTTACCCATGCTATCGCGATTTTCTGCACCATCTTCAATATTGACTTCCATTTCAACGTTATTACCGGTAGAAATACGCGGCATTACACTCACCATGGTTCCATAAGTCACCTGCTCAAGAGTTGCAATACGTTCGCCTTGTAACTTCGCATAAAAACTCGTGTTATTATCAAATAACGCAGGAATATTTTCTTGAGTTAACAGGACAGGGCGAGAAACAATATGTCCATTACCACTTTTATTTAACGCATCAATTTGCAGTAAAAATTGCTGGCTATTTGACAATGTGCTGCGATTAAACGAAACCGAACCCGTTCCAGTACTAAAAGTACCGACTTCCCAATTAACCCCTAAATTATCTAATTCAGAACGTGTAATATCGATTATCCAAAGTGATAATTCCACTTGGCGACGGCGCATATCTAAGGTATCAACTAACTGCCGAACATAACGAATTTGCTCTTGGCTACCTTTAACGATCAAGCTATTGCTATCAGGGTGTGCTACCAAAGAAAAAGCGCTGTTAGACGGTTTTTTTGTTACCATCATCGGCTTATTCCCTGAAGATGGTGAATCACTAATTGGTGCATCCATTAATTCGTCTATCGAATCTCCTGTTGGATTAATTGGTGTTGGTGGTGGTTGAATATGTAATATTTCATCTGGTGAAGCTCCCTGTTTAAACAAAGAATTAATGACTGTTAATAAACCAGGGATCGTAATGTTTTGGCCACGTAATGAATAACTTCTATCCGTTACTGATGCGTGTTTTAATGGAATAATAGCCACTTCGCCACTAGATAGCTCCTCTTTCCTAATCTGTTCTGCAAGATATAAAGATGCGGCTTTAATTAGTTCAATATACAGTGGCGGACCCGAAACAAATAATAACCGTTCACCTTCTTGTGAACGTACAGGAAACCGCGAATCATAAATTCCATTTCGTTGAATATAATTAAGCAGCTGGTTACTACTGACATTATTTGTTGGAATAATTGCGCTACGCATTTCACTATTATCGTAAATATAAATACTCGCACCATCGTCATACCACACTAATGCAATTCGCCGAGTTAATGCTTTAAACATTTCATCTGCATTAGCCAAATTAAAATTACCAGTTACTTTTTTTTGAGCGGCTAATTTGCTCAGAATAATCGGTTTATTTAAACGCTCTGCGACCGCATCAAAAACCTTACCCACCGCAATATTATTTGCGACAAAGGTATCGTGGTTTTTTGACTGTGTAACTGGTTCTGCCACAATAATTTCTGCTTGGGCCGAATAGAAATTCATACTCAGTAAAAACAGTGTTAAACCTAACACTCGATTTTTTTTACTGCTCATATAATGTTGCTCCAATATGCCTAATTTCTGATGGTGTTAGGCCTAACTCTTTTTTAATATCATTAGTAAAATGAGATGCTGAACAATAACCCGCTTCAAGCCCTACATCTAATATTGAATCATCACTTTCAATTAGCTGTAGAATTGCATTGGCCATCCGCACACTCATAATTTTCCGCTTTGCCGTTTTATTAAAATTTTCTCGATAAAGCTGTCTAAAATAAGAAGCTGATATACCATAACGTGCACATAACTGATTAATATTGACGTTTTTATTCTCTTGAGCTGAAGAGAGAATAAATCGCATCATTCCATAGGCTTCGTACCGCCTGAGTATTTCGCACCAGCTATCAAATACAGGATGATTTCTAATAATTAAATCAATCACTACATTTTTGATTGATACCATTAATGAAAAGTCTTCAATTAATTCGATATATTCATTATTGTTATTTTCATCGGCTTCCAGCTTTTTCTTTTGCGCAAGGAATGCTTGCCCCATTGCGGTATCAATAACTGCTAAAATTTCGACTAATTCTGATAAATCCATTGAGTATAACTTCCAATTTGACTTATCTAGCGCATTCCATTCATTTTCTTGGCAAATAAATATAGCCTGACGTTCTATCAAAATATTTAAATTTGAATATATAGATTTATAAATAAAAGGCGTTGTGACTCTTTTCGGTATAGCCAAGACCAATTTGTCTTGTAATGAAAAATCACAGCCTCTACTTTCTAATAATGTTGCAATATCTTTATTTGACATTATATATAGGCCTTATCCACGTAATGTTGTGTACACAGAGTGAGCGATAAGAAAAAAAGCCTCAAGGGAATACTCAGGAATCATTCATACTTTCTATTACAAGCTAAAGGTGTGAATGAATAAGATCAATTCAACTGACAATAAAAACATTTATTGATTTACTTGCCACCAATAACGAGAACCAGCCAATCCATAATAAAATGAATTTAATTCCATGAGATTATCTTTATGAGTGATACAAATAGCCGCACATGTATAGTAAAAATTGCTAGCGGCCCAATGAGCGGCCAAGAATTAATGGTTAATACAGATAGCAATCTGATTATCATTGATAACGGCTTAGATTATAAAACTGACATCAATGATGATGGTTTCACAACCTACTCCATTCCAAGCGATGGCACTGCCTGCGAATTTTCAATTATTACTGCAAGTCAACACTCTGAAAGTGGTCTAGCCATTCAACTAAATGATAATGGATTAAGTACCGAGATCCCTATTGTTTTTCAGCAGCTGCTTTTAGCGGATATTTTTCCTATTGTGATCAAAATGCAGGATACTGAGTGGCAACGCCCTCAAATACCTGAAACCTTACAGATTTCAGAGGCTGAAAATTCATTATCTATCGTTAAAGCTAAAGTAAAAAAACCAGCTAAACAAAAATCAAGCCTTTTTAATAAACAAACTATGTTGGTCTTTTTCTTGACTTTATTTTCAATATTTATTGTTTACACTATATTCCAATATATTCCAGCACAAAGCACCGAGAAAAAAGTAAAAGCATTAGAGCAAATACTTCAAGGTAGTCAATATTCCGTTATCGTAACCCAAGGTACTAGTAATGAAAGCCTTATCCTAGTAAAAACACAGCGTGACTCTGATTGGAGTATGCAGCGCCTAGTTAAAGCTAAATACAATGAAAAATTCTCAATTAAAATAGTAAATAAGCTTGAACAAGAAATTGAAAATAAACTTATTGAAATAGTACCAGACACATTAAAGGTAGAGCTTACCAATCCATGCAAACCAATAATCGTGACTATAGATAACAACAATTTAATTAATGAAGAAAAAAATATTGATAAGTTACTTTCTAGCTATTTTAGTTGCTATATAAAAAGTGAAATAAAAAAGATCAGCTTTGGTGAATTATTACAAAAAGCAGAGTTGGGATTAACAGAAAGTAATGTTAAATGGCGTAAAATAACTAAAGATAAGAAAGTTATCTTTATCATAAAAGACAGTTTAAATGACAATCAAACTGCTTCTTTAATTAACTTCACAAATTCATTTTATAAGCAATGGGGAGATAATCATATTCAATTCTCAATCTCCCTTGCCAATAATGAGCTTGTAGGTAAATCATTTGTCACCAATGCTAACGGCTATATTTTATTAGGCAATAACCATTGGTTTTTTAATTCAATCAATTTTTAATTAACAACCCGTTAATTAATATAGTTTTTCAAATAAAGAGGAAACAAAATATGGCAGTAATTCCAGGTTTAGATGCCGATGGAAAATGGATTGCATCCGCTCTAGAAAATTTAGGTACTAGCAAAAATAATATGGGTATGATCTATCGTACTTCGGCCAGTATTAGCGATAAAGCGAAACAATTTGGCGATGAGTTAAATACAATTCTTGCCGATGCCAGTTTAGAAGTCGATAACCCACTGGTATTGGCGAAAATCACCGCTATGAGTGGTAATTATAATATGGCGCGTCAATTACAAAGTAACTTTATGAAATCCATTAAAGATACTGACCAAGCTCTTATTCGTAACGTTTAATATTCAATAGAGCATCATTCACGATGATGCTCTACCTTCACTTAGGAAATACATTATGTCGCCTATTACTTCAAATTTATCGATGATAAATTCCACAGAGATAGCCTCAGAGATACCGTCATCAATCCCCATTGCCGATAAAGTTAAAGAGCTTTTTGCAGAATACAGCGCATCAACGAGCCAAGAAAGAACTGCATTAATGAATAGTGTCAATAGCATTGACCCAAGTAACCCAGTTCAATTACTACAATTTCAAAATCGTGTCGGTAAATACAGCCTTGCTATGAATATGATTAGCACACTAACACATAAAAGTGTTTCTGCGATTGATACCGTTTTAAAAGCTCAATAAACCATGAATATTTTAAAAAAATTTATCTTAATTAGTTTTGTTGGTTTATTAATGGGGTGTGATAACCAATTATTACTCAGTCATTTAAGCCAAAGACAAAGTAACGAGGTATTAGCCATACTCCAAGAGCATGGTGTTGAGGCTACGCGTAAACAAGATAATAAAAACGGAGATTCCATTCGTGTTCAACCAAGTGACTTTGTTATTGCGGTAGATTTACTACGCCAATATAACCTGCCCTCAAAAGAACCCGTGGAAATTATCCAAGCATTTCCTGGTGACTCTTTAGTGGCCTCACCACAGGCAGAACGTACCCGCTTGCTTTCTTTAATTGAACAGCGCCTTGAGCAATCGCTACTTACCATCCCTGATATTATTAACGCACGTGTGCATGTTAGTTATCCATTAAATGGCAATAATCCGACTAAGCAAATGCAAAATGTTTCCAGCTTGGTGACCTATTCTGGGAGTGAAGACCCCCAAATGATGATGCATAAGATTAAACTGTTTCTAACGAACAGTTTTGCTGAAGCAAATTACGATAATGTCTCAGTCGTGGTCGTCAATCGCCCGCCGTTGCAATATCAAGTTAAGCCTGAGCCTGAACATACATTTAACCCAGTCATAATCAGCTCAATTATTGCTGCGATGGTCATTCTTTTGGCTATTTTATTATTGCTGTGGCGACAGCTAAGTAACACTAAATCAGTTACTAATTTGGCGGAGAAACCTGTTGATGGCTACGCTGAATAATCTACTTATTGCACAAGAAAATATTTTTCTCGCTCCAGGCAGCTATTTCCATAGTGATTTTAATGGGGTTGGATATAACGACTTTCCTCCTATACTGCAACGTAAACATAACCAGCAATTGATTCAGCAATACTCATTGCCTTTACCTAACGAGAAAACGCCCTTGTTACCCAAAATATTATCTGAACATTGGGCTTTATTACCGGAGGTAGCGTTAGGTTTAGGGGTTTTGTTACACGCTGAACCGCTTCCTTGGTGGGTTGAACTTTCCAAATATCGTGTCTTACATACACGCTTGAGCCGCCCACTTTGGCAATCAGAAAATCAACCTACAACTTCACCACAGGTATTAACTGCCCTTGGGGCACAACAATTATTGATGTGTTTAGCCCCCTTTGGCACCGCTTATACCCTTCGAGCTAAATATATGTTTAGCCTTGAAACTCAGCAACTTATACCCTCATCAGTAAAAACGATGCTACCTTGGAATACTATTGAAGAGACATGCCGTTATGTCAGAGAAAACACTCCTGAATGTTAAACAGACAATGTCTGAGAAAGTTTTGATCAAATATCACGCATTAAGCGCGGATAGATACCACAAAAACGTCACTCAACAAGCTCAAAAAAAGCGAGTACGTATTATCAACATGCGAAGCAACAGCAAGAAAATATTTACCAAACAGCTTATCAGCAAGGTTATAACGACGGTATTAAACAACTATTAACTGACTTTATTCACGTACTAGAAACTAGTGAAATTCAGTACCAAGAAAATATCAGTCACAGCAAAGAACAGCTGATGAAAATATTGAATGACATTTTTGGTAATAATGAGCTACAAGAAATGGTTGCTGCTTATTTTGAAAAGCAATATGCAAAAGTGGCAAATACCACATTACATCTACCAACGAGAATGCAAGCTCGTATTGCCCAAAGCGGTTCTGATATGAAACTGTCAACTGCTGCTGATAATACAATCGCCTTAGAGGTTGATAATAAAATTACCTATTTTTCCCCTATTACCGCCTCTAAAAATATTTTTCCTCATGTATTTTCTGTTCCAACACAATGCCAAATTTTAAAAATGCATAAAAAGGTCTATCAAAACTTAATAACTACAATAAATTCAATATCGGAAGAGCATAAAGATGCTGACTAATCTACAAACTAAGGCTATCAATCTTCAACACAGCGGATCTCAAATCCCCCCTGAAAATATTCAAAATAAAATGACTTCATTATGGCAGGAAAAAAATATGGATAGTAAAAAAATAGAGTTATCCCCTAAAGAAAAAAATAAAATTAGCAAGTTTATTGATGAACTTAAATCAAAAGAAGATAAAAAAATATTTTTTTCTCACGTATTTAAGACGATGATTACATTGGGAAGAGATGAAAAACAAAACTTTATTTCCGGTGTTAGTCAAATATTACAATCATCAAGTGACCCTGAGTTAGTTTCATTAAATAAAAAATTTAATCGCTCACTCAGCCATTATATGGCTATCAGTTTGATGAGCGCTCCTCTTAGCAACCAACTTCGTCATAATATGACTAATATTAGCTTGGAAGGTAACGATGGGGAGGAAGACGAGCTAATAATCTAATATTTATTCTCATCATTTCTTTTACCATATATTTTTCATTCTCCGACTAATATTTATAGGCTTAGTATGTTTTTTTAATATTCTAAGCCTATTTTTTTGACAAAAATCAACAAATATAAAAAATACAAATAAAAATTGATATATGCCGCCGGTAAATATTGTTTAAATTCATCTCATCGAAAAACATGAGTTCAATATCAAAAAACGATTTTATTTTTATATATTTTATCTGAGTTCGTTTTTTATATTGAAATACATTTCATCAACAATCAGGATAGATATAAATTATGACCGATTTATCAACAGTACAAAGTTTCATGGATAACATTGACTATAGTGAAAAAGAATCAATGGTTCTCTTGTCCGGGCATGTCGTATATGACCCACTAAAACGGACACTTTCTCGCGAAAAAAAAGTTATTAACCTTTCTGAAAATGAATCATGCTTACTAAAATTATTACTAATAAAAACAAATAGTAAAAGAGAAGTCATGTATGAAATTTGGGAAAAGAGAGGCACTATCGTAACGGAAAGTAGCTATTACAAGCTTGTCAGACAACTGCGCCAGTCCTTTAAAAAAGTCGAGCTTGATGAAAATTTAATTATGACTTTACCTCGAATTGGTATTTTATATACAGGGGAAAAATCAGAAATGCCGACACTTTCTAAACATGATACAAAAAAAAGCATTTACACCTATATGCGATATTTTTTCCAGAAGATGTTTATTCGCTCATCACTATAATTAGATTTCGCTAAAGAGAAAATATAATGTTAAATATTAGTCCCAATTTTTCAAAAAAATACTTTATTTCATTATTCGTACTTTTTATAGCTTTCATGCTATCCGCTTGTAGCAATAATTTAATGAGTTATTTTACACAAACTCCCACTTACCATATCAATGGTAATATTTATTCGCATTCTTACGATATTCCTGAAAATGCTACAATCACGCTGTCGTTGACGTCAATACAACAGAATGAAAATAATGCAAAGTCTAATCTGGATTACAGTTTTAAAACACAAAGTGCTGGACGTAGTATCGCATTTACAGTTGCTCTTCCTGAAGAATTTCAATCCAAACGATATACCTTAGGAATGAGTGCCAGAGTTGAAAAAGATGGTGAATTAATCATGATGAGTAATAAGCTTAGTCCAATACCTGAGAATTTATCTGAAATAGTATTACTTCCTGTAGCTGCTATTCAGCAATAGCAACACTCATTCCACCAAAACTAATTAAAAATATTCTATCCCCTCTTAATGGGGAATTATATTTACCGGCACTCAAACCAGCTCGAAATCCTTAACGTTGCCAAGTTGGTTATTAAGCTTCACTCATTGGGTTCTTCTAATAAATGTGGGAAATCGGCTATCGAGCTTTCAATCGCTCGTTTCGCCAAACTTTCTAGTGAGCTAAATAACTGTTCTGCCTCTTGTTCTGGTAAGTCCGCCGCTAAATAATCATTCCACTTATTTAGTTTAGAATTTAACTCATTCACAATCATTTTGCCAAGTGATGTCAACGAAACATGATAAACCCGTTTATCAACTAAGCTATTCGTTTTGGCAACCCACCCCTTAGCTAAAAATTTGCTCACACCTCGAGTCGTCACGGATTTATCCACAACCATAGCTTTTGTGATCTGCTCTAGTGTCGATGCATCATACTGATCAATATGTAAAATCATCAAACACTCAATGGCATTGATACCATAAGGCTCCCCCATCCATTTCATATAATGGTGAGCTGCTCGGCTAATCACCCCAAATACTCGAGCCTGTTCAGTACGCATAGCCCCTCTTTAGTTGATTTTATCAACTAATTAGTTAATAATCACCCTGATTTTAGTTGATTTTATCAACTAAATACCTTTTTAACACGCCAAATTTACTCATATTCTATGTCACAAATAATAACGTTACTGAATTCCTTAGGATTTAACCTAGCACGCTTTCGTTTTGCTGCCATTACTGCTTGTGCATCAATTTCCGCGCTGTTTATCGCACAATATTTAGAGTTGGTTCACCCTCAATGGGCAGCCATGACTGTCTGGGCTTCAGCCCAGCCTTGGCGTGAAAATTTACTGGAAAAAAGTTGGTGGCGTTTCGCAGGAACAGTCATTGGCGTGCTAGTTGGCATCATATTAATTCAACTACACATTATCAACCCGCTATTATTTATCGTAGGGCTGGCATTATGGTTAGGAGCATGTAGCGGTATTGGTCAACTGCAAAAAGGCTTTGTGGCCTATGGTACCTTTTTAGCTGGTTATTCAGCGGTCATGGTCAGCATGCTAAGTGTCCACATTACAGATAGCCTGTTTATGGTTGCATGGGATCGGCTATGGACTATCCTTGTTGGCGTTCTTTCTGCGGTGGTTTTCAATTTTTTATTTACACCAAAACGTGAACAAGAACCTGTTATTACACTTAAAAACCAAGTTGATACGCTGTTTTATCAAATTTTGCATCACACACTTGAGAGAAAAAAAACAATTAAGTCACAGGAAATTGACCAACTCTGGCAAGTGATGACAAGTTATGAGGAAATTCTAGAGACTAACCGCATCGGCTGGCATTACCACCGCAAACAAGTTGCTAAAGCGCGGCAAAAACTCATGATACAAAGCCAAATATTATTACATTTAGATAAATACCAATCTATTGCTCCCTTTTATTTTCCTGCGCAAGAGCCAACTGATACTCAATGGAAACACATTTTGTCACTGTGCCCTAATGGGGTACTTAAAATGCTGTTAGTCCCGCTTTACTATGCTACTTTTGGTAAATCAATCAAGAAGATAAATAAAACCGACAAATTAAAACTCCACCAAGATAAAATTTCAGCGTGGCATGCCTTTGCCCGTTCATTTATGGCAATCGCTGTAGTTGGCTTGTTATGGCTATGGACACAGTGGCAAGCTTTGGCTTATCTCACACTCGGTATGTCGGTGATGTTGGCGCTATTTGCTTCCCTTGATTACCCCGCAAGATTCATGAAAAATATTTTTACAGGGCAATTATTTGGTGCTATTGCCGCGTTAATCTGTACATGGTGCTTATGGCCCTTTACCTCTTCATCATGGCAGATGACCTTTTTCATTATTCCTGTGATTATTAGCGGCGTTATCATTTTTTCCCATAACCGCCTAATTTTAATTGCTTTTGATTACATCATGGTTTCGTTGATTTTACTGCAACCATCTTATCCTTTTTCGCTTTCATTCCCTCAAAGCATAGGTAATGCTATTGCGATAGTTTCAGGCCCATTAGTTGCAATGGCCGCTTTCGCGTGGGTTTACCCAACCAACCCGACCAAACGCTACCAGCAGTTAATGTATCTCTCTGAGCAACAATTTAAACAGGGAATCACAACCTTGACTCAAGGAAATAAGCCCTCCACAACCCAATTTATGCACCGTTTATTTAGTGGGTTATTGCTAGCAAAAAAAGCAAATCTTCCTGACTCACCGATATTCGATTTTTTTATTACTCGGCAAAGTATTTGGTTATACCTACTTATTGTACACAAGCAATTTGCACATCATGCATCAAAGAAGAGAGCCCTTATTGCACTTGAAAAACGTATTCAACAAAATCGTTTTGATTTGAAGAAAATAGCCACTCTCTTTCGGCATTTACAGCGTAACGAAAGTGATAATGAAGAGCTTGAGCAACTCGATAAATATGTGAAACACTATATAAAAAAGGGATATTGCCAAAAATAAAGCCAGACTTCATGCCACAATCATGCTGTAGATGGCACGATATTATTTGGTGGTGCAGGTTTTAAAAATAAAATAAGCACAAGTACAGCAATGGCAATAACAAGTGTCAGATTAAAGCCATTAATAAATGCCCCTACATGGGCTTCTCGAGTCACTAAAGACAATATATCAATACTTGTGGTATGAGAACTTAACTTAGCTTCACCAGTTTGAACTAATGCACGCTTTGCATCGAAAGATCCATCAAATGTAATGCGTAAATACGTGTTCATTAGTGCGCCAGCTAAAGCTGGCATTAATACTCTTGCAATTGAAACATAGGCACCTAAATGTAATGCAAATTGTGGCTGCATATTCACAACAAATGAGGAA
The DNA here is from genome assembly GCF_028480685.1 of Providencia sp. PROV174. Lineage (NCBI taxonomy): Bacteria > Pseudomonadati > Pseudomonadota > Gammaproteobacteria > Enterobacterales > Morganellaceae > Providencia > Providencia sp. PROV174. The sequence continues at coordinate 106,280 of NZ_JAMPOT010000020.1, forward strand.
ATCAAACCAATTAACACCAAGCACTCGCCAATGGATTGTATCGTCAATAAGGGAACAAATTCATCAATCCTCCATTGATAATCCAGCTGCATTCCTAGTACACAGCTGTACCCAATAAAAACCACGCCAACGATCATCAATAATCGTGCATCAATACGTTTGGCAAGCCAGACTGCCACGGGGCTAAACAATAAATAGACGATAAACGCAAAATTGGTAATTTCACCAATTTGATATGATTTTAATCCGCCAATAGAAGATAAAAATGATGGAATAAACAAGGAATTAGCTAGCATTAAAACCCCGTATAAACACGCAATAATAAAACAAATACATAAATTGCGATTTGTTAACCAACGTGGGTGAGCAAAGGTATTATCAAAATATAAGGCTCGTATCATAAAAATGCCAAATAAAATAACACTGCTAACTAGGCTAGAAATAATAAATCCAGAGTCACTCCAGCCTAAGGTTTCCCCCTGAACAACGCCAACATACAGTAACAATAAACTACAAATTTTAAGTATCATTCCTCCCCAATCTGTTTGAGCGTATAGCGCCTGATTAATCTCACTTAACGGTAGCCCTTTCCATGCCAATATAAAAATAAATACAGTAAAAAATGCACATCCCCAATACAGCCATTGCCACCCAATAATGTCAATAAATGCTCCTGATACCCCAACTCCAACATCCATTCCTAGAGAAACTCTTAAGCTATAAGCCGCCATGACAATTAACCACATACTCGGTTGTAAATTCCTTAGCGCTAAGGAAATTGTCATGGGTAAATAAACGCCTAAATTAAATCCAATAATACTATGTACCACTAATAACTCTGCTAGCCCATAATTCCCTGCAATGAAAGGAAAACAGCAAAAAATACCTAATAGAGTAGCACTCGTCGCCATGAGTATTCTTTCTGCACCAAATACCACCATAAACCAAGGTGTTAATGTCATACTCGCTAATTGTGCAGCATTTAAAGCAATATTTAGCCATGTTCCCTCTTGCACATCGAGTGCAAATACTCCTCGAATATCTGCCAATGAAAGGGAAAACATACGAATAAATAATGTTGACAAAATAGCACCTAAAAATACAGAAACCACCGCTAACAAGGGTCTTATTTCCTTTGTTCCTTGAAATAAGTTGGCAAACATCTTATTCACCTTTTTTATCCGTACTTTGAGTATCGATATTAACAACCACGGACATACCTGGGCGGAGTCGTGTTAAATTATTCTGCCCAGATAAAAAATTAATATAAACAGGGATGCGTTGAACAACTTTAGTAAAATTCCCGCTGCTATTATCAGCAGGAATTAATGCTGACTCGCCACTGCTTTGTGCGCCAATATCACGCACAACCCCTTTAAATATAACGTCAGGAAAGGCATCAACCGAAACAGAAACAGTTTGCCCCGTATAAACATTTTTGAGTTGGGTTTCTTTTAAATTAGCAATAATGTAAGGGATTTTATTGGGTGTCACAGTGACAATTTCTGTTCCTGGAGTCACGAGGCTACCAATATTTAATTTCACTTTATTAAGTTGCCCATCAAACGGAGCTGTAATGGTCGCATAGGAGACTTGTGTCTCTGCTTGTTTGAAATTTGCCAAAGCCACATCTCGTTCAGCAATTCGTATTTTTTCTTGCTGATTTAATACATGCCGTGACTGTTTCGCCTGTTCCCACTGTGCTTTCGCTGCCAGCTCTAACTTAATTAACCGCTGTAAATCCGAATTAGCATCCAAATAATTTTGCTGAGTGATCGCCCCACTATTAATTAATGATTTTCGCAGTAATGGGCTCCGTTTCATTTGTTGCACTTCAATAGTTGCTGCTTGATAACGATTCAATAGCATTTCAACAGTAAGGTCTTGTTCTTTAATTTCATTGGCTAAATTACTTAATTGCTGTTGAGCTTTTTGGTAATTAGCTTGCGCGATCTCTTGCTTGAAACGCTCTTCTTGATTATTAATTTCTGCTATGACATCGCCGTGTCGAACAAATTGGTAATCATCAACTAAGATACGAGAAACATAGCCTGTCATTCGTGATTTTAATATCGCTGAGTCCGCTTTAATATAAGCATTATTTGATTCTTGATAACGTCGACTACCTTGCCATTGCCCCCAATTTAAAGTCGTCAAAAAAATTAAACAACCAATGCATAACACGCTAAGCCAAGGCGTGAGAAAAATTATCTTTTGTGAAAAAGTGTTCGCTTTTTTTGTTGTCATTGGACTAACCTCAATCCCACTCAGTAACCCTATTAAATATTTTCAATAGAATAAATAACATCATCAATCTAACAACGTTAGGCTGATAAAGTATGTTAAACTAACACTGTTAGATAATAAAGTGCTAAATGAGAATTATTAATGAGAACTCCAAAAATCACACGTTTACAAGTACTTGAAACAGCATTGACCCTACTTAATACAGAAGGAATAGAAGGGTTAACCATGCGGAAGCTTGCTGATGCGCTAAATATTAAGGCCGCATCACTATATTGGCATTTTAGTAACAAGCAGGCTTTACTCGAAGGTATGGCTGACCATATTGTGGCAATGGTGGCTGTGGATTTTCCATATCGCAGTGATTGGGTAACCAACCTTATTGAAATCACATCGCAACTAAGAAATGCATTACTGCAGCACAGAGATGGGGCTCGCGTTTTTGCTGGAACATATGTTATTTCTAACAATGTACTACGCATTAATAATGCTTTGATCAAAACTTTTATGCAGACAGGAATATCTGCAGAGAAAGCAGCTAGTTGCACTATGACCGTATTTTATTTCATTTTAGGTTGTTGTATCGAGCAACAAGCTTCCACCTTTTCAGCAGACAGTGATTTAATCAACAAAGAATCTGAGTTTAACCAATTATCTAAAGATAAATATCCCTATACATGGGAAGCTAAAGAAATGTTGTTTGCTAATAACTACGATGTTAGATTTGCTGACGGGCTACAGCTAATTATTAAAGGATTAAAAAATTAAGATCCTAAGGGCAACATTACGATGCCCTTAATACTTTATTTCAGGCCTAATCGTTTAGCTAGTCGATGTAAGTTAGCAATATCTAAAGATAATTCTCTAGCGCATGCAGACCAATTATGATGGTTTTGTTCCAGTACTTGTGTAATGACTTTACGCTGAAAGTCATCTGTTGCTTCACGTAAGTTTTTAGTTAATGGTATTACTTTCTTTGAGGTTTCCGTAAACTCGTACTCATTGTTATCAAAGATAAAAAATTGAGGCTGTAAGATAATATCACCAGTGTCAATTGAGGCACGAGCAAGGACAACGGCACGATGAATCGCATGTTCCAATTCACGTACATTTCCTGGCCATGAATAGTTGAGTAAATACCGTTGTAATGAAGAACTCAGCACCACACTAGATAAACCAAAACGCTGACGATATTGCTCACAAAAATATCCAGCTAATAAAATAATATCTTCACCACGTTCCTTTAATGGGGGAACAAATAGAGGAAATACGCTTAAACGATGGAATAAATCTGCCCTAAACCGCCCCTCTAATACTTCTTCGCGTAGATCACGATTAGTTGCCGCTAATACACGGACATTAACGCGTAAACTGCGATCATCACCAACACGTTGAATATCACCATATTGCAATACTCGCAGTAATTTTGCCTGTAATGCTAATGATAACTCTCCAATTTCATCTAAAAATAAAGTGCCATTATCTGCCATTTCAAATTTACCACTACGGTGACTAATTGCTCCCGTAAAAGCCCCTTTAACATGGCCGAATAATTCACTTTCTGCCACACTCTCAGGTAATGCCGCACAGTTTAAATAAATAAGAGGATGATCTGCTCGAAGGGATTTTTCATGAATGGATTTAACAACTAATTCTTTTCCTGTTCCCGTTTCTCCGCTAACCAGAACATTTAATTCTGACGCAGCAACAATATCGATTTCCTTTTTTAGTTGCTGCATACGAAGAGATAAACCGATGATTTCGGTTTCTCCTGACGGTTTAAATCGTATAGGTTTACTCGACAATATATTTTGGTTTTCAAGCTGTTCAATAAGTAATGCATTATTTAATGCCCCGGCAGCTAATGCAGCAATTAACCTAAGTGACTCATTATTAAATGCATCGAATTGGTCAGGTTCCATACCATCTAATGTTAATGCACCAATAAGATTTTGCCCCGCATACAAAGGTAAACCGACACAAGCATGGACTTTTAAGTGCTGATGATGAGGAATTAACCCATCGTATGGATCAGGAAGCTGGCTATCCGCAGGAAAACGTACTACATCGCCAGCTCTTGCAATTGCTTCAAGCCGAGGGTGCCCCGCCAAAAAGAATCGGCGACCTAAAACATCAGCCATTAATCCATCAATTGCTAAGGGAATAAATTGACCTGGTTCATAGCGCAATAACGCACAAGCATCGCACCCTAATGATTGCCTTAATGTGGTAATTAAACGCTGAAACCGATCCGCATGTTCCATACCATCTTGTAATTCTATTGCAATCTTTGCTAATGCTTCAACAGAAAAACCCATGATCTACTCCCCATAGTCAATTTGACAATAATTATAGTCATAATGACGATTATTGATACAGTCATTATGACTATAAATTAAAAATATTTATTTAAATTTATTTAAAAATCAATGTATTAAATGTTGGCATGAATATTGATTATATATTCCTATACTTTAAAAAATACAGGATAAAATTAATATGGCGATTCATGTAAAAAATAATATTCATTGGGTGGGTCAACGTGATTGGGAAGTACGTGATTTTCATGGTACTGAATATAAAACATTAAAGGGGAGTAGTTATAATAGCTATTTAATCCGCGAAGAAAAAAATGTCCTTATTGATACTGTCGATCATAAATTTAGTCGTGAATTTGTTGAAAACTTACGCTCACAAATTGATTTAAATGATATTGACTATATCGTGATTAACCACGCAGAAGAAGATCATGCTGGTGCACTAACTGAATTAATGCGCTTTATTCCTAATACCCCGATCTATTGCACCGCCAATGCTATTGATTCAATAAATGGTCACCACCACCACCCTGAGTGGAATTTTAAGATCGTTAAAACAGGCGATACGCTCGATATAGGTAACAATAAGCAATTGATTTTCATTGAAACTCCAATGCTACATTGGCCTGACAGTATGATGACTTATTTTACTGAAGATGCAGTGCTTTTTAGTAATGATGCTTTCGGGCAGCACTATTGTGATGAGCGATTATTTAATGATGAGGTCGACCAAAATGAATTATTTGAGCAATGCCAACGCTACTATGCCAATATTCTTACACCATTTAGCCGCTTAGTAATGCCAAAAATAAATGAAATTTTAGGCTTTAACCTACCTGTCGATATGATAGCCACGTCACACGGGGTAGTATGGCGTAATAACCCAAATCAAATCATTGAATTATATTTGAAGTGGGCAGCAGATTACCAAGAAGATCGCATCACTATTTTCTACGATACCATGTCAAATAATACCCGTTTAATGGCGGATGCAATCGCTCAAGGCATCAATGAGGCCGACCCTAATGTCGCAGTTAAAATATTTAACGTTGCACGCAGTGATAAAAACGACATTATTACTCATGTTTTTCGCTCCAAGGCTGCATTAGTCGGTACCTCAACCATGAATAATGTCATGATGCCCAAAATAGCAGGTATGCTTGAAGAAATTACTGGCTTACGTTTTTTAAATAAAAAAGCCGCTGCTTTTGGGAGTTTTGGCTGGAATGGTGGCGCTGTTGATCGTGTTCAAACACGTTTGATGGATGCCGGTTTTGATACCGCATTATCTTTAAAAGCAAAATGGAAACCAGACACAAAAACATTAGATGACTGCCGTGAGTATGGACGTAATATTGCTCGCCAATGGGCATTACCTGCATAAATTAACTAACAAAATAGCATCAGAATTTTATGATTTTTTAGAGGATACCTCATATGCAATTTAGAGATAAAACACTTGGACAACTCGCATTATCTATTCCTAGAGCCTCTTCTTTATTCCGCCAATATAATATGGATTACTGTTGTGGTGGAAAACAGACACTCAGCCGCAGTGCAGAAAAATTAAATTTAGATATAGACCTATTAGAAAGCCAATTAGCTAAATTAGCCACAGAAACGTTAGAAAAAGACTGGCGTAAAGCTCCGCTCGGTGAAATTATCGATTTTATCATTGTTCGCTATCATGATAGGCATAGAGAACAATTACCTGAGCTTATTTTACAAGCACAAAAAGTTGAACGCGTTCATGCAAATAAGCCAAGCGTGCCAAAAGGTTTATCAAAATACTTAGAAGCATTACTGGAAGAATTAACTAGCCATATGATGAAAGAGGAACGCGTTTTATTCCCTATGATAAAAAACGGGATGGGTCGAAATGCAGCAGCGCCAATTAGCGTGATGGAACAAGAACATGATGATGCTGGTGATATCTTAGAGGCCATTAAAGGCATTACCGATAATGTCACACCACCACCAGAAGCCTGTACTACCTGGCGTGTATTGTATAATGGTATCAATGAATTGATTGATGACTTAATGAATCATATTAACCTAGAAAATAATTTATTATTCCCAAGAGCACTCGCTGGCGAATAAACAAATAAAGGCCTATTTATATAATAGATAGGCCTTTATTTTAAATATTTTTATATAATATACTAAAAATACCTATTGATATTGTTGCTTAATTTCTTGGGCAATTGCTAATCCACGTTTTGCTTCTTTTTCAGCAATTTCGACAGATAAGCCAATATAAGACCTCGGGTCGAGCATGGCTTTAATTTCGTCATTACTGAACGCTGCTGATATCACACTATTTTTGGTTAAATTAGTGTAGAAATCCTCCCCATCCGCTGCCGTTTTAATGGCTTCTTCATACAGAAGGGAATGAGCTTTATCTTTACCTAATTTTTCCGCCATCTTCATCATGACATATTCAGTATTATCAAGACCTTTATTTCTCAATACATTATGAAGCATTCTCTCTTCATGTGGCACAATCGTCCTCGAAAGCTCCTCAGTTCTTAATAAAATTTCAGTGGTTAATTCCAAAGCTTCTTCGATTAACCCATCAAATAACATATAAGAACTACTATCACCTTCATAAGGCCTTACCGCGGAATACATACCAACACTTGGTAAGGAATATAATTTCTGCGAGTTAGCGATAATTCCCTTTGCCAGTTTCGGGTTTATTTTATGTGGCATAGTACTACTGCCTACTGTTCCTTTGGTAAACCCTTCAGAAACTTCTGCAATTTCTTCTAACGTCGTGCTATAGACCTCTTCGCCGATTTTATGGCAAATATTCGCCATTAACGCTAAATTTGCCATATATTCAAGCTTATGGGTACTCAAATTTCTGGAGGGTACTTCCATGGCTTCCATCCCCACCAGCTCAGCGACACGCTTTTGTACCGCCATACCAACACCAGGCATCGAGTTAAATGCACCGACTGCACCACCCATCATGATAGTGAAAACGCGTTTTTCACACTCTTGCATCCGCTGATAACAGTCAATAAAGTCACTGATCCACACTGAAACTTTATAGCCGTAGGTTATCGGGATTGCATGGCGTCCATGCGTTCTTCCCGGCATCACCATATGTTTGGTTCTTTCAGCTAAATCCGCCAAGTTTTCGATAATTTCACCCAGTAACAACATAAATTTATGGTGTACGGTTTTCATCATATACAGCTGTGAACTTTGCTGAATATTTTGTGTGGTAATTCCATAATGGATATATTTACCACTTTCCTCAGAGCAAGCATTCACTAAAACTTTTAAGAAAGGTACAAAGCCATGACCTATTTTCTGGTAAATACGGCTCATTTCTTCAAAATCGATATTTTCGATTACGGCCTTTTCTTTAATTTCATTTGCCGCTGATTGAGGAATAAATCCCAGTTCAGCTTGAGCTTGGGCCAACATGGATTCAAACATTAACCAAGTAGAATATTTTGCTTCATCAGACAATAAGTCTTTAATTCCACGGTCATCGATAGTTTTACTTTTAGAATCGTATAATGCTCTCATTTCGTATCCCTTCTTTATTTCTTCATTGCTTCATCAACAGCATTGCGAACGAACTCAACCTTTGGTCCATATACGACATGGACGTGGTTTGCCGATGGAAAGAAGAATGCGGTACATCCTGATTCCAACATTAAATCTTTATCAATTTGGTTAACTTCTCCAACATCAATACGCATACGAGTAATACAGTTGTCTACATTACGAATATTTTGTTTTCCACCTAATGCTTGGATTAAAATTTCTGCGATTTCGCCATATCGTTTTTCTTTAATTAAGGTATTTTTCAGATTACTAGATTCTTCACGACCAGGAGTTTTAATATCAAATTTAATAATTGCCCAGTAGAAAATAAAGTAAGTGACGACGGCTAAACAGCTGCCGATAATAACAAGGAAGATCCAGTTAGTGTGCTCGTACAGCAGCCCAAAGATAGTAAAATCAAAGACGGTTCCACGAATATAACCGATACCGACCTCAGCCAATGAAAGTAACACCGCACCGATACCGACAATAATGGCATAAATTAAATACAGTAATGGCGCAATGAATACGAAGGTAAATTCGAGTGGCTCAGTGACGTTACCAAGCATTGCCGTTAATACCATGGTGACAAGCATGGATTTCACTTCTGCGCGGTTTTCTTTCTTCGATGTTTTATATATAGCAAGCGCAATTGCAGGGAATAGGAACAATGTAACCAACATTTGTTGCTGCGCCATAAAGCGAGTCAAACTTGGCATCATCGCCCAATATTCGCTATCCGGGCCTTGGTTAAATAGTACTTCAGTTAATGCAGGGACAACACCAACAAAGGTTTGGCCATCAATAATATAAGTCCCACCCGCTTCAGTGAATCTAAACAAAACGTTCCATACATGGTGTAAACCAAATGGAATAAATAAACGTTCACCCCCTGCTGTAAAAAATGGCCCCACTGGACTTAAAAATACTGCAGAGAGCTTCATTAAACCTTGAACTAATACTTCCCAAATAAACGGTAATAGCGCTCCCACTCCAATCATTAAGCCTATCATAATAATAGAAACGGATTTTTTACCAGAAAAGAAAGCGAATGCAGTCGGTAACTCAAGGTTATAAAACTTATCGGTGGCCCAAGCGGCAATCAAACCAGTAATAATCCCTCCGGCGGCACTGATATTTAAAGTTTGTATGCCAAGAACTTTAATTTGCCCTACTTGACCCATCATTGCAGGGTCTGCAAGTTTGCCGGTAAGGACTAGCCAAATATTCATGGTAATGATCAGCGATAAGTAACCGACTACCGAGGCAAAGACAGCAATCCCCTTATCTCGATGGCTCATCCCATAGGCCACCCCCATAGCAAATAACAGGGGAATATTATCAAAAATAACACCTGCGATTGAACGAATACTGACAAGTAATGCATTAACCGTTTCATTTCCAAGAAAAGGAAAACGTGCAATCATATAAGTCTGCACTAATGCACCACTGATACCCAATATCATACCAATAGGGGCTAATACACCTATCGGAAGGAGTAATGTTCTCCCAAAGCGTTGAATAGATTCACCAAACTTTTTTCTGGCCATACTGTTTCCTTATGACTTCTATTATTAGAATTAAAGGCATACTAGCTTGGGGGGGTTATAAAAGAAATGATGTCACGGTTTTAAAAATTATCTTAGGTCATAATTAATGACCTATGTCATTTTAATATAAAACTAATTGCCAAAAATAAAAATGAAAGACAGGTGAAATTTTTTTAGGAAGTAAAAAAGGAAATTTAAAGTAGGTTTTCTAATTCATTGATAAGTAAATCAACGAGAATAAAAAAGCCGATTCTGGATTTTGTATCATCTCTTTTAGTATCAAAATTATCGGCAAAACAAAACAGAGTGTTATCAGTATAAGTGGTTAATTCATTGGTATTAAAGGCTGTCATGCTAATGATATTAGCCCCTTTTAACTGCACAATTTTTGCTGTTTCAATAATTTTTTTGGTTCCCCCAGATAGCGAGATAAAAATAACAGTGTCATCTTTGCTAACTAATCGAGTGAACGAATCAGATAAATTGTAGTCATTAATGAAAAAACAGTGTAAACCTAACGCAAATAGCAAATGCTCAAGGTAATAACCAACCGCTTTACTTGTTCCTCTTGCAACAATAAAAATATTTCTCGACTTATGTAGTATTTTAGCGCAATCACTAATTTGCTCTTCATTAATTAACGTAAAACTTTTATTAATGTTTTTTTCGAGTTGTTTTTTATAAGATGATGAGATAATTTTTTCAGTTTTATTTTTTGTTAAAATGTAATTATTAATCTGAAACTTAAGTTCTTTAAACCCACTGAACCCTAATTTTTGCGATAAATTAATGATAACTGTTTTAGAAACAAAGGTTTTAGCAACCAGTTCATTAATATTTAAGTAAGGGATATCTGTAATGTTATCAGTCAGGTATTTTAAAACTTTTTTTTCGCTAATGGTTAAATTATCGTAATTTTTTAAGAAATCCAACATATCCCCCCCTTAATCAACCTAATCAGCCCAGAAGTCATTCTTTTTATAATAATAAAGTCAATATAGGCAGCCAATTGGTTGATTATACGTTAAATGACCAACCGATGCTGAATTTAAGAAGCGATTTTTGTGAAATGCGACAATAATTGAAGAAAAATTGGTATCACAACAGGTTGTTTCCTTTGTGATACCTTTTATATAAATAGTTCAGTTTCTTCATCAGCACCATTACAAACACAATACATTGAGT
>NZ_JAMPOT010000021.1:0-171604 GCF_028480685.1 Providencia sp. PROV174
ATTTATTTTACCAAGCGATGAATTATTAAACAAATCACACAAAATAACTACGTTTTGTTGAAATTACGAACTACAAATCATCAAATTCAACCGCGAATTCAGCAACCTTTTCCCAGTTAGTATATTCAATCTCTGTTTTTGGATCGGTTGGACCATCCGTCATTTTCATTATTAGACGAATCATCATTCTATCAAACCATGTATAGCGTGGATAAAACAGCGCTCCGGCAAAAACAGACTTCAATGTCGGCTTCCAAGGACATGCTTCTAAAAACTTTCGCGTATATGCGTTGGTTTCTACCGTATTCTTGCCTTCTTTTCTTGCCGTCAAATTTACAGCAAAAAAACCCGTCTTCATTGAGTTCAATTGATTTTGATGAGAAAGCACGAAGCGTTGTAGCTTTTTATTAAAGTGCCCATAACGAATGGATGCCCCTACTAATACTTTATCGTAGCCTGATAAATTAAGCTGTTGGTCAGTATTTAAATCACGAATATCACATTCACGACCAGAGTTTCTCAGTTGCTCCGCTATTTTTAGAATAATTTTTTTAGTTTGCCCATCCGTACTGGAGTGTAAAAGTAAGTAGCTCATTATTGTTCCTAAATTAATATCATTTCTATATAGGTAATATTATTTATTAATTGTACCCAACTATTCACGCCAAAAAGTGGGAGTCAGTAGCACTAATAAAGTGAAAACTTCCAAACGCCCAAATAACATCGTGACAACTAATATCCATTTCCCTGTAGGGTTCATCGTTGTGAAATTATCAGCCACAGTCCCTAACCCAGGCCCTAAGTTATTCAGTGTCGTTGCAATTGCTGAAAAAGCAGAGAATTCATCAACCCCTGTAGCAATCAGTAATAATAAGCTGACAACAAAGACCAGTGCATATGCAGAAAAGAACCCCCAAACAGCTTCGATGATCCTTTCAGGTAATGCGCGTTGCCCTAATTTGATTGTGTAGACTGCATTTGGGTGAACTAGGCGCTTTAACTCACGCGAGCCTTGTAAGAAAAGTAACAATATACGAATAACTTTTAACCCACCACCTGTCGAGCCTGCACATCCTCCAACGAATGCGGCGCACAATAGCAGCATAGGTAAAAAAAGAGGCCAACCAGAAAAGCTATCTGTCGTAAATCCAGCCGTTGTCGCCATGGACACGACTTGGAAGAATGCCTGATCAAGTGTTTGACCAAAGCTACTATAAACAGAATGGAACATAAGTACTAAGGTACAAATAACCACCAAGACAAACTGGAAGCTAATAAACATTCTAAATTCAGGATCGCGCCAATAAATCCCTAAACTACGTCCAGTTAATACTGCAAAGTGCAAACCGAAGTTACAACCAGAGATAATCAGGAAAATACCAATGATAGTGTTAATCGCAGGACTATTGAAATAACCAATACTGGCATCATGAGTTGAAAACCCACCAATAGCGATAGTCGAAAAGCTGTGAGAAATAGCATCAAAAACATCCATACCGGCTATCCATAAAGCAACTGCACAGGCAATCGTTAGCAGTACATAGATAAGCCATAATGTTTTTGCTGTTTCTGCAATACGAGGCCGCATTTTATTGTCTTTCAAAGGACCAGGCATTTCTGCGCGATATAGCTGCATTCCCCCGACGCCCAAAAGTGGCAAAATTGCAACGGCAAGTACAATAATCCCCATCCCCCCAAGCCATTGAAGCATCTGCCGATAAAATAAAATAGCTTTGGGCAGGGAATCAAGCCCTGTTAGCGTTGTCGCACCTGTCGTCGTCAAGCCTGAAAACGATTCAAAAAAAGCATCAGTTACTGAAAGATTAGGTCTTTCAGAAAAAATAAAAGGCAATGCCCCTACGCTTCCCAGTACCGTCCAAAATAAAACAACAATAAGAAAACCTTCTTTCGCTTTCAGTTCGTGCCGGCTATTACGGGTTGGTAGCCACAAAAAAAGGCCAATTAGCAAAGCAGTGACAAAAGTCTGGCTAAAAGCTCGCCCTGCACCATCACGATAAATTAGCGCAACAATACCAGGAATAACCATGGTAAAAGAAAAGATGATGACAAGCAGCCCGACTATACGGGTTATTGCACGAAAATGCATTCGGCAGGTTCCTTGATAAAACTGTTTACTATTGTGATTCTGACGTGAGCGTTATGGCTCCACGGCTTATATCGCGTAATTTATCATTGACTTCCTGCTCAAGAGTAGCAGGAATTGCAATTTGTAAAGAGACAGTTTCATTATAATCACTGTGTAAAACCGTGCCATTCACCTGGACAAGCAGTTGTTCAATCGCATTAATCAATGAATAGTCACACACTAAATTAAAGATTTTTTGTGGTACTTTTGTCTTTGTTGGTAATATTTTTAATGCTTGCTGAGCACCATTTCCATAAGCTTTAACTAGCCCACCAGTGCCTAGTTTTATCCCACCAAAATAACGTACAACAACACAGGTAACCTCCCCTAGGTTGCTACCTAATAGTTGCGCCATGATGGGTTTTCCTGCTGTTCCTGTCGGCTCCCCGTCATCAGAGAACCCCAATTTTTGTGAATCATCAGGCCGACCAGCAACAAATGCCCAGCAATGGTGCCGGGCATCTGGGTATTGAGCTTTAATCGATTGAATGTAATCTTTTGCCGCTTCAATACCATCTGTATGAGCTAAATACGTAATAAATTGGCTTTTTTTGATCTCTTCTGTAAAAGAAATGGTTTCAGCCGGTATTAAATAAGGTTTCATTAACGTAAATGTAAATCTCGAGTCATATTCTCAATACGATTTGCATGGATCACGATATTATCTTCAATACGAATCCCACCGTAAGGTTTGAAGAACTCAATTTTATCCCAATTAAAGTGCTGGCTGAACTCTCCATTTCTCCATTCAGATAACAGAGATTCAATGAAGTAGAGCCCTGGCTCAATAGTTAACACCATTTTAGGTTCTAAAACACGAGTACAACGCAAGAATGGATACATTTTAGGAGCGGCGAGATGAGTACCACTATCATCTTGCATAAAACCAGCAGCATCATGAACTTGTAGCCCAAGAGGATGGCCTAAACCATGAGGCAAAAACGGCGTTGTTAAGCCACATTCCACCATCGACTCTTCGCTAATACCTTTAACAATATCATGTTTAATTAGTATCTTAGCAATCCTATGATGCATATCCACGTGATAATCTGTATAGCGAACCCCCGCCTTAATCGTATCAATTAAAGCAAGCTGTTCTGTATTGACATCTGCAACCAATTCAGCAAATTCGTCTTTACCTTTCGCCGCATAAGTTCTCGTAATATCAGCAGCATAGCCATTATATTCAGCGCCTGCATCAATAAGAAAACTGCGTAATTCGTTCGGCACTGTTTGCTGCAGTTTAGTGTAATGTAATACCGCCGCATTTTCATTCAGCGCAACAATGTTACCATAAGGCACATTAGTATCTCGATGACCGGTGGATTGTAAGTAACTGACATTAATATCAAATTCGCTCATACCTGCTCGGAATGCTTCGAGAGCCGCAAGGTGTCCATTTACTGCCATTTTTTGAGCTTCTCGCATACAGTAAAGCTCATAATCTGTCTTATAAGAACGATGATAATGATAGTAATCTAAAACCGATTTGGGATTGATATTATGCAAAGAAATCCCTAAAGATTCTGCTCGTGCTGTTGCTGAGCCTATATAGGCGACATTTTCTTTTGATAAGCTTGCGAGAAACGTTTTGATGTCATCCGCATTTTTTAAATGGATTAACTCAATATCTTTAGTCCAAAAACTGTTTGGTAGTGGCTCAACACTATGCCAATAGTCAACGGGAGAATAAAACCATAGCTTAGGCTTATTTATACCATCAACTAATAACCATGAATGTGGAACATCGGTAACAGGTACCCACGCTTTGAAATGAGGGTTAACTTTAAACGGATAGTCGCTATCATCAAGAAAGATGCGTAGGGGTTCACCTGAATGAATCAATATGGCATCTAATTTGCTGCGCTGTAAAACTTGCTGAGTTCTGTTTTGTAACGTTTTAATGTGTTCAGCGTAGAGTGCAGTCAGTTTTTCCATTTCCTTCAACCTTTCAGCATTAATTAGAAAAATTAAGCTTACCACGTTCTGTTATTAACGGATATGCACTCTGTTGCAAACCTTAATTAACCAATTGATATATAATACGTTTATCATTAAAATCATTAATTATTCCACTTAATTGCTGTGACCAACCTTCCATTTTTGTCATTAATCATTTGCAATTAATTAACATTCTAGTCACACTCTTTTCATCTGGTCGTACCAGATAACACTACCACGTAGAGGAGAGCAGAATGCTTTATCAAAGTGACACTATCTATATTCAATGGTTGAAACAAGGGATTGCAGAACTGGTTTTTAACTCACCAGGGCCAATTAATAAATTGGATACCCACACCGTTGCTTCACTTGATGAAGCCGTGTCTGTTCTTGAGCAACAAACCGAGCTGCAAGGTGTAATTTTCCGTTCTGATAAACCCGCTTTTATTGTTGGTGCTGATATCAAAGAGTTTCTGTCACTCTTTGAAGCATCAAAAGAAACACTAAGCGATTGGTTACACTACGCTAATAGTATTTTTAATCGTATTGAAGACTTGCCTGTTCCAACGATTTGCGCCATTAATGGCTATGCACTAGGTGGTGGTTGTGAATGTGTTTTATCCACTGATTTTCGTATCGCCTCTCCTGATGCCCGAATTGGGCTTCCTGAAACAAAACTTGGGATCATGCCTGGCTTTGGTGGTTCTGTTCGGCTACCTCGATTAATTGGTTTGGATAGCGCATTAGAAATTATTACTGCGGGTAAAGATATCGATGCCTCTCAAGCTTTAAAATTTGGCCTTATTGATGCCGTTGTTAATACAGAAGCTCTCGCACAATCAGCGCTACAAGTCATTGAATCTGCAATTACCGGAGCCTTCAATTGGCAGCAAAAACGCCAACCTAAACTTAGTCCTCTGCAATTGAAGCCTATTGAGCAAACGATGAGTTTCAATGTCGCTAAGGGAATGGTGTATAAGGTTGCAGGCAAACACTATCCAGCCCCTATGGCTGCGGTGAATACAATAGAAAAGGCAGCAAACTGTACTCGCGATGAGGCCTTGAAGCATGAAACAGCAGCATTTGTTCCTCTAGCACATAGTGATGTTGCACGTGCGTTAGTGAATATTTTTCTAAATGACCAACAAGTTAAGTCAAATAGTAAAAAAATCGCACAACATGTTGATATTCCTACACATGCCACCGTATTAGGCGCAGGGATTATGGGCGGAGGCATTGCTTATCAGTCTGCCAGCAAAGGCGTACCTGTTTTAATGAAAGATATTAATGTTAAGTCATTAGAATTAGGGATTGAAGAAGCACAAAAGCTATTAAATAACCAATTTGAGCGTGGAAAAATTACAGCTGCAAAAATGGCGGCAACCTTATCATCTATTCACCCTTCATTATCTTATAATGGCGTAGAAAATAGCCAAATCGTCGTTGAAGCCGTTGTTGAGAACCCAAAAGTCAAAGCCGCTGTATTATCTGAAGTTGAGTCCTTAGTAACAAGTGAAACTATACTGGCTTCAAATACATCAACTATTCCAATTTCAATCCTTGCTAAATCACTAAAGCGCCCAGAAAATTTCTGCGGAATGCACTTTTTTAACCCTGTGCATCGAATGCCATTAGTCGAAATTATTCGCGGAGAACAAACCTCTGATAACACGGTTGCTAAGGTTGTTGCCTACGCCAATAAAATGGGGAAAACCCCTATTGTTGTCAATGATTGCCCTGGCTTCTTTGTTAACCGAGTACTTTTCCCTTACTTTGCTGGCTTTAACTTACTGTTACAAGATGGAGCTGACTTTAGAGAAATAGATAAAGTCATGGAAAAAGAGTTTGGCTGGCCAATGGGACCTGCTTATCTCCTTGATGTGGTTGGTATTGATACTGCCTTTCATGCAGAGCAAGTTATGGCTCAAGGTTTTCCTGAACGAATGGGAAAAAAAGGCAAAAATGCCATTGATGTGATGTATGAACAACAACGCTTTGGCCAAAAAAATGGCCAAGGGTTTTATCAATATGAAAAAGATAAAAAAGGGAAACCGAAAAAAGTTGATGACCCGCGGGCTGATGAACTACTTGCTACTATTTGCTCAACAAGACGCTCTTTCACCAAAGAAGAAATTATTGCTCGAATGATGGCTCCAATGATCAACGAAGTTGTTCGTTGCTTAGAGGAAGGCATTATCCAAAGCCCTTCGGATGCAGATATTGCTTTAGTTTACGGTTTAGGCTTTCCACCATTTAGAGGCGGAGTATTCTGCTATTTAGATACCTTAGGTAGTCAATCTTACTTAAAAACAACGGAGTCTTTACAGCATTTAAGTCCTCTATATCATGCGCCTAATGGCTTAAAAGAAAAAGCATCTACCAATGCAAGATATTACCCACAGCCACCAGTAGTGGCGATTGATGTCAAAAAAGTTGCGAGAGGTTAATTCTATGGAAAATGTCGTCATTATTGATGGAATACGTACACCTATGGGCCGTTCAAAAGGTGGGGTATTTCGCCATGTTAGAGCTGAAGACCTTTCTGCGCACCTCATGAATGCGATTTTTGAACGTAATCCAAACGCAAGTAAAAAAGAATTGGATGACATCATCTGGGGTTGCGTTCAGCAAACACTAGAGCAAGGGTTTAATATTGCGAAAAATGCAGCATTACTCACAGATATACCTCATACGGTTCCTGCCGTTACAGTAAATCGCCTTTGTGGTTCATCAATGCAAGCGATACATGATGCGAGCCGGTTAATTATGACTGGTGATGCAAAATCAGTACTCATTGGTGGAGTTGAGCATATGGGCCACGTCCCAATGACTCATGGTATAGATTTCAACCCTAAACTGACTTTACGCGTTGCTAAAGCCGCAGGCGCTATGGGACTGACCGCTGAAATGCTTGCCAAAATGTATAAAATTAGCCGAGAAGAGCAAGATGCATTTGCATTAAGGTCTCACCAACTTGCAGCCCTAGCAACGGAAAAAGGGAAGTTCAATAACGAGATCGTTCCAATTAGTGGCCATGATGCCACAGGTAACCTCATTTCAGTAAATTATGATGAAGTGATTCGCTTTGATGCAAACCTTCAAGGCTTAGCCGCTCTTCGCCCCGCCTTCGACCCTATTAGTGGTACAGTGACTGCAGGTAATTCGTCTGCTCTATCTGATGGTGCATCTGCGATGCTGCTAGCCAGCGAAAGTTATGCCACACAGCAAGGCATTAAACCTCGAGCTAAAATACGCGCAATGGCAGTTGTTGGCTGCGACCCGTCGATCATGGGATTTGGACCAGTACCAGCAAGTGAACTTGCTTTAAAGCGCGCAGGACTAACTTTAAATGATATTGATATTATCGAATTAAATGAAGCTTTTGCGGCGCAATCTATTGCATGCTTAAAAGGCTTGAAGCTATCAGAAAACCAACTAGATGATAAAGTAAATCTCAGTGGTGGAGCTATTGCGCTAGGCCATCCTTTGGGATGCTCAGGGGCAAGGATTTCAACAGCATTACTTAATCAATTAGAACAAAACGATAAACAATTTGGTTTAGCCACCATGTGCATCGGGTTCGGCCAAGGTATTGCTACAATTATTGAGCGTGTTTAACAATTTAGTTTTAGTTTTCGCAAACATTGTATTTTGTCGATGTTCCCGCCTAGTCAGGGGCGGTTTTTTTTTTGCCTTTTTCTGGCCAAATAGCCACGATAAATTCAAAGATTATCGATAGGTGGCAAGTGAATAAGCCCCTAGGAGCATACAAAAGTCTGTGACTAGGGCGACCAACATTTCTACGATTTGAACGGGTCTGATTTCACGCAAAAACCATGACAAGTTTAACCCTCACAGTTCAGATTATCGATAGGCGGTAAGTAAATAAGCCCCTAGGAGCATACACAAGTATGTGACTAGGGCGAATGAGTGAGGTCAATCCCCCTACAATTTGAACGGGTCTGAGTTCACGCAAAAACCATGACGAGTTTAACCCTCATAGTTCAGATTATCGATAGGCGGTAAGCGAATGAACCCCTAGGAGCATACAAAAGTATGTGACTAGGGCGAATGAGCGAAGCCAACACCCCTACAATTTGAAGTAGGACGGGTTAAATGAATTCGTAAGCATCACCAAAGAGTTGTTCAGCCTTAGCTCCTCGCTCATTACAAAACCGCTCTCTCGCTATTTTAGCCATTTCAAAGCGACCTGCGATATAGATATCATGACTGGACAAATCGCCAAAATCTTCTAATACTGCGCTCAGGACTGTTCCTGTTCTACCACGCCATAGTTCGTCTGGTTGCTCTACAACTGGAACAATTTTCAAATTAGGGTAATTTTCACTGAGGGCCTGCAATTCACCAAGGTCATATAAGTGCTCCAATTGGCGCCCTCCCCAATAGAAAGTTATGTCACGATTCGAGTTTTCAGCTAAAGCCGCAAGTAATACAGAGTGGGTATAGGAAAAACCAGTTCCACCTGCAATTAAGATCATTGCGTTACTGCTATTTTCCCGAAACCAAGCTTTACCGTGAGGAATGTCAATATTTATACGTTTCTGGTCCAAAATTCTATCCATGACAGCCATTGCGTATAAATTAATCTCGGAAGCACCAATATGTAATTCAATAGTTTCTTTATTATTCGGTGTAGAAGCCATTGAAAATGGTCGCTTGTCTCTCTCATCCATCACAACCATTAAATATTGACCTGCTTTAAAATGAAAAGGACCATCTGGCAACAAAATCACCCGATAAACCGTATCCGTGATAGATTCAACAGATGTTACTTTACAGCTTAAAGTTGCCATGGTTTCCCTCTTATTTTGTGTCAAAAATATTTAACTGTTCCCAAATATCATCAATGCGAGATTTAACGCTCTCTGTCATTACGATAGGACGCCCCCACTCACGATCTGTTTCACCCGGCCATTTATTGGTGGCATCAAGCCCCATTTTTGAGCCTAATCCTGATACAGGAGAAGCGAAGTCGAGATAATCTATGGGCGTGTTTTCCATCATCACGGTATCACGAGCAGGATCCATACGGGTTGTAATTGCCCAGATGACATCTTTCCAGTCTCGTGCATTAATATCATCATCACAAACAATAACAAACTTAGTGTACATGAATTGGCGCAGGTATGACCAGACTCCCATCATGACTCTTTTAGCATGTCCTGCATATTGTTTTTTCATTGTCACAACGGCAAGACGATACGAGCACCCTTCAGGTGGAAGATAAAAATCAACAATTTCAGGAAATTGTTTTTGAAGAATGGGAACAAGGACTTCGTTTAACGCTTCCCCTAATACTGCGGGCTCGTCTGGTGGCCTTCCCGTATAAGTTGAATGATAAATTGCATCACGACGCTGAGTCACATGAGTCACCGTAAATACTGGGAAATTATCTATTTCATTATAATAACCAGTATGGTCACCATAAGGGCCTTCAGGAGCCATTTCACCCGGCTCAATATACCCTTCTAAAATAATTTCAGCGCCAGCAGGAACTTCTAGGTCATTCGATATGCATTTAACAACCTCGGTTTTATTACCGCGCAATAACCCCGCAAAAGCGTACTCTGATAATGTGTCAGGAACTGGTGTTACCGCACCTAAAATGGTCGCAGGATCTGCACCAAGGGCAACTGCAACAGGGAATTTTTCACCGGGATGTGCTTGGCACCATTCTTGAAAATCCAAAGCGCCACCGCGATGAGACAGCCAACGCATAATAACTTTGTTTTTTCCAAGAACTTGCTGACGATAAATACCTAAATTTTGCCTTTCTTTATGTGGGCCTTTAGTTACTGTCAGCCCCCATGTAATTAGAGGAGCAGCATCTTCTGGCCAACAATGCATAACAGGGATTTTTGTGAGATCGACGTCTTCACCAACCCAAATTTGTTCCTGACAAGCCGCTGAACTTAACCGTTTAGCTGGCATATTCAACACTTGTTTAAATTTTGGAAGCTTATCAAAAAGGTCACGAAAACCTTTCGGTGGATCAGGCTCTTTCAGAAAAGCCAGTAATTTGCCTACATCATGTAAAGCTTTTATGTCTTCTTGCCCCATCCCCATCGCAACACGTTTAGTTGTTCCAAACAGGTTACACAAGACAGGCATGTTATAGCCTTTGGGATTTTCAAATAATAGGGCCGGTCCCCCTGCTCTTAGTGTACGATCTGCAATTTCTGTCATTTCCAAATAGGGGTCGACTTCCATTGTAATGCGTTTTAGCTCGCCTTGTTTTTCAAGTTGCGAGATGAAATCTCTAAGGTCACGGTATTTCATTATCTTCTTTTACTGTTACAGAGGGAGTCCCATTATAAGACGTCCGGCCAAGGTTACAAGTTACTGTCTAAAGCACTTAAAAATCAATCTTTTTCTGGTTTAGTATACCATTTTACTGGCAATCAAAAGGGACTAATTTTTCTAATAGTAATGTATTAAATTGCTCTGAGAATGTTTTATTATGCTGAAATAGTTTAAAACCTTCATCTTTTCCGCTGAAATAATGAAGTTCATTACCTTTAATTTGTAACCCACTTCCTTCCCTGAGTGCAACAACAACTTCATGAGGATTAATCACACAAAATTCTTGTAATCGCTCATCACGAGTTTCTCCCATATGACCAGAGATGTGTGCATCAATATAATGAGGATTAATTTGTAATGGGAATAACCCCAGAGATGGCATAATTGCTGCGTTACTTACAGGCATATCATTCGTAGTACGAATACTTGGCGTCGCTACATTACATCCTGCGCTCCAGCCGATATATGGCACGCCACGTTCACGAACTGCGCGTTGAATCGCAACGATCAATCCATTCTCATGTAGGCATTTATTCAACCACCAAGTATTGCCACCACTTACAAGAATGCATTCTGCCTGTTCAATCGCGTCCACTGGACTAGAAAAATGCTCAATTGACGTAACTTTTATCCCCAATGCTTCGGAAAGCTGCTCTGCTCTTTCGTCATGTGAGCCGCGAAGAACAGCATAAGGAACCAAAACTGCTGACTTTATATTCTTACGAGTAATCATTTCTTTGATTCGAGGTAAGGCGTAACTTAGCCATACAGGATTGCCTGCTAGCTTGCCGTTACTCAACAAAAAGATATCCATTATGTCTCCTACTGATTTGGTTTTTGCATTACAGTTATCATAAGACTATATTCGATTAATATAGACTGATGAATATCAATGATATGGTGCTGTTATTCATTAGTCACATTGTTATGTCGTAATTTGTTATCATAAACATAGTTTTGTCAGATGGAATTCAAAAAAATGGAAAAATGGTATTTGCTTTATTGCAAACGAGGCCAAATTGAGCGCGCTATGGAGCATTTAAGTCGACAGAATGTTGTTTGTATGACGCCCATGACTAAAATGGAAAAAGTGGTTAGAGGAAAAAGAACGACTGTGCAAGAAGCTCTGTTTCCAAATTACTTATTTGTGAAATTTGATCATAATGAAATTCATACGACAACAATCCAGTCAACGAGAGGGGTCAGCCATTTTATTCGTTTTGGCCAATTGCCGACGGAAGTCCCTGAAGAAATTATTGAACTACTACAACAAACTCCTATTAGTTATTCCGTCGCACCAGATATACCAAAGCATGGTGACCAGGTGACTATTACCGAAGGTATTTTTGCGGGTGTACAAGCTATTTTTGGTGAACCTAATGGTGAGTACCGTTCTATTCTTTTACTGAATATTTTAAATAAAAGCGTACCCAAAGTAGTTGATAATACACAGTTTAAAAAAAATACAGATTGAGTATTGAAGCAATAAAAAAGCCCTTCCTAGAGGGCTTTTCATCATTCTGTATTGAATAACAATAGGTTAATACAAATCAGGACTCTTCTTTTTCTTCTTCCTCTGCACCTTCTTGTCGATTTCTACCTTTTCCAACATAGAAATTGGATAGTAAAACACCGAGCTCAAAGAGCAAATACATAGGAACAGCAAGTAAAGTTTGAGAGAGTACATCTGGCGGCGTTAAAAACATCCCAACGATAAATGCCCCGACTAAAATATAAGGACGTTTACGTTTTAGGGCTTCAGGTGTAGTGACGCCTGTCCAACACAGTAAAATAATTGCAATAGGGACTTCAAATGCAGCACCGAAAGCCATGAATAATGTCATGACGAAACTAAGGTATTTACTGATATCCGGGATAAAATTAACGCTATCTGGCGTTGTTTTAACAAAAAAACCAAATGCGAGCGGAAAAACAACAAAATAGGCAAATGCCATTCCCAAATAGAACAAGAAACTACTTGAAACAAGCAAAGGCAACATGAGTTTACGTTCATGCTTGTATAAGGCAGGTGCAATGAAAGCCCATATTTGATAGAGAATAACTGGGATCGATACAAAAACCGAAACCATCATTGTCAATTTAATTGGGGTAAAGAATGTAGACGCCACATCCGTCGCACTCATTTGCGAACCTACTGGCAGCTTATCAATCAAAGGAGCTGCAACCAGCCGATAGATATCATTCGAAAAATAAGCAAGCGCAGCAAAAACAATTAAAACTGTAATTAAACAGTTGAGTAGCCGTTTACGAAGTTCAATGAGGTGGCTAATAAGTGGTTGTGTATCATTTACAGCCATGTGTTATTTTTCACTTTCAGTTTGATTAGAGTTTTTTACATTAGCATCGAGTGACTCTACTTTTTTCACGGCTGCTGAATCTTCCGGTTTCTCATCCTCCTCAACAACTGCCGCCATTTTGGCTGCATGTTCAGGGTTTGGATCAGACTCTTCAGGTTGCTGAGTATTATCTTTCGCTTCCTTTACAGCACTATCGTAACTGTCAGTGATCTCTTTTGCTTTGTTTAACTCTGTTTCAATATCATTAGTTGTCGCTTGGTAATCGCTTTTAAGCGATTGTGCCGCTGTACGCAGTTCTTCCATAGACTGCTTAAGTTCCGGAGAAAGCGCTTCTAAATTCGCTTTTTCTTCCACCTTTTTCAGCGTTTCTTGTAGTTCCTGCAGCTTTAATTCTTGCGATAACTCGTTTTGTACATTTGCAGCCATAGAGCGCATCGCACGGATCCACCCAGCGACAGTTCTCACTGCCACTGGTAACCGCTCAGGGCCTAATACAACGAGACCAATAACTGCAACAAGCAACAGTTCACTAAAACCTATGTCAAACACGGTTTAACCCTGCTCTTTGTTTTTGCTCTCAACTGGGCTTTCTTTCTTTTCAGCAGCCTGTTGTTCCGTAATATTTTTAGGTGCGAAGTCAGCATCTTGCTTTTCTTGCTCTGCTTTTGCTTTTTCGTCATCGCTCATTGCTTTTTTAAAGCCTTTGAGTGACTCCCCCAAATCCGAGCCTAAAGAACGCAATTTTTTGGTGCCGAAAATTAAAATAATAAGCAAAGCAATGATAATGAGTTGCCAAGGACTACCGAAAGCAGCCATTGCAATAGTTGATTCCATTGTTAATACCTCTATAGTTTTGGGATCAATTGTTGTTAGATCTATTATATACAACCAACACAAAATACGGAAATGTTCACAGCCTTATAAACTTGTCGCAAAACAAAGTTTACTTAATTTCCGCCTGTTTTACACCAACCAAACAACCAAGACAATGCTCCTGCCACCATAAACACAATACCAAACGGGGTGAGATTCGAAATAAGGAACATACTCCCACAGAGAATAAATGTGGCACCTATACCTAAAAGGTACTGAGATTTACGCTGTTTATTACGCTGACTTTTCAGTTGTTGCGTTAATTGGTCTATGTTTGATTGTAAGTACTTATGTTGCCGTAATGCACCATAAATTAAATCAGGAATTTCAGGCATTTTTTCTGCCCAATACGGTGCCTTTTCTTTCAATGCTTGAGTAATTGCTGGTATCCCTACTTGGCTATGAACCCAATCCTCAAGGAATGGTTTTGCTGTTTTCCAGAGATCAAGCTGCGGGTAAAGCTGCCGCCCCAACCCTTCAACATACAATAATGTTTTTTGTAATAATACCAACTGTGGCTGAACTTCCATATTGAACCGACGTGCTGTATTAAATAAATTCAATAGCACTTGCCCAAACGAAATTTCAGCCAATGGTTTTTCAAAAATAGGTTCACATACCGTACGGATAGCAAACTCAAAGTCTTCCACATTCGTGTCTGAAGGAACCCAGCCTGAGTCAACGTGTAGTTCTGCTACTTTGCGGTAATCACGATTAAAAAAAGCAATAAAGTTTTCTGCCAGATAACGTTTGTCTTCTTTGTTCAATGAACCGACTATTCCACAGTCTATCCCTATGTATTGAGGATCTTCTGGATGATCGTAACTAACAAAGATATTTCCTGGATGCATATCTGCATGGAAAAAACTGTCGCGAAAAACTTGTGTAAAGAAGACTTTAACGCCACGTTCTGCCAGCAGTTTCATATTGGTTCCTTGCGCTTTAAGCGCAGCAATATCAGAAACTGGGATCCCATATATACGTTCCATGACCATCACGTTTTCACGACAATAGTCTGGATAGACCTCTGGCACATACAGCATTGCGCTGTTTTCAAAATTACGCCGGAGCTGAATGGCATTTGCTGATTCACGAAGCAAATTCAGCTCATCAATCAACGTTTTTTCGTATTCACGCACGACTTCTTTTGGTCTTAATCGCCGCCCATCTGGCAACAACGGAACCCAATTGGCAATGCGGTACATTAATTTAATGTCAGCTTTAATAATTGGCAGAATATCTGGGCGAATAACCTTGATGACAACATCTTTGCCATTTTCTTTTAATGTTGCGGTATGAACCTGAGCAATAGATGCTGAAGCTAAAGCTTGTTCATCAAAATCATCAAACCACTGTTCTAAAGGACCTTCGAGAGATTCTTCAATATAGCTTCGTGCTAGTTTGCCATCAAAACTCGCGACTTTGTCTTGCAATAGCGAAAGTTGATCTGCGATTGCTGGAGGGAAAAGATCTCGACGAGTCGATAGCATTTGGCCAAATTTGATCCAAACCGGCCCGAGTTCTTGTAGGGCGAGACGAAGCCTTTCACCCAATGCTTTGTCTTTATGCTTATTTCTAATCCAAAAGAAACCTAAGCGACCAATTCTTAATGGTAACGTTAGTTTAATTTTGGGGATTAACTCGTCTAATCCGTAAGAGAGAAAAACCCGAATAATGAAGTAAAGTCGTTTTATTTCACCGGGTGTCATGCTTCTCCTCCAACTGGCTTAACCGTTGCTCAAGCGCACTCATTGAATATTCCACTTGCTCGACCTCATCACTAAAATGAGCGAGTTCAAGCTGGCTAGGTGCCATTTTCCATTCTTCAACAATGGCGTCTTTGATATACGTTTTTTGCCGTTTTACTAAATGAGATGCAAAGCAAACACCTTTATTCAGGAACTTACTAAGGCCCTCTGCTGCAACATCACCAATGTAAGGTGACAGATAATGAGCAGGGTTCCAAATAGCTAAGTCAAGCAAAGAAGACCAGTGCTGTACAATTTGCATATCACCTTCAATCACGATATCACCACGATTGATAAGTTGAGCTAATTGCTGTTTGTCTTTCAATTTAACGAGCGTAAAGATGGATGTTTTAATGGTACAGTCCGCAGGCTCAACCCACTGGCTTAACACATCAACATGATTTTCAGCAAAAACGAGTGTCAACGTTTTATTCAGTTCTTTAAGTTCAATTGCCATAACTTTGCCAGCCAAACGCATCCTAGCCGGCTGTAGAACTTTTTCTTTGAACAACATGTGGTTAAGAGAGGTTTCCATCAATGCTGTGATCAAAGAATACAAAACTGTATTTTGGTTTTCGGTATGTGTTGATGGTGCTTCCATCTTAGAATTTAAACCCTTTATGCAATGCGACAATTCCACCTGTCATATTGGTGTAGGAAACCTGTTCAAACCCTGCATTTTCCATCATACCTTTTAGTGTTTCTTGGTTTGGATGCATGCGGATTGATTCAGCTAAATAGCGATAGCTATCGGGATCATTAACGATCGCTTGGCCAATACGAGGGAGTATATGGAATGAATAGGCATCATAAGCTTTATTCAGTGGCTCAATAACTGGTTTTGAGAACTCTAATACCAATAAACGCCCACCTGGCTTCAACACTCGGAACATAGAGCGTAGCGCTTTGTCTTTATCGGTGACATTACGCAGGCCAAAAGAGATTGTAATACAATCAAAATAGTTATCAGGGAATGGCAGCTCTTCCGCATTGGCTTGCACGTAATTAACATTACCAACAATACCAAGATCACGTAGTTTCTCACGCCCCATTTTTAGCATTGAATCATTAATGTCTGCGAGTATGACTTCGCCTTTTTCGCCCACTAAACGTGAAAATTTAGCGGTTAAGTCACCCGTTCCACCCGCAAGGTCAAGTACCCGCTGATTACGACGGACACCACTTGCCTCAATGGTAAAACGCTTCCAAATACGATGAATACCAAACGACATCAAATCATTCATTAAGTCATATTTTGATGCTACTGAGTGAAAAACATTCGCTACTAGGCCAGCTTTATCTTCTTTGCCGACAGTACGGAAACCGAAATCAATGGTTTCTTTAGTTGGTTCAGTCATTTCTCTTATGCCTGCTTATCATTCAAACTTTTGTAGGAAGTGTAACAGTCTTTGAGCCAAAACCCTATCAGAAGTCTAAGATTCCGCACAATTAGGCGTATCAGACCGCTCAACCAATTGAGGCGGGATAGGTTGCTTAATTTCGACTCCTAGCTCTTTAAAACTTTCCGCCTGGCTAATTAAATTTCCACGCCCTTGAGCAAGACGCTTCATTGCCGATAGGTAAGTATTATTGGCTTTATCAAGACTGGCGCCTAAAACCTGCATATCATCCACAAACAAACGCAGCTTGTCATACATTTTTGCTGCTCTATTTGCTATCTCCTGAGCATTTTGCCCTTGGCGTTCATACCGCCAAATATTATTAATCGTTCTCACTGCGACTAACAATGTTGAAGGACAAACTAACATAATATTCTGTTTAATGCCTTCATCAAGTAACTCGGGAGCTTCTTTCAAAGCCAGTAAATACGCAGGTTCAATAGGGATAAACATTAAAACGTAATCCAGTGAACGAATTCCCGGTAACTGGTGGTAATCTTTACGACTCAACATACGCATGTGATTACGGATAGATGCCACATGATTTTTTAACGCTTGTTGCTGTTCATGTGGATCTTCGCTATTGAAGTAATGTTCATAGGAAACCAGCGACATTTTTGCATCAACAACCACATCTTTCCCTTCTGGAAGATGAATAATCACATCCGGTTGATAACGGCTATTATAACTTGTATTGATACTAACTTGGGTTTCAAATTCACTTCCTTCACGTAAACCTGAAACTTCGAGGATCCGAGTAAGAATGGTTTCCCCCCAGTTCCCTTGAATTTTGTTATCCCCTTTCAGCGCTCGTGTCAGGTTAACTGCCTCTTTGGTCATTTGATTATTGAGCTGCTGTAATTGCCGAATTTCATAGGCTAAAGTGTGGCGCTCTTTGGCTTCCTCGCCAAAACTTTGTTGAACTTGCTGACGAAAGCCTTCTAATTGCTCGCGAAAAGGTGACAACATCGCCAATAGGCTTTTCTGTTGTTGCTCAGATGCACGACGCTCATTTTGTTCAAAAATACGGTTAGCTAAGTTTTCAAATTGTGCTGTCAGCCGTTGTTCACTGTTTTGTAAAATGCGCTGTTTTTCTTCGTTGGCTAGCTGGTTCTGTTCAAAACGGGTGATTACCTCGCGAAGCTCTGCTTCTTGCTCTCGGTTAATATCTCTTTGAGTACGCAGTTCTTGATCTAGCCTGTCGTATTCTTCTTTCCATTGCGCAAGGTGAATATTTTTTTCGTCACTTGCCGCAAGTTGGCGGTTGAGTTGTTGCAGTTCTTGATCTTTTTGCGCAATTTTTTGGGCAATAGAGAACCACGTTGCCAAGCCACCAATTAAAACGCCACTCAACGCACCAATAACAGCATATAAAAGAGAGGTATCCACGGTTAAATCCTTACTTTACAAAGTCTAGTGTAAGGTAATGGGATACTGTATAAGTGTCCAGAGGTAATTTCGCCATCGAAGAAAATTTTGCGAAGCGCTTCGCAAGCTTAGCCTATCCAGCTCGCAAACCATTTCAAGCCTAATGCTCCAGGCGCTAGAATACCAAATGCCCAAATCATCGCAGAAGCGATATTAGCGAGCTGGAAATGCCGTTGTGGCATGGCGCAAATCCCTGCAACCAAGGGAACAATGGCTCGCAAAGGCCCGAAGAAGCGCCCAAAGAAAATGCCCCAAATACCCCATCGGTCAAAGAAACGTTGCCCTTTATCAATCATTTGCGGGTTACGAGAAATCGGCCACATATGGCGTACATTTTCTTTGTAATGATAGCCAAACCAATAAGAAAGCCAGTCCCCAAAGAAAGCACCAAGTGCTGCTGCTAGCCATATTGGCCAGAAAGTAATATTACTTTCACCAATCAAAGCACCGAGCGCGAGTAAAATAACCGTTGCAGGTAACAGAAGCGACAAAAATGCCAGAGATTCCCCAAAAGCCAGAAAGAAAATAATAGGAAGCGCCCATACTTCGTGTTCGCGTGTAAAGTCCGTCACTATGGTGACAATTTCATTGAGTGTCACGGTCAGTTCCTTTCATTAGGGGATAATCAGAATACTGTAGCGAAAAAGTGGTAAATCAACGTTAAACAAAGCCAAAACACCTTTGAAAAAACCGAGTTGTGGATAAAGAAAAACGGATTATCCGACAACTCATGTTCCAGTTAGAGCAACTTAGTCCAGAAACTGGCTTTGCAGTGCTTCTCGTTGCTGCCTTCCTAAACCAAAATCTTTTTCTAGCCATTGGTCAACATTGCCATACTGGCTTTCAATACTGTTTAGTGCTGTTCTCAAGAAGTCTTCACGTACCGAATAGACGTACTCGAATTTTTTCACGATGCTTTCGTCCATCGTTTTTGCATGCTCTTCAAGTAAGTGTTTGCGGTAAGGTGCGAGTGTTTCATTAGTCAGTAAGTAATCTTCCATTACGGTGTCTAAATCTGCACCTAAAGCAAATAACACGAGCGCAGACCCGACTCCTGTACGGTCTTTTCCTACCGCACAGTGTTGTACTATGCCACCTTTTTCTGGTTGTTTGAGTAAATTGACTAATTGATGATAAGCAGGATTGTTCAGTGGTAACAATTCATATAAACGGAACATAAAGGCTTGCGGATCAAATTGTTCCAATATCTCTGGCGTTAATTTATCTAAATTTGCGGTGACTTCTTTGGCTAGCGGATTTGCTGGCGCATGTACATAATGCGCGCCTTGCCAAATGACATCAGGCTTATCTAAGATTTCAGCCTCATCACGATAGTCAATGATTTGGAAAAGATTTTGTGAACGCAAAACCGCTTCGTCTTCCTGTGTTAATCGGTCTAACGCACCGGAACGAAACAGGACACCGGGCTTGATTTTGCCACCGTTAGCAAGTTTTTTACCACCGAGGTCACGGAAGTTAATACCGCCCTTCAAAGGCAGAACAGAAGGATGAAGATAAGGTGTTGTTGACATAATAATTCCTTTTCGCCCTATAGCTTTCATTCAAGTTAGCAATAAAACAAACGTAACCTGAATAATTTAAGGGCACATAATATTGATAATTGTTTTTATGACAATAACAGATCTAGCAAATAAGAGGATCAGAATATTTCCTGTAAATTGATTAGTAATTGCCAAATCTATCGAGGAAATAAAGAGAAATGAAAAGTGGATAAAGGGACTAAGCCCGCTTACTTTTTGTCCACAACCGAGTGAAAGTCAAGTAAACGGGCCAGTAAATCACGGACTACAGTAAGCGGCGTGCAGCTTCAACCACAATACTTAATACGTTACCTTCAGTTTTCTTCAGTAACGCTTCATTTGGAATTTCTTGTTGGGTACGATTCACGATAACACCCGCAACCATACCAGCACGTAATCCTTTACTGCTAGAACACATAGTCAGCAATGTGGCTGATTCCATTTCGTAGTTCATTACGCCCATGTCTTGCCACTCTTTCATCGAACCTCTGAAATGACGCATCACACGGCCAGTATAGGTATCATAACGCTCTTGACCTGGGTAGAAGGTATCAGATGATGCAGTAACACCAACATGAACGGTCGCACCGGCATCTTTCGCTGCGGCATAAAGCGCATTAGTACAGTCAAAATCAGCAACAGCTGGGTATTCTAATGGTGCGAAGTGTTGACTAGCACCGTCTAGGCGCACTGCCCCAGTTGTCACCAGAACATCACCGACATTGATATCTTCTTGGATTGCACCTGTTGTACCAATACGTAAGAAAGTACGGATACCAAGCTGTGCAAGTTCTTCAACTGCAATTGACGTTGATGGACCACCGATACCGGTTGAACAAACAATGACAGCTTTTCCGTCAAGCTCACCACGCCAAGAGGTGTATTCACGTAATGACGCAAGGTGCACAGGGTTATCCATCAGACGTGCAATTTTTTCAACACGGTTAGGATCCCCAGGAACAATCGCTACGGTCGCACCCTGTAAGTCACTTTTCTTTAAACCTAAGTGGAAAACGTCAGACATTTCAAACTCCTTTACACAATGGCATCATTAAATCAGTTAATACTGATTAATCGTTATTTGTAATATAGCGAGAAAACGATATTTTTTTAGTGATGAACATCACTTTTAATGAAAACAATAAAAGATTGATTTCATAATTTGGTGATATATATCACATAAATTCATGGATTTTATTTCTCTTTGAATTCCATTGCCATCAGTATAGATGAAAGTTTGGCATAACGACAAAAGCGCCCTTAATTGCTGGGCGCTTTGATTATTTGGCAGAACTAAAACTGATAACGCTATGTTAGAGAATTACATCAAGAACGAGGACACCAACTAAGCCTATCGCCCACGCAATGGTGGTCGGAATAGACCAAACAATCATTTGTTGTTTAACGTCCTTAATTCCCATCATTCTGTTCACCACCCAGTACAGGCTGTCGTTGAAGTAACCGAAGAACAGAGACCCCATGGTTGCCGCTTGCGCAGCGACCAATAAGTTAATATCCGGTATTTGGCTAATGATTGGTGCAGAAATAGATGCTGCGGTAATCATTGCTACCGTACCCGAACCTTGAATCAAACGAACCAATGTCGCGATGATAAACGGAATCAATACTGGTGTAATCGGCAGATTTGCAACATGTTCAGCAAGAATATTTCCTGTGCCACTATCACGCAGTACCGCACCTAATGCACCACCCGCACCCGTAACTAGCAGGATAATACCCGCTGCTTGTAAGCCTTCTTCCATACGGTCGATGACTTCTTCTTTTGTTGCTTTTGGCATTAATGTGTAAACAGAGATCAACACACTAATTGATAATGCAATAATTGGTGCGCCTAAGAATTCAAATGTTTGGAAATACCAATTACTTTCCATACCTTGGAAAGATTCTGTTTTGAGAATTAATCCATTGATAGCATTGATAAAAATCAACAAAATAGGTGTAATAATCGGTAAAAGCGATAAGAACAGGCTTGGTAATGGCTTATTCGCTTTTTCTTCCATATAACGAGCGTGAACTTCTTTCAGGTCTTCGCTGCCCGTTTCATCTGGCATAAATTCAGGGTACTTAGTCCCTAACCATTTTGCGTAAAACACAATACCGATAACACAAGGGATAGCCAGGCTCATACCCGCTAGGATCATGGCGCCAACATCGACACCAAAAATCCCTGCCACGCCTAAAGGCCCTGGTGTTGGTGGAACGGTGTGGTGTGTCACCACTAACCCACCAGCGAGTGCAACGCCTAAAGTTAGTATGCTACGTTTACCATTTTTGGCTAATGCTTTTGCCAATGGGTATAAAATCACAAAAGCAGAGTCAACAAAGATAGGAATACTAACAATATAACCCGTAATCGCTAACGCCCATTCTTCACGTTTTTTACCTAACCATTTGATAAAGCTATAAGCGATTTGTTCAGCAGCACCTGAAACTTCCAGCACCCTTCCCATCATTACCCCGAGTCCGATAACAATACCGATGCTACCAAGTGTTGACCCAAAGCCTTTTGTAATGACTGTCACTGTCTCTGCGGCGGTCAAACCACCAGATACACCCGCGATTGCCGCAGCAATTAGCATGGCTAATAACGCATGAACACGCGTGCGTAATACTAAAAAGATCAGGACAAATATGGCCACTGCGAGGCCAATAACAGGAATATAGGACATAGGCTATCTCCTACTTAGACGAGCCGTGGTGAGTGATAAACGAACGGATCGCATCATCAAACGAGCCATCTGCACGGAAACCGAGATCCAATGCACGGCTGATATCAAATTTACCCGGCCAGCTCGCCACAATGCGGTTAATGCCTTCATCAGGTTCAAAACGAATAAGATCCACCGCTTCTTGGCCTGCAACATCACGCAGAGCATCAATCATGCCTTGAACAGTAACCGTAATACCTGGCAGGTTCACAGTGCGAGATTTACCAAATTTCTCAGCTGGGATACTGACCGCATGAATAAAGTTGTTAATCACGGTTTCAGGGCTGGATAACCATAGCGCAAGGTCAGGGGAGACAGGGCAAACACTTTCAACCCCATTTAATGGTTCACGAATAATGCCGCTTGCGAATGAAGATGCCGCTTTATTGGGTACACCAGGACGAATACTGATGGTTGGCAAACGCATCACCCGACCATCAACAAAGCCTTTGCGTGAATAGTCATTGACCATCAGTTCACACATTGCTTTTTGAGCACCATAGGACGATTGTGGGTTAACGACACACAAGTCTGTGATGACATCCGGTAGCTCACCACCAAACACGGCAAGAGAACTGGTAAACATAAATTTGATTGCTGGGTTCTTGGCACGAGCAACTTCCAATAATTGGCGAGTAGCTTCGAAGTTAACCTTCATGCCCAAGTCAAAGTCACTTTCAGCGTGGCTACTTACGATAGCGGCAAGGTGGAAAACCACGTCAGTTTGTGCATCGATCAGTTTATCGGCCGCGCCTGCTTGCGTTAAATCTAGCGCAACGCAACTGACTCTGGCATCTTCAACTGGTGATGTAGGGCATTGAATATCGGCTAAAACAAGGTGGTCAAATTTTAAACCCTGGCTATTTTTAAGCAAAGCAGCGGCTAGCTGCTGGCCCAGAAAGCCTGCGCCACCAGTAATAATAACTTTCATTGTAATTCTCCTTGCTATAGCCTTTTTGCTGGCTATGCAGTTTTAGGTAAGATTATTTATGTTTTATGTCTTGATTAAATGAAGTTTTATGTTTTGTTCTGTTATCCGCTGCACCACATCAGCTGGCAACTGGTCATCACAGATGATGTCGTGCAATTGATTCAATGGGCAAACACGAAACATGCCATATTTGCCGAATTTGCTACTGTCTGAAACCAATACACAGCGACGGGCAACATCCAATAGCGTTTGTTTTATCTGAACTTTTTCTTCATGTGGGGTAGAAACCCCGTGCTGTAAATCCCATGAACTGGTGCTGATAAAAGCAATATCAACATTGAGCGTTTTCAGCATCATCGCAGCCGTATTTCCTACACTAGAATGGTTACGTTTATCCACCAATCCCCCGGTGTGGTATAGGTTTAGCTGCGATTTATTCATTAAGTACTGCATAATCGAAAAATCATTAGTGACAATCGTTAAGTTAAAACGCTCACCGAGTACGCGCGCTATCTCAAAGGTGGTGGTTCCTGCATCGAGATACACTACTTGCCCATCTTCAACTAATGAGCTGGCAAACTGACCAATTTCACGCTTATGGCGATGATGCAACCGCGCCTTTTCACTCCAAGGTAGCTCTTGGCGCAACACATCATTTAACTTAACGCCACCACTGATACTGAGCACCTTCCCTTCTTCTTCTAACATCCGAATATCACGTCGTACTGTCATATGAGAGACATTCATTAGCTCAACCAAATCACTGATCGATACGGTTTGATGTTCATGCACGTAACGGTAAATAAAATCACGACGCTCAGAAGGGAGCATAGGTTCTCCTAATTATGAATTTGCTTGTTTAAGCCAGCCTAATCCATCTTCGGTGCGGCCTGCAGGATGGTATTCACATCCTAACCAACCTTCATACCCCATTTCATCCAACTGCTTAAAAATCCATGGGTAATTGACTTCACCGCTATCCGGTTCATGACGATATGGGACTGACGCTATCTGAATGTGACTAAATTTACCCCATAAACGTTCAATTGTTTTCAATAAATCACCTTCCATAATTTGGCAGTGATATAAATCCAACTGGATAAATACATTTTCACGATTAATTTCAGGCAGTAATGCTTCCGCTTGTTTTTGCGTCGTCAAAAAATACCCAGGCATATCGCGGGTATTGATGGGTTCGATAAGCACACGAATACCGTGCTCAGCCATCACATCTGCCGCATATTGAATATTTTTGATATAGCACGCGGTTTGCTGTTCAAGTGTATAATTTTCATTCACTTTCCCCGCCATCGCATGAACTTGTTTACAGCCTAATGCTTTTGCGTATTTCAATGCAGTTTGTACGCCCTCGGCAAATTCGCTCTCACGACCTGGGATCGACGCCATACCGCGCTCCCCCAGAGCCCAATTTCCCGCAGGCATATTAAACAGGGCCTGTGTTAAATGGTATTTACTCAGTTCACCCGCAATAACATTGGCATCTTCTTCATAAGGGAAGAGATATTCAACACCGTTAAACCCCGCATTTGCAGCACGTTCAAAGCGCTGTATAAAAGGCACTTCGGTAAACATCATGCTTAAATTTGCAGCAAATTTAGCCATTTTCGCCTCGCTACTTTTGTGGATAACGACTTTCGAGCTGTTCAACTTGCTCTTGCGTTAATGTTGTAAAGCCATGTGGGCGTAATGTGATATATAAACGAGCAGTATCTTCTAACTCTTCTGCATTGAAGAACGCTTGTCTTAACGTTTTACCACCCACGACCGGACCATGATTCGATAGCAATACCGCATTATGTGTCGGTGCTAATTTTGCAATTTCCTCACCAATTCGGTCATCCCCCGGTGGCAAGTATTCAATCAATGGCAGTTTCCCCACTCGCATCACATAATAAGGTGTGATTGGAGGTAAACAATTTTTTGTATCTAACCCCGGCAAGCAAGACAACGCCGTTAACCAAGGTGAGTGAAGATGAACAACCGCTTGGCAATCAGGGCGTTGCAAATACATCGCCATATGCATAGAAACTTCTTTTGTCGGTTTATCTCCCCCAATCCAATTTCCTTGTGCATCGAGTTTACTCAGTTTGCTAGGGTCTAAATCACCAAAACTGGAATTTGTCGGTGTCACAATAATCGAACCATCAGGTAACCGAGCACTAATATTTCCTGCACCACCGCTGCTGTAACCACGGTTAAACATTGATTTAGCCCAATCGACTAACTCTTGGCGCAGCGCCTTTTCATCACTCATTAAACATCTCCTGTGCAAACTGGAAGAAATTTTCTTGGCCGAAATTACCTGATTTCAACGCTAACCAGTTACCGCTTGCTAAGTCCTGTACCCATGGCACACCTGGGGCGATTGGTGAGCCAATACTTAATTGTTCTGTCCCAAGGCTTTGAACCACTTTTCCGGAGGTTTCACCACCAGCAATAATAAAGGTGTCATACCCTTTCGCTTGCAACAGCGCGACGACCTCACCAAATACCTTCTCAACCGCGAAACTCGACTCCGCAGCACCGTATTTCTCTTGTGTTTTTTTCAGTAATTCAGGTGATTGAGTGGCATAAAGCATTGGCGCCAAACCCGTTAGTTGCTGTGCTTGCACCCAATCTGCCAATGTTTTGGCATACTCAGGGTTATTTAAACACTCACCCACATCCAACATTTTTGCAGGAGCAACTTGCTGATAAGCCTGAACTTGTTTGTTAGTCATTACCGAGCAACTTCCCGATAAAATAACTGTTTTTCTGTTTTTACCTGTTGGCTTTTCACCTCGTTGCGTTGTACCGCCCCATGGACATTGGCTATCCACATTGGCCAGTGCAGCACCGAGACCGGACCCCCCTGTCAACAATGGCATCGCTTTAACCGCTTGTGCGATAGGGAGCAAATCATCCATTGTTAAGCTATCAACAACCGCGTAACTCACACCTTGTTGGGCTAACTCGGTCAGTTTTTGGCTAACAACGTCACTGCCTTTTTGAATATCTTCAAGTTTGATTAGACCGGCTTGACCTTTTGATTGTTTTTCCATCACACGCAATAAATTTGCGTCGGTCATTGGCGTTACAGGATGATGCTGCATACCACTTTCATTAAGTAGCTGGCCATTCACAAATAAATGTCCATGAATCACCGTTCTACCGTTAACGGGTAGCGCGGGGCAAACTAATGCTAAGTTTGTGCCCAGTTGTGCCATTAATGCATCTGTAACGGGGCCAATATTGCCTTTTTCGGTTGAATCAAACGTCGAGCAATATTTAAAGAAAATTTGCTGGCAATGCGCTTTTTGTTTCAGCCAATTACATGCATTGGTCGATGCACTGACGGCTTCATCGACAGGACAAGAGCGGCTTTTTAAACTGATCACTATTGCATCAACATCTTGTGGTACTGGTGTGCTCTCATCGGGTTCATTCAATAACTGAACAACCTTCCAACCGTTTTGCACCATAAAGCCTGCAATATCTGTCGCACCGGTAAAATCATCTGCTATTACGCCTAACTTCACTGTCATGCTTTTTTCTCCGGTAAAGTAATACCTTTAAATGTTTTGATCACCGCGCTGTCATCCTGTTGACCTAAGCCTTCATTGCTCGCTGAAATAAACATTTGATGAGCTGTTGAAGCAAGTGGTAATGGGAAATTTAATGCTTTTCCTGTTTCCATCACTAGCCCTAAATCTTTGACAAAAATATCTACTGAAGATTTTGGCGTATAATCACCGTCTAAGACATGTTGCATTCGGTTTTCAAACATCCATGAATTTCCAGCTGCATGCGTGACAATGTCGTACATCACGTCAAGCTCAATACCCGCTTTGGCGGCTAAAGCCATACTTTCTGCCGCAACAGCAATATGTACCCCAGCTAATAACTGGTGAATCGTTTTGACGGTTGAACCTAAGCCAACTTCATTCCCTACGCGGTATAGGCGCTCAGAAATAGCGTCAAATACAGGTGAAAGTTGCTCAAATAAAGCTGGCTCTCCTGAGGCCATTACGGTCAATTTTCCTTCAGCAGCTTTAATTGCCCCCCCTGAAATAGGCGCATCCACAAGGGGTAATTGATATAAGGCAAGGCGCTGAGCGATGTTTTTGGTTTGCTCCGCGGAGAGTGTGCTATGCAACACTATAATTGTACCGGGACGTAGTTGTTCAGCCAGAGGCTGTTCACCCGAAAACAAAATGGCTTCAACTTGACGACCATTAACCACCACCAGCAACAAAGCGTCAATTTCATGGGCAAATTCCGCTGCATTTTGCCCCACTGCAATTGCTCCTGCATTAAATAGGCTTTTGCATGCATCTTGGTTTAAATCAAATCCATAGGTAGGAATGTTATTTTTTATAAGAGATTGTGCGATCCCCATCCCCATAGAACCTAGGCCAATCACGCCAATTTTATTAACGAAATTTCCCATAATGACCCCTGATGTTGTTAATCTTCGTGACTGTTGTGAATTTTTACACAATAAAATTCACAAACACATGACTAATATCACATTTGAGATAATATAAAAAACCAACAAATTAAACCTAAACAACTGAATTAAAACAAAATAAAAGAAAGCTCACCTTAAACACACGTTCACAGGATGATGTGATAAAAAATGTGATGCATATTATGTTTATTCACGTTTAATTCACAAATGATAAACCGTGGTTTTTCTACTGGGCTATATTCAATGCATCATTTCTATTGACCTAAAACTTAAATTGCTGAAAATAGCCGACTACAATTTTTTGAATAATGCTCCATACTATGAATGAGAGCATAAATTGGCGGATTGCCTAGGAGATAACATGGGGTTGTTTGAGCAAATGATGGGTATGGTTGCAGGCGATAAAATGCAACAGTTTCAATCAGTAATAAACTGGGTTGAGAATCAAGGTGGCCTTCAAGGTGTTATCGAAAAATTTAATGAACAAGGCTTAGGTGGTGTTATTGCCTCGTGGATCAGTGAAGGGAATAATTTACCTATCGATGCCAGCCAATTAATGCAAGTTTTTGGAAATGCTAATATCCAAGAATTGGCTCAACAGGTAGGCTTAGAACCTCAAGCAACCTCAGAAATGATTGCTAAATATCTTCCTCAGTTAGTTGACAGCGCCACACCAAATGGTGAAGTTCCAGAAAACCTCGATTTAGCTTCTATCGGTATGAACTTACTAAAATCCAAATTATTTGGTTAATATTTTCTAAAAAGGCAGGTTTCCCTGCCTCAGACTGCTGACAAACATATTATGTTTGGCGGCAAGTCGAATAGGTTTTGAAAATAAACGAGGAAAATCAATTTATTGATTTTCGGCTGATAACACAAAGCGGGAAAAACCACGCTTTTCTCCCGCTTTGTCAACAACCTCAGGCTGGTTTCCCTGCCTTTTTGACACACTAACTAGTCGCCATTTTACTGCTCATTTCTAAGCTGTTTCGCTGCCTCAACCATGTTGGCTAATGCTTGGCGAGTTTCTGGCCAGCCGCGAGTTTTCAAGCCACAATCTGGGTTTACCCATAAGCGCTCAACCGGAACACGCTTCGCTGCCTTTCTTAATAGCGCAACAATCCATTCCACATTCGGTACATTTGGTGAGTGAATATCGTACACTCCTGGACCAATTTCATTTGGATAATCAAAATCTTCGAATGCATCTAACAAATCCATATCTGAACGTGATGTTTCAATCGTGATCACGTCGGCATCCAATGCCGCAATGGAATCCATGATGTCATTGAATTCGCAATAGCACATATGGGTGTGAATTTGCGTGTCGTCATCCGCAATCGCAGCACTGAGTTTGAAAGCATCAACCGCCCATTTAAGGTAAGCCGCCCACTCGTCTCGACGCAATGGTAACCCTTCACGCAGTGCAGGCTCATCGATTTGAATAATACCGATACCCGCTTTTTGTAAGTCATCGACTTCATCACGCAAGGCTAGCGCAATTTGTTTCGCAATCGTTTCACGGCTCACATCTTCACGTGGGAATGACCAACACAGAATAGTGACTGGGCCGGTTAACATCCCTTTGACCGGTTTTTCCGTTAAAGACTGAGCATATTTTGCCCACTCTACTGTAATCGCTTCTGGGCGACTAATATCACCAATAATCACCGGCGGTTTTACACAACGTGAACCATAACTTTGCACCCAACCATTTTGGGTAAATACATAACCATCAAAGTGCTCACCGAAGTATTCCACCATGTCATTACGTTCGGCTTCACCATGTACAAGAACATCGATATCTAAAATTTCTTGTTCTTTAATGGCTTGCTTAATATGCTCACTAATATTGGTGCGATAGTAGGTTTTATCCACATTCCCTTTTTTGAAGTCTAAACGTAATGTTCTGATTTCACTTGTTTGAGGAAATGAGCCAATCGTGGTTGTCGGCCATAATGGTAAGTTAAAGCGTTGACGTTGGCGTGCTGCTCGCTGTGGATAGGGGCTATAACGTTCTGTATCCCCTTCGCTGATTGCCGCCAAACGCTGAGCCACTGAAGCATTATTCACACGGGCTGATGTTCTACGCGCTCGAATAGGTGCGCTGTATGTATCTAATTCAGCAATATGGCTGTCTGTTGGCTGATTTAATGCTTTTGTTAACAGAGCGAGTTCTTCGCATTTTTGGATAGCGAAAGCAAACCAGCTTTTCACTTCAGCATCTAAACGTGCCTCATCATTTAAGTCAATTGGGCTGTGCAGTAATGAACATGACGTTCCTACCCATATATCACGCAGGCCTAAGAGCGGCTTCACCTGTAAGAATTTTTCCCCTAAGTCAGCCTTCCATACGTTACGACCATTAATAATTCCTAGTGATAATACCCAGTCTGCTGGCAGTATTTGGTGTAATTTTTCAATATCATCAGCGCCTGCAACCACATCGACATGTAGACCTTGCACAGGGAGTTGCTTAATCAAGTCTACATGGTGACTAATTCCATCGAAATAAGTGGTTAGCAGTAATTTGATTTGGCCTGACAGCGCTTGGTAAGCCTGCTGATAAGCTTGCTGCCATTGCTCTGGTAAATCTAACACTAATGCAGGCTCATCAATTTGCACCCACTCAAGGCCTTTTTCTGCCAAACGCGACAGGATCTCCTGATATACAGGCAATAATTCATTCAATAATGATAAGCGATCAAACGGTTCACCTTTCACTTTACCTAACCAAAGGTAAGTAATAGGACCAATGATAACCGGTTTCACATTATGGCCTAATGCTAATGCCTCATCGACTTCATCAAACAGCTGTGTCCAAGACAGGGAAAATTGTTGCCCTTTTTGAAATTCAGGCACGATGTAGTGGTAGTTAGTATTAAACCACTTAGTCATCTCGCCTGCTGGAGCAGGTTTGCCCGTTGGTGCGCGACCGCGAGCAACACGAAATAAGGTATCTAAATCAATCGAACCATCTTCATTTTGATGGCGTGGCGGCACATTGCCCAATAGCAAACTGGTTGTCAGCACTTGGTCATACCAAGCGAAATCACCAACGGGTAATAGCTCAACGCCCGCATTTTTTTGTTGCTGCCAATGGCGCACACGTAACTGATAACCGGTTTCTAATAGTGTGGTCTGATCAATTTTACCTGCCCAATAATCTTCTTGTGCACGTTTGAGCTCTCTTTTTAGACCGACACGTGGAAATCCAAGTGTATGATTTATAACAGACATATTGACCCCTTAAAATATTTAGCCGTCTAGATGTTTACACATCCATAATCAACAGGTACTGTATAAAGCACAAGCGCAAATTATTCATTGTCACCGTGAAGGTTTCTCATGATCGAATTAAAACATCTAAAAACATTGCAAGCGCTCAGCCAATACGGTTCATTAGCGGCAACAGCAACACACTTGCACCAGACACAGTCTGCTTTATCACACCAATTTAGTGATTTAGAGCATCGGCTAGGTTTCCGGTTATTTGTTCGTAAAAGCCAACCATTGCGCTTTACGCCACAAGGGGAAGTCTTATTACAATTAGCACAACAAGTCCTGCCATTAGTGAAAGATGCCATTCGAGTATGTAATGAGCCTGGGGTTTGTGCGTTACGCATCGCTATTGAATGCCATAGCTGCATTCAGTGGTTGACCCCTGCATTACAGCAATTCAGGCAAACTTGGCCTCAAGTTAGCGTCGATTTTAAATCTGGGGTGACGTTCGACCCACAGCCTGAATTACTTTCAAGGGAATTGGATATCGTGATGACCTCTGACATTTTGCCAGATCAAGGCATCCACTATACGCCAATGTTTGATTATGAAGTAAAATTGATTGTGGCGAATGACCATCCGTTAGCCAAAAGACCGCATATTGAGCCCCATGATTTGGCAGATGAAACGTTGCTTATCTACCCAGTACAACGGGATCGCTTCGATGTTTGGCGCCATTTTTTGCAACCTGCAGGCGTGTCACCTAACGTAAAAAATGTTGATAACACATTAATTTTAATTCAAATGGTCGCAGCTAAAATGGGTATTGCCGCACTGCCTCACTGGGCGGTTGATTCATTTGAAAAGCAAGGGTTGATTAAAACCAAAACCTTGGGTAGCGGTTTATGGAGCCGGCTGTATGCAGCTTGCCGTGAAGGAGAGCAGCACCAGCCAGCTATTGAGGCGTTTACTGAGACGACGACTGATCACGCTGTGGAGAACTTGTCTTATGTGAAGGCCGCGAAAGGATCCAACGCTTATGCACCCAAAGAGAAGC
Source organism: Providencia sp. PROV174 (assembly GCF_028480685.1). NCBI lineage: Bacteria > Pseudomonadati > Pseudomonadota > Gammaproteobacteria > Enterobacterales > Morganellaceae > Providencia > Providencia sp. PROV174. Next base: position 32,130 of record NZ_JAMPOT010000021.1, read on the forward strand.
AACTATTAGGCTCGATCCTATGGTAAAACTCAGCCAATCCGGATGTTGTTGCCAGATAGCAAAATTAACTAATAACCCCGCTGGGACCATCATGTTATTCATAATAGCAAGGGTTCCAGCATCAACTTTGGTTGCGCCATAGTTCCACATAAAGTAGCCAATGCCTGAAGCTGCAATCCCCAACCAGAGTAAGACACCCCACTGGAGAGTTGTTGTCGGCATCATCGATTTATTACCAAATAGCAACCACCCAAGTAATGCAATTAACGTTGCACCAAGGTAAAACCATGAGAAAGCCTGATGTTGAGGGATCGGATGCACCTCCATCAAACGTTTATACCCCACCTGCCCAATCGCAAAAAAGATATTTGCTAGCTGCACAAAAAGCAAACCTAACCAAAAAGATTCGCTCAAGTGGTCATAGCGAATAATTGCCGCGCCAATGACCGCCAATAGAGAGCTAAACAAATAGCCTTTACGCAGCTTTTGCCGTTCTAGTAAATCATAAATTAACGTGACATATAGTGGTGTTAATACCGTAAAAAGCAAAAATTCGGCAACAGTAAGGTATTGATAAGCATGGAATACAAATAAGTACATGATGCCAAGTTGGCAAGCGCCCACTAGCATATAGAGTGCAATCACTTTAGCGCTAAACTGGCGCCAACGTAGGAAAGGTAAAAAAACGAGCGAAGCTAGTGCCACCCGTACAAGTACTGAAAACCAACTATCTACTTGGCCTGCAAGGTATTCGCCGATAAGACTAAACGACGCTGCCCAAAGCAGCGTCGTGATAACAAGTAACCACATAATGCTGTATTTCGCCCCAAACTTAACAATGTTGGCTAGAATACTCGCTTTTTGGTTTTAATGCTCTTTTTCGATCAAGACGGCTTCTAATAAATCCAGATCAACCAACAACGTTTGTAGCGTTTCATTACTGATTTTCTTAGTTGCACGTAAGTGATAAAGCTCACCACGCTCCGCACGTAATGCCGTCAAACGGAAACGTCGTTCAAGGTCTTCAATCAGCAAATTATGATCAATTTCATCTTGCCCTGCCGTGCGTCGTCTTAGATAACCTGTCACACGGGAAGCGACTTCACTGATATCTTCTGAATCGAGTTTTTCATCAACGTCTGCAGATAAACGTTCCTGCATCTTATTTAAACTGACAATCGCCACTTCTGCCATTGCGGCTTTTGCCATTCGAATTTCATTGGCATCGGCTTCTTTGTCTCCCACGGTAAAATTACGCAGCAGAAGCGGTAAAGCAACCACACCTGCAAAAATGGAAAATAAGATAACCCCTGCGGCAATAAATACTAGCTGGTAACGCGCTGGGAATGGTGAGCCATCGGTTAAAAATAACGGAATAGAAAGCACACCCGCTAAGGTAATCGCCCCGCGTACCCCTGCAAAAGAGGCTAGCCAAAGCTCACGTACGGTATAGTTAGCAAATTGCAGTGGCTTTTTCTTTAAGAATAAACGGCTAAACCTTTTCATCAGCCATAGCCAACAGAAACGCAATAGCAGTAGAGCAAAATAGATGATGGCTACTGCCGCGAATAGCATCCAGGTTTCTACGCTTGGGTCGAGATCGGCTTGGATAACAGACGTTTCCCAAATACCGGGCAATTGAAGCCCTAACATGATGAAAACCAACCCGTTAAAGACAAATTCAAGCATCGACCAAACGCTATCAGCACGTAGTCTCATCGCTAACGGAGCGTTACGGATAACCCCGGATTTTGTGATGGTCATACCGGCCGCAACAGCGGCTAAAATACCTGAAAAACCAATATGTTCCGCTATCATGTATGACGCAAATGGTAGCAATAGCATAAACACAATTTGGGTTGCAGGATCATCACCACTCCAACGGCTCATTAGACGCAATGATTTACTGTATAACCAAGTCACGATAATACCCGCGAGTAGCCCACCAATCGCGACCTTGAAAAATTCAATGGTGACGCCAGAGGCACTAAATACCATCGTCCCCATAGCAATTGCTACTGCAAATTTTAATGCTACCAGACCAGAGGCATCATTCATCAATGCCTCCCCTTCTAGCACACTCATCATCCGTTTAGGGATACGCCCCTTTCCGACAATGGATGATAAGGCAACGGCGTCGGTTGGCGATAACACCGCCGCTAGAGCAAATGCTGCAATCAATGGAATACCTGGCATCAGCCAGTAAATTAAATAACCAATCCCAATCACTGTAACCAGTACAAGAACCAACACTAAAATAAAAATTTCTCGACCATTTTGAAAGAATTCGCGTGTTGGCGTTTTCCACCCATCGACAAACAGCAAAGGTGGAATTAACAGAACCATAAAAAGTTCTGGGTCAAAGGTGACATGTAGGCCGAATTGAGGCCAAGCTAATAGCGCACCAATAGCAATTTGAATGAGAGGAAGAGGAATACGAATAGGAAGAATTTTAGCGGCAACCCCTGAAACAGAGACAGCTAAAATCAAAATAAGAATAGTAAAGAAAATTTCCATGTTGCCCTTACTGAATTAACCTAGCGACTAGAACCTAAAATATTGCCTGCCGCCGCATAGTAAGAGATAGCACCGTCCAGACCATGATTATTAAAACCCAGCCAGCCACCAGTGGAAATCATGCACATCCACTTGATTAACCGCCTTCTCTCTATTTTATCCCTAGCCATCCATTTTCGGGGAAAAAATTGAGACTTTACGATTAATTAATACAATAAGTTAAAAAGGTGGCAACATTAGCCACCCTCTTGAAAGAATATACTTTAGATTGCCAATCCTGAAGCGTAAAACGCCACTAAAAGTACCGCAATAATGACTGTACCAATATTCAATTTGCGCCATTCACCTGCACAAATACGACCAATAACCAAAGCAGCAAAGCCCAACATGATACCTGTGACGATATTACAAGTCAGAACAATGAATACCGCACACAATAAACCAGACATTGAATCTACAAAGTCATCGAAATCAAGCTTAGAGACATTACTTAACATTAAAAGCCCGACATACATCAATGCCGGCGCTGTTGCATAGGCAGGCACCAAATAAGAAAGTGGCGATAAAAAGAGAATGAGTAAGAACAGTACGCCAACAACTACTGCGGTTAAACCTGTACGACCACCAGCAGCGGTACCCGCTGCGGATTCAATATACACCGCCGCAGGAGATGCGCCAATCGCTCCCGCAAAGATACTGCTCACTGAGTCTGCGGTTAACGCTTTACCACCATCAATGATTTGGCCGTCTTTATCCAATAAATTGGCTTGTCCCGCCACCGCGCGAATAGTCCCCGTTGCATCAAAAACAGCGGTCATCACTAATGCAAGTAAGCTTGGCAATACCATTGGCTGCAATGCGCCCATGATATCCATATTGAAAACCAATGAAAGCCCATCATCACCCAATGAAGGCAACTTGAAAAAGCCTTGATATTTAACCGCAGGATCAAAAATTAAACCAATAATTGAAATTGCAATAATAACAAGTAATACGCCACCCGGAACACGGCGTTTTTCTAAACCAAAAATGACCGCTAACCCAGCCAATGACATTAATACAGGGAAAGAAGTAAATTCACCTAGAGCAACAGGCAGGCCTGCATTTGGGTTTTTAATCACTAAACCCACCCCATTAGCCGCAATTAACAGTAAAAATAAACCGATACCAATACCTGTGCCATGTGCAATACCCATTGGCATATTGCGTAAAATCCAACTACGGATACCTGTAACAGAAATGATGGTGAACAAACACCCCATTAAAAAGACAGCGCCCAATGCCACAGGAATACTAATTTGCTGCCCTAACACCAAACTAAACGCGGTAAATGCAGTCAGTGAGATAGCACAACCAATTGCCATCGGTAGATTGGCCCATAACCCCATCAATAAGGAACCAAAGCCAGCCACTAAGCAAGTTGCAATAAAGACCGCTGTTGGTGGAAACCCTGCTTGCCCTAACATGCCAGGTACAACGATGACAGAATAAACCATCGCTAAGAATGTGGTTAATCCTGCAATGATTTCACGGCGAACTGAAGAGCCGCGCGCTGTTATCTTGAAAAATGAATCCAATTTGCAACTGGATGAAGCCTGTTGGCCTGACATGGTATACCTCTGCTGTTTAATGGAAAACGACGACCTTCAAATACTGCTAACGACTAATTTTCACGTTGACGTAAACGATTACGTTTTTAAGAAAAAACAAACTAACTGAGAAAAAATCCCAATAAAAACAGTTACGCAATCGTTTGGTTTTTAAAATAGAATAAAACGTACCGTGAGGAGAGCAATTATCATTCTAAACAGGGGGGATGATCAAGCATTTTTAGCATTTCTTACCCGTTTGTTCTTTTTTACTCCCAAATATACAGGCTTTTAAGCAATGAACATTATTTTCAAATAATGATTCTTTTTAGTTACATTTATTTTACGTAAAAATAGCTAAATACCTTTCATATAATGTCTGTTTAAAGAGGAAGGTTATTTCTTTGATACAATCCAAGAATATTTGCTTACAAAACCAATAGCTAAAAACTTATTTACTGGTGGTAATATGCGTCTGTTAAAAATGTGGCTAAAAATCCATTTCTTATTGTTTTTCATTAAAAAAAACATCATTCGCTGAGTAAATATATATTTAAGTATATAAACTCAATTATTATCAATCGCAGTTATAGTTTCAATTTAATCAAGTAAAAAACACATAAAACGTATTAAAATGTCAAATAAGAATGCACCATTAATCATATTACAGCGGAGTATTTTACTACTTTTCATTAGTTTTCTTGCTCTGTATTTATTACCGGGAATATATAGTCATAGCCCTTGGAAGCAAGATGAAAATTATAGTTTTGGTATTATTCAAACTATGTATGAAACTGGTAAATGGTTAGTTCCCACAAATGCGGGTGAACCATTTATGGAAAAACCCCCGCTTTATTATTGGGTTGCTGCGATTTCCTCTCATTTATTTTCAAGCTTTATGCCACTTTATGATGCAGCCCGTAGTGCAAGCTTAATTTTTTCGGTTATCAATTTTTCATTTTTTATCCTTTTGGCGCGTCGCTTTTTCCAAGCCACAGACTTCACTGATACTCGGATTTGGGTCGCTTTTGCACTGTATGCCTGTGCTCCCGGTATTATCAGGCATAGCCATGATATGTTTACCGACGTTGCACTAATGGCAGGAACAACTATTGGCTTGTATGGGTTATTGGGGCTGATACAACAACAAAAAATGCACATGTCTACACTTTGGTTGTCTATTGGAACCATCGTCACCATGTTGTCAAAAGGCGTTTTCATTCCTGGCGTTCTCTGGATTTGTCTATTTTTATCACCTATTTTTCTTACTCAATGCCGAACTAAGCGGTTTTGGCTATACAGTTTAACGGCGGGGTTAATCGCGCTTATCGCCATTTTACCTTGGCCTATCCAACTGTATCTTCAGCATCCTGATTTATTTCTCGTGTGGTTTTGGGAAAACAATATCGGCCGCTTCTTTGGCTTTTCGGTTGAAAAATTAGGGGCAAAAGCTAATTTAACTCGGATTCCAGCGGCAGTATCTTTATTTGCCTTTCCTTCCGGCCTACTGGCTGTCGCTTACTTTCTAAGGCACCCTATTAAGCGTTTATTTAATTCAAACGAGTTTTTGTTGGCGCTATTTCCTTTATTAGGTATCGTTTTTTTACAGATTTCAGCATCTGGTCGCGCGCTATATTTACTGCCTTTTATTGCACCCATGGCCATTTTAGGAACCCAAACACTACTCAATTTCCCTGAAAAAATTCTTAATGGTATCGCTCGCTTTGCGGCTGTTTTATGGTCTGTACTCATTCTGTTTTTATGGCTCTGCTATTTCATCACCTTGGCTGGTCATCAACAAGAATGGCTAGCGCCATTTAGCCGCTGGCTTCCCATGAGCTACCAAATGCCCTTTTCTTCCATTGCATTTATCAGTGGTCTGTTGATTACATTAGTGTGGTTTTTACGCAATAAAATTATTCCAAACTTTATTTCACCGGCCTTTCACATGATGAAAAATTGGTTATTAGGCCTATGTGCCGTTTGGGGGATAATTTTAACCTTATTTTTGGGGTGGATAGACTACGCAAAAGGTTTCGAAGGAGTTTTTGTCGATTTAAACCAGCATTTAGCAGGCCAGTTTACAAAAAACGATTGTATGGCTTCTGATAATATTGGCGAGTCTGAAGCACCGATGCTCTACTATTACACTGGCGTATTACACCAACGCCAAGACCGCTTTGAAAAACCTGAACAATGCCGCTGGTTAATTGTACTCTCGAAAACAATCCAACCTGCACCGCAAGGCATGGAATTATTCTGGCACAATCATCGGCCAGATGAATTCCGAGAAAACCTTGTTGTGTATAAAGTTATTGAGTAAGTATTTATGGTGCTCGCTAACTTAAGTAGAGCACCACAAATGCGCTTTATGGGCTGACTTGTTCAACCATTTGAGCGCTATATTTTTCTCGTGTGAACCATAAAAATACTGCCACAGATAGAACCAATAGCACCGGTAAGCCCACTGGTGAGATTGAAGTCGCCACTCCCGCCAGTAATGGTCCTGATAAATTACCAATTCCCCATAGCATGGCCGCCGCTGCATTAGCGATGATCAATTCATTCCCTTTGAAATATTGGCCGATTTGTACCAAAGCAATCGTATAAATTGCCCCTGCCGTCGCCCCTAAGATAAATAGCAGCACCCAAATTAGATAAGGTTGAGTAATAAGGAAGGGTAATAATAAGCTAGCTGCGAGTGTGATAATGCCGCAAATTCGGTACAGTTTTTCTCTATTCATATGGTCGGCAAGCCAACCAAAAGGTAACTGCATAATGGCATCGCCAGCAAGGATGGCGCTAATCATTAATACAGCAACCGCCTCTGTATGCCCCATTCCCATGCCATAAATTGGGAACATCGATAAAATGGTTCCGTCAAAAAAAGCAAAAAATAAAATTCCACCACAAATACCCGGTGCAATTTTTACAAATTGAATAATTGAAAAATTAGATTTCGCGGCATTTTCAGCTAAACGGTCACCGACTTTTTGATCCATTAAAATAAATAGCACTACAGAGATTAAATGGATCAACGTACAAATCAATAAAGGCGATTTATCTTCCACACCATAATAAGCAATGAATGAAGGCCCAAGTAGCTGACTTACTGTGAAGACAGTGGTATAGATTGCTAAAATCCGACCCCGTTTATTTTCAGGGGATAATTCATTAATCCACGTTTCTCCCAAACAAATCATCACGCCACTCGCTAGCCCCGTAACTAACCGTAATGGAAATAACAGCCAAAGTGGTAACGTGCTCAATAATGGCAATAAGCTAATGGCAGAAACGAGGGTTGCCAATAGCATTGCCTTTCGCTTACCTGACCAACGCACAATACGTTGAACCACAGGGGCAATTAAAAACATACCTAATGCAGGAGCCGCCGAAATAATGCCTATATACAACTCATTGAAACCATAATTATTTAGTCTAAGAGCCACCATTGGAATACTTAGCCCAATAACGATACCAATGACAGCAATACTCATGGTGATGGTAAAAATAGCAAAAGATGGGGAACGACGAAAATTTTGTAAACGCTGATTATCAGAGCTCATGTTGAAATTAACCCGTTTCTTTTTAGCAAAAAAACAGATTTTAACTCCATAAAATAGATTATTATGAAAAATAAAAAACCGCATCATTACTAGTAAAACTAATAATGTTCGTGGTGATTGTAACACGACTCATATATTCTGCTATTTATCTTTATAAAACTATTTTTAATATTCTAAATACTTAAAGAACGAAAAAATATCGATAAAGCAGCACAATACCTGATAATAAAATTATGACATTAATAACTTTTAAAAAACTTTCACGTGAAATTTTTAATGTTATATGCCGACCAGCCCATGTACCAATTAACATGGCAGGGGAAAATGCTAAAGCAATCAATAAAATATCTAGGTTGAGATACACACCCATAACTAAAAATATCACTACTCGAGTCAGCGTGCTAAAGCCAATTAACGTCATTTGAGTGATACGAAAACGTTGTTTGTCTTCAATTCGGCTAGATAAATACATGGCATAGATAAAACCACCACTACCAAATAAAGCACTAAAAACACCACCCACTAAACTAAATGGGATAACCAACGCTTTTGAAAAAGGTGATTTTGATTTTTTAGAAAAGAAAGCATGTAATACATAACCAACAACAAATAACCCAAGTAATAATACGAGTATATCGGGACGAGTTTTTAATAAAATTGCAGCACCCACTAAACTACCAGCTATCATTAATGGAATTATCCATTTAATTTCCTGATAATCTGCATTTTTACCATCTTTAAGTAAATTTAAAACTGCCGCGGTTAGATCTATTAGCGCAAGAATTGGAACAATCATGTTTAACGGCAAATACATGGCTAATACAGGAGTTGCAATAAGAGCAGAACCAAACCCCGCCATGCCAAAAACCAAATAAGCAAACAGCAATGTCGAGAAACAAATCGCCATTTCTGGTGATAACAATTCAAACGGCATGACCTTAACTCCAGAAGTTTTTTAACGTCCTCACTATAGATTTTTTCAAATACATAAAATAGTTTTATTTTTGTAGGGTTTTAAATTTCAAATCTATATCAAAAAACAAAATAGCCGCTTTAAATACAATATACAACTAAGAGTGTATAATTTACTTCTCTGAGTGATACAGAACTAGCACAATAAATTAAAATTCAGGTAAAAACACATTGTGGATAAAAAAATTAATTTAAAAATAGGGCAGAAAATTCGGTTACTTAGGCAAGCAAGGGATCTCTCGCTTAACGAACTATCTCGTTTATCAGGAATCTCGAAAGCCGCTTTATCCAAACTGGAATCTGGTGATTCAAATCCACGCATCGACACATTAGAGTCGATCGCCATTGCTCTGCGCTTCCCACTAAGCGATCTGTTTACACGGCAACATGAAGCTTATCCCTACTTGCTTAAAGCCACTCCTAGTGAAAAAGAGTATTCACAACAGTTTAAGTTTCGCATTAGCATGGGAAATATCTCTGAAATCTGGCAATTAACCATGAAACGAGGCGCTATCATTAATAGCCCCGCCCATATGAGTGGAACTCACGAACACATTATGGTGAATTTTGGCTCACTCATGTTGCGGTTGCATAACGACCAAAATATCCTCTTGGAGGCGGGGGATTTCTATGCTTTCAGTGGTGATTTCCCACACAGTTATCTATGCATGGAAGGGGAGCTCCAAGCCACCGTCGTCATGACATACTCTCATCTTAGTGATAGTGTTTAAATTATGGCATGTTGTGCATCATAACTAATGCGCAACGTTCCCTTTTTAAATTTCATCGACTTAATTGAAAAATGCTGAATATTATCTAGTGAAGAAACATGCGTTCCACCACAAGGCATTTCTTCAGTTTGGTCGATGTAACTGATCCGCAAATCACCCTTTTGCTTTATTGTAACGGGCCGTCCACTGCGAATGCTTTGGTTAACAATATCTTCGATATATTGGCTATCAAGTTTATCAAAAGGAGTGACATCACCTTCCATCATGCTAAATTCTACTCGAGATTCATCAGGAAAATGATGGCCTTTTTGTGCCAGCCAGCCAAAGCGACGTAATTCCCAATTCAGCAAATGACCTGCGGTATGTAGCACGGCGTAACGCTGACGTTTTTCCTTATCTACCCTTGCAACCACATTATTTTCTTGGCTAAAAGTAACGCCTTCAGGTAGGTATCCTACAATTAAGCCACTCGATAGTTTCTTAATACGAACAGAAATATCATTCACCCAAGCTGTATCCATGGGCTGCCCACCACCTTGTGGGTGGAAAATATTGTCTTTTAGAGCCACCCAATAACCTTCATCATCATTCCCTTGCGCCAGTAAGTCCATTTCAATTTCACATAGATAAGCGTCCGACAAATAGATGTTGTTTTGCATAAATTTATACCTGTTTATTATTCAATTTACCAAATACAAAACTGTAATGTATTCAAAAAATCATTATTCAGCAACTGAACTTATATCATTTTTGTTCGCTTTAAGAAACCCTCATTATCGCTATGATTAAACATAAAAGAAAATAGCCCATACTGTTATGTATGGGCTATTAGGTCATAAAATTTGCCTCAGAATTACTGCAAATAATTTTGCATTGTTTCGAAAAGACGCAAATCATCACTAAAGCGTACTTCCCGAACATCTTCTAATTTTTCAACTTGGTTAATCATTTGCGACAAACGCTCATCTTTTTGTACTAATAGCCATATACGGCTTTCATCTTTATCTTTAATTGGCATACATAGAATGCCATCAACATTAAATGCTCTGCGCGCAAATAAACCACAAATATGTGACATTACACCGGGGTGATTACGAACAATTAGCTCTAAAGCAATCGGATGATGTTCAAATACCATAATTACGCTCCAATCATATCAATGTTAGCTGCACCTGGTGGAACCATTGGATATACCTTCTGATTCACATCAATCAAGGCATGGATCAAACATGGACCTTTGGTATTCATTATCGCTTCTAATGCCATTTCTGGATCTGCTTCATTATTTAAATCGCAAGTTTGCAAGCCAAACCCTGCCGCAATCTTGATAAAATCGGTTTGATACGGATAAGCTGCAGCAAATATGCGGTTTTCAAAAAATAAATCTTGTTGTTGATGTACCATCCCTAACGCTTGGTTATTCATTAAAATAATTTTGATATTCAATTGGTGCTCCGCTGCCGTTGCCAGCTCTTGAATATTCATCATCAAACTGCCATCACCGGAAAAACACACAATGGTTTTTTCGGGTTTTGCCAACGCTGCACCAATGGCCGCTGGTAGCCCAAAGCCCATGGTACCTAACCCGCCAGATGTCAGCCATTGACGAGGTCGAGACAGAGGGTATGCTTGAGCCGCCCACATTTGGTGCTGCCCAACATCCGTTGTTACAATTGCATCTTCACCTGCCGCACGTGCCGTAGACAGAACTAAGCCATAATGGTTCAGCGGGTTATCAGCCTCGCTAAAATTCAATGGATATTGCTCTTTTAATTGATTCACTTGCGCCATCCAATCTGTGCGTGCATTGCGTTCTACTAAAGGCAATAATAATTCCAATATTTGCCCTGCATCTGCATGAATAGCGATATCTGGACGCTTAATTTTGCTGATTTCTGCTTTATCAATATCCACATGGATGATTTTCGCGTTAGGACAAAATTTCTCTGCTTTACCTATTGCCCTATCATCAAACCGTGCACCAATCACAATCAATAGATCCGATTCTTCCATGATCATATTAGTACTTGCGGCAGCATGCATACCTAGCATCCCTAAATATAACGGATGCCTCATCGGAAGAGTGCCAAGTGCCATTAATGTCATGGTTGTCGGTAATGAAGCCTTTTCCGCAAAAGCGATCGCTGTTTCTGTCGAATCAGAACTAATTACCCCACCACCAAAATACAGCACAGGGCGTTTTGCGTTATTAATCATTTCAGCCGCTTGCAGAACTTTTTCCATATCAAATGCGGGTGCTTTATCTTTCGGTAATACTTCTGGTATTTCAGTTAGTTCAATTGTGGCAGTTTGCACATCTTTTGGAATATCAATCCAAACAGGCCCAGGGCGGCCTGACTCTGCAATACGAAAAGCATCACAAATCACTTGTGGCAATTCATTGATATTACGAACCAAATAATTATGTTTTGTTACTGGAATCGAAATACCATAGGTATCAACCTCTTGAAAGGCATCTGTACCAATCATTGACGAAGAAACTTGAGCCGTAATACAAACCAGCGGGATAGAATCCAGTTTTGCATCAGCAATAGCAGTTACTAAGTTAGTTGCCCCAGGTCCACTTGAAGAGATACAAACCGCGGCCTTCCCCGTGGTACGTGCAATTCCCTGAGCAATAAAACCGGCACCTTGCTCATGGCGAGCCAGTATGTGGCGGATTTTCTGGCTTTGACCTAATGCGTCATAAAAGGGTAAAGCCGCTCCACCTGGAATGCCAGAAACGATGGTAATACCGTGTTTTTCCAGTAAATGTACGATTAATTCTGCACCCGTAAAGCGGGTTTTATGTGGTGTTGTGGTGCCCGATTCGCTCATCATAATTATCCTTTGCTAGCCTGCGGATCCGAGCGAGAGGTGATAAAAAACCCCGCTCGGTTTGCGCCGGCGGGGTTTCTAAATCTGCGTGATTTGTACCCGTTACGGCGCTAAGCCCACGACCACCACCACACGCACGACCACCGCGGCACGTGGCGCGGTTAGTAGTAGGTTTAAGTGATTAGTCGTCATGTTCACGGGTTCTTCCTATTTAGTCTGTCTAATTTATTGATTATTGTTTTTCAGTGTCTTTTATTAAGAAAACATAAATTTCCCAGCATGACAATCATTTTTTCTTATTTTATCCCAAAGGGATAGTAATTGAGACACTCATCACACATTGAAATAACAGCAATATTATCTATTAAAATAAAAAAATATAGCATTAATCACTACTTAAAATACCATCACAGACCTTGACTTAAAGTCAACTTTAAGTTGTATCCTTTGCACCATTCAGAGGGATTATTCCCTCAATGTAAGAAATATAACCAATTGATTTTTACTTAATAGACAGAGGGATATATGCCAAAATCCGTTTGGTGGTTAACCATCACACTTGCATTATTTATCACAGGAAATGCAATTGTCCTTTCTGTAGCAGTAGTTATTGGCGAAAAACTGGCTACCAACCCAACTTATGCAACTATTCCACTGGTAAGCCAGTACGTTGGCTTAATCTTAGCAACTATTCCGATCGCATTTTTAATGCAAAAATATTCGAGAAGAGTGGGCTTTATTATTGGTAATATCGGTGGGTTAATCGGTGCAGGCTTCTCTATTCTTGGTGTGATAGAAAGTCATTTAGTGTATTTTTCCATCGGGCTGTTTTTCACTGGGATTGCTATTGGTACTGCGCAACAATTTCGTTTTGCCGCAATTGAAGAAGCACCAGTTTCTTTGCGAGCAAAAGCTATTGGCCTTGTTATGAGCGGAGGCATTGCCGCGGCTTTAATTGGACCAACATTAGCCATTACCACCCAACGGTTTTTTACAGAATACCCGTTTGCAGGGCCGTTCATCACGTTAGCTGCCATTTATGTGATCGCATTTATTCTATTACTCGTTGTGCCTTTAAAGAAAATAGTGAAAACGCCATCGGATGAAGCGTTAGTCAAACGCAACTACAGTGCATTGTATTCACAACCTATTTTAAAATTAATCGCTATTGTTAGTGCAGCAGGGTATGCCATTGTGGTTTTCACTTTTGCCTCGATACCGTTATCTATGAAACAACATGACTTCGCCTTTTCCTCGATTGCGATAGTATTTCAATTTCATGTATTAGGTATGTTTGCACCGTCATTTTTCACTGGAACATTAATTCATCATTTAGGGGCAAAACGCATTATTTACTGCGGTATCGTACTGTTAATTTTATCAGCGACTATGAACCTGCTAGGTAACCATTTTTACAATTATTTGTTGGCGGGTATATTTGTGGGTGTTGCGTGGAATTTGCTTTTAATCAGTACCACCAACCTACTACCTCATACATATGAAATGCATGAGCGAGCTAAAGTACAAGGCATTACTGATTTTCTTATCTATTTTTTCGGTGGAATAGGCAGCTTAGGAGCAGGCGTTCTTTTCTTCACTCTCGGTTGGCAGATGATGAATGTTCTATCTGTAATCATTTCCGCTACAATTTTAATTAGTTTTTGGAAGCTAAAAAAATATATCCCCAAACACCAATGAAAAGTGATATCACTGTACGATGGTTTTATATTCAGAGGGCATAATAGTTTCATCTATTGTTAATCGATATCATGATGAATATATCTCCTTAAGATAAACTCCACTGGCTATAAACTAATTAAAAATCGGTATTTTGTCTGTTTTGCCAATTAACAAACTGTATTCAACTTCGTTTACTATTTATTTATTGGATAATGACTGAATGAGGGATAAGATTAAAAAGTAGCTAATAGGAAGATATTATGTATAAAGAAATCCCTGTTCCCTATAATGGGAAGTACACAGAATTTCAATCTACAGTTGTTAATGAAATATTAGTTTGGATTGAAATGAACTTAACCAGTCGTCTATTACTTGATGATATTGCACTAAAATCAGGATATACAAAATGGCATTTACAAAGAGTATTTAGAAAAGTTGTTGGTATGCCTTTAGGTGAATATATTCGCCGAAGGAGGATCTGTGAAGCCGCTAAAGACCTATGCTCCACCGAACTTCAAGTTATTGATATTGCATTGAAATACCAATTTGACTCCCAGCAATCTTTTGCAAAGCGATTTAGAGCTTATTTAGGTACGTCACCGTCAATCTACCGCCTGTCCGGTGAAAGCCAAAATGACCCATTACTACTGGAACCTAAAGTAGCTTGACACGCTAATATGAAAATAAAATTTATATTTCCTTTTTTAATAACACTACCAATACAAAGCCCCATGTAAGTTAATTACTGGGGCTTTTTCTATTTTTTATTTATTTAAGAAATTCTTAATTTAAAATTAATAAACTCTTAATGTTCCAGTTCTTTATTTGTTTTATCATTCCAATAAAAAAAAATATTTTCTAGATATAGATTATTTATATTTATTAAAAATAAAGGCTTCACAAGGAAGCCTTTATTTTATTTATACATTCTAAGTCTTACTGATTAGAATGGAATATCGTCATCAAAATCCATTGGTGGTTCATTGGTTTGTGGTGCAGGTGCTGATGGGCGTGCGGCTGGCGCTCCACCACCACTGAATTGTTGTGCTGCTTGAGGCTGCTGTGGTTGGCCCCAACCACCTTGACCGCCTTGACCTTGTGATGGTGCATCACCGCCACGGCCACCTAACATTTGCATTGAGCCACCGATATTCACAACAACTTCTGTCGTATAACGATCTTGACCGCTTTGATCTTGCCATTTACGTGTTTGCAGAGAACCTTCGATATAGACTTGTGAACCTTTTTTTAGGTATTCACCTGCTACTTCAGCAAGTTTGCCGAAAATAACGACTCGGTGCCATTCGGTTTTTTCACGCATCTCACCGGTTTGCTTGTCACGCCAACTTTCAGAAGTTGCCAGAGTCAGGTTCGCCACAGCTCCGCCGTTAGGCATATAACGGATTTCTGGATCTTGTCCTAGGTTACCGATAAGAATTACTTTATTTACGCCTCTGCTGGCCATTTATTACTCCTGATGCATTGAATTTTAATCTCTGGATTAGCCGTGAAGTTTACCACGACCTCGCTTTTTTGCACCACGAAATTGAAACTACTGAGCGTTCTTGCGAAACGCTTTCCAACTTTTGGTGAAACGCTACCGTGCCAATTTTCAGTATAGACACAAAATAGTTCACACCGTATCTATCTTTTCGATAAATTCAGATCGCTGTTTTTCTGTTTTTCTGTTTTTCTGTTTCACCATTAAAATCTTACTCTAAATAGTTCAAGCTGTGGCTAGGCGGCAAACGAAGATATCGTAGGGAGCATACAAAAGTTATGTGACCTACTTAGCTAAGAGCAGCCAACACCGCCACGGTTTGAAATATGACGAGTAGGAAAATATGACATGCAGGAAAATATGACAACCACTGTATATCCATTCAGCCATAAATATGTGATAATAGTCTCTTGCGATTGTTCAATATCAAATCATCCGGGAAGTGGTAAATGGATAATATCGAAGTCCGCGGCGCACGTACGCATAATCTGAAAAACATTAATCTCATCATCCCTCGCGACAAACTCATTGTTATTACTGGGTTATCTGGTTCAGGGAAATCATCTTTAGCTTTTGATACCCTGTATGCAGAGGGTCAGCGCCGTTATGTTGAATCTTTATCTGCTTATGCCCGCCAGTTTCTTTCTTTAATGGAAAAACCGGATGTCGATCATATTGAAGGGTTATCTCCTGCTATTTCAATTGAACAAAAATCCACTTCACATAACCCACGTTCGACGGTCGGAACCATCACAGAAATTCATGACTATCTGCGATTATTATTTGCCCGTGTTGGTGAACCTCGCTGCCCTGATCACGACATACCGCTTGCGGCTCAAACGGTTAGCCAGATGGTCGATAATGTTTTGGCTCAGCCCACCGATCGTCGAATGATGCTACTTGCTCCTGTCGTTAAAGAACGTAAAGGGGAGCATGTTAAGTTACTCGATAACTTGGCCAGCCAAGGCTATATCCGCGCCCGAATTGATGGGGAAGTTTGCGATCTATCAGACCCACCAACGCTTGAATTACAAAAAAAACATACAATTGAAGTCATTGTTGACCGTTTCAAAATTCGTGATGATATTGCTCAGCGTTTAGCCGAATCTTTTGAAACCGCACTAGAACTATCTGGTGGTACCGCAATTGTCGCGGATATGGATGACACAAACGCAGAAGAGCTGGTTTTTTCAGCAAATTTTGCCTGCTCCGTTTGCGGCTATAGTATGGTAGAACTTGAACCTCGCCTATTTTCTTTTAACAACCCAGCAGGAGCCTGTCCAAGCTGTGATGGCTTAGGTGTCCAGCAGTTTTTTGATCCCGAAAGAGTCATCCAAAATACCGAAATCTCACTTGCCGGTGGCGCAATTCGGGGTTGGGATCGCCGTAACTTTTATTATTTTCAAATGCTGATGTCATTAGCTGAGCATTATAAATTTGATGTGGAAGCACCTTACGACACCCTGAGCCCCGCTATCCAAAAAATTATTTTATATGGTTCAGGCAAAGAAACGATTGAGTTTAAATACCGTAATGACCGTGGCGATATCACTGTACGCCGACACCCTTTTGAAGGCGTACTCAATAATATGGAGCGCCGCTATAAAGAAACGGAATCAACGGCTGTCCGTGAAGAATTAGCGAAATATATCAGTAACCGTCCATGTGTCTCTTGCCATGGAACACGCTTACGTAAAGAAGCGCGATTTGTCTTTGTTGAAAATACGACTTTGCCGGAAATCGCAGATTACAGCATTGGCCACGCAATGGAGTTTTTCCAAAACCTAAAACTCACTGGCCAGCGTGCTCAAATCGCAGAAAAAGTCTTAAAAGAAATTAGCGATCGCCTGAAGTTTCTCGTCAATGTTGGGCTTAATTATCTGACCCTATCACGCTCTGCCGACACCTTGTCCGGTGGTGAAGCACAACGCATCCGTTTAGCAAGCCAAATTGGTGCAGGTTTAGTGGGCGTGATGTATGTCCTTGATGAACCATCAATTGGCTTACACCAACGTGATAATGACCGATTACTTGAAACATTGATCCACCTACGCGATCTAGGAAATACCGTGATCGTGGTTGAACATGACGAAGACGCGATCCGCGCCGCAGACCATGTGATTGATATCGGCCCTGGTGCTGGGGTGCATGGCGGGCAAATTGTTGCCCAAGGAACATTGGAAGATATTGTCGCAAACCCAGATTCACTCACAGGTAAATTTTTAAGTGGTGAGCGCAGAATTGACATCCCGCAAAAACGCGTTCCAATTAATAAAGATAAAATGCTGACCGTGTTTGGGGCAAAAGGTAACAACCTGAAAAATGTGACATTAAAAGTCCCAGTTGGGTTATTTACTTGTATTACGGGTGTATCGGGTTCCGGTAAATCGACCTTAATAAACGACACGTTGTTCCCTATTGCTCAACGCCAATTAAATGGCGCGACCACCATCACACCCGCGCCTTATTTGGATGTCGAAGGCTTAGAGCACTTTGATAAAGTGATTGATATTGACCAGAGCCCAATAGGCCGGACACCACGTTCGAACCCTGCCACCTATACTGGTGTGTTTACACCTGTGCGTGAGTTATTTGCTGGTGTACCTGAATCTCGGACTCGCGGTTATAACCCAGGACGTTTTAGCTTTAACGTAAAAGGTGGCCGTTGTGAGGCTTGTCAAGGTGATGGAGTCATCAAGGTTGAAATGCACTTCTTACCTGATGTGTATGTCCCTTGTGACCAATGTAAAGGTAAACGCTATAACCGTGAAACTTTAGAGATTAAATATAAAGGTAAAAATATCCATGAAGTTCTGGATATGACTATCGAAGAGTCTCGTGAATTCTTTGATGCTGTACCTGCCCTTGCCCGCAAGCTACAAACTTTGATGGACGTTGGTTTATCCTATATCCGTCTCGGTCAGTCAGCCACAACTCTATCAGGGGGTGAGGCACAACGTGTGAAATTAGCTAAAGAGTTGTCTAAACGCGGAACAGGCCAAACTATCTATATTTTGGATGAACCAACAACAGGTCTGCATTTTGCTGATATCCAACAACTTTTAGTTGTTTTACATCAGCTTCGTGATCAAGGAAATACCATTGTGGTGATTGAGCACAACCTTGATGTCATTAAGACAGCGGACTGGATTGTCGATTTAGGCCCAGAAGGTGGTAGTGGTGGCGGTGAAATTTTAATTGCTGGCACACCAGAAGAAGTCGCTGAGTGTGAAAAATCGCACACTGCAAGGTTCTTGAAAACAATTTTAGAACGCGGCTATTAATCAACAAAACATAAGGGAAAGCCGATATTGCTTTCCCTTTACTTTATCGATATTCACTCAAGTTTCGCAGCAATAACGAGCAAATTATCGCCGAAACCTCGACATTCTATTTATCTTAGCAATTTCTATGACGAAGAAATTAAAACAACGTATATTATACGAAATACTTCTTTCATTGTAGATTAGTATCTATGAAGTACTAAGTCTCCTTTTCTTTTATGTGGTCAGGATATGACAATAGCGATGAACACAAACATACATAAAAAAAACACTTATACGCGATCGAGCCTCATCGCTATGTTATTTGTTGGTATGTTAGGGGTATCTCTTTCATCTGAGTCAGCCGTTGTTGGTACCGCGACACTAAAATTACATGGCGTCATTGATCTAACTTTATCAGATCGGTTCGCACAAGAAGTGCAAGGAACGTTAACTGGAGATACCGTCTTAGATGCCGAACCTATTTTTGATAATGTAGAAAAAAAATACTGGCTAGAAACCATCCCCTTGTTAGGTATCAGTAATAACCAATCACAATGTGACTTATCCGGCTTTGCTAAAATTCCTTATATGATTGCTAATACTTATGGTGCCCCACTCGTCAATAATGAAGGGGGAGTAAATGCATATGTGGTTCCGCAACTCGATTATGATTTAATTATTAGTAAATATTCTAACCGGTTAGAACCTGCATACCATGGTACCTTTTTTACCCGAGATAATAGCTCGAAACTCAGCCATATCCCGAAACCTGGGGTCACTGGTGCCTGTTTTCATCCATCAGACAGCTATAACTCTGTCCCTAAAGGTGGTCATAAAAACCTAACATTATCTGTTTCACGTCCCCAATTACTGTATGTTGATAGCAATTTACCTTCAGGTAAGATGCAATACAGTAATAAAGTTCCATTGTATTTTATGACCAGTGGATATATTAATGCAGCAAAAAGCGCCATCCGCTTAAATATTGATGCGGATATTACTATATTGCGCTATTGCGAAGTCAGTAATCTCACTAACAGCCAAATTAAACACTCTTTCTCAGATGAAATGCAATCATTACATAAATCTTCACTCACAATAACCTGTAATGGTAGTAAACAGGACAGTGTCAGAATGATAGCAAAAGCAAAAGACACCGATTTTGATGCAAGTAATCCCAAAAAATTACTCTTAAAACCTGTTGATACCACCGTTAAGTCAGAGGTTTTACCTTGGGTTATTGGTCGCATTTATGAATCAGGGAAATCTGCATCCTTAAACTGTAATGATTCCACCAATTCACAATTAATGAGTTTCCACGGTGAGGAAGTCGATCTTGGTGTAAAAAACACCCAAAAAGCGATGTTGTTTGATATTTCTTGGGCATTGTGTAGAACACCGGAGGTACCAAGTGGGGAGTATCAAGGTAAAGCAGATCTAGAATTTTTTATTAAAAGTTAGTTTTCATGACGTGACTAAATAGATGAGAAGACGTGCTAATGTTAATGCACGTCTTTTTATTTTTTATATTAACGAACACAATTTAGAGAAAGTGTCCTGATGGGATTATCTGGGGTTGGCGTTATATTTTGCAAATCACTGAAATGCACATCGCATGATTGTTTATTTTGCATTCCCCATTGAATGCGCAACACTCCCGAGTTTGGCAATCCACTCATATACAATTGGCCGTCATCCCCGACTAACCCTGTATTTTCCTCTGTTACAGAATCATCCACTAATGTGGCAACTGCTCCAAATGGAATGATCCCATTATCATCATTTAGTTGAATAATAGCCTGATAACCTATACGGGTATCAAATTTCACTTTAACAATAGCGCCTGAGGTTGGATAAATATTTTTCGATGTTTGTGTTAGTGTCACATCATCAGGAAGAGAGTTGACATCTAAACCGACACTATTTTTTGAATATTCAGAGAGATAAGGATAAATTGCCTGGCCTTGAGCATTGATTTGCGTACTCCCTATCGCTAGATGGGTTCCTTCAGCACCTTCAGCTTCGACAATAGCAAAGCTATCACTCATACTACGACCAAATAATAACCCTCCCGAATAAATGACCATTCCGCCATTAATTCCCGCATTTACAGAATTATAACTATTTGAATAATTATACCCTGCAGAAACGGTTCCTTTTGAGCCTGCATAGTTAGTGTAAAGGCTGCCTGAACTACGTTGGTTTTGGTTACCCCAGCTTTGTGAAACGCCATAAGTCAGTTTTGAATCTAATAAGCTCCCACTAACACCTGCTTGCTGAATTGTTTTACCGTTATTATCGTGGCTAATAGAGTAAGTGCTGCTAATGTTACGGGCCGCTGGTGAATTCGAAAATAAACTAAAAGGGATACTGAGGTTAAAACTTATTTGGCGATTTTCTGGCCATTGCTCGCTATTTTTAGTTCTATCAATGCTGTAATTGATACCGTATGAGACCCCTTTAATACTGGTATTGTAACCCGCTGAAACTTGAGTGACATTCTGTTCATCATTCCAATATTCATTACGACTTCCAGAAAAATATAGGTTGCCATAGTTTCCCAGCGGTTGCGAGATTGAGGCCGAATATTGTCGACGTTCCTGTATCCCCGTCCAAGGTGCAACATCATCAACATATCGATAGTTATAATTATTAAAATTATTGAAAGTATAATAATCTTTCGAGGTATAATGTGTTCCAGATAAATCAATTGAGGTATTCGTGGCTACAATATTTTTTGCGTAGCGCACACGATAGGCCTGTGCTTGGTGAGTTTGTTGATCTAACGTTGCCTGAGCATGGGTAATATCAGCAGAAATAGCACCGATATCTCCCATTGAAAACCCAATCCCAGAAACACCTGACCAATAGTCTTGTGCTGCAATCACTCCCCCATAAATCGTAATATCATTTGGCAAGCCATAGATACCACTAGCCAGAAGAAAATCAGACTCTTTTGACCCAACAGTTACACCACCATCATAGCGACCTGTTGTGAGTTCATATTGCCATCCGCCAGGGCGCTGCATAATCGGCAAAGACGAAAAGGCCACCGTAAATGTCCGCTCAGAACCATCTTCTTCCTTTACGGTGACATCTAATGCCCCCGAATTACTACCTGTTGCAAGGTCTTGGATACTAAAAGGCCCAGGAGATACGTAGGTTTGATAAATAACATAACCATTTTGACGTACGGTAATTTGGGCATTTGATTGAGCAATCCCTTTGATATCAGGAGCAAAACCACGGAGACTACTTGGCAGCATTTGATCGTTAGAGCTTAATTGAACCCCTTTAAAAGGGATCGAGTTAAATAGCTCACCACGAGTACTGCTTTCACCAACCAATAATTCAGAACGCATGCTATACAAATTTCGAGAGACCGCTGTATTTGAAAAGTGGCTTCTCGTTTGATTATGGCGAGTACCATTACCATACTGACGATTAACGGTATGAGAAAAATTTGAACGAAGTCGCCATGCACCAACGTTAAAACCATTATTTAGATTAATAAATAAATTATCGTTCTTTTGCTTTCCTGATGAAAACTGCTCATTCGTTGAATGGTTACCTGTTATCATATAATTTGTTTTTAATGCCGTAATACCATCATCAAGAAGTTCATTGGGAATATAGCCTTCTGCGGTATTATCCATCGCAATTTGTGGAATACTGATATTGACACTTAGTGTTGATAAATGTGTATCGACACTTGCATCTTCAATAAAATCAGGTAGTTCCGTAATAATATAATCTTTAGGCAACCCTCGTAATTTAGAAATAGCATCAATTTTCACACCGAGAGAAGACAACAATTCAATCGTTAGTTCGGGGACTACAACATCATGCTTATTAATAATAAAGTTAAGGCGATGTTCACCTTTAGGTTGCTGGTTAACGAAAACCTGCAAAGTATATTCCCCTGTAGGGGTGCTGTTATTTTTTGTAAACTGGCTTAGGTTGATATCACTGGCATCAATACCAAGCTGTTCATTGAGTAAATTCGGATCAAAATATTCATCACCTTGACTCATAAAAGGCAATAAAACTAATGAAGGCAGTAAGCCAATTTTAAAATAAGGTAACTTCATGATAAGTTCATCGCCTGTGCTGTTCTGCTGAGTCATAGACAAAATAACAGTAAAAAATTCTAATAATTATTTTATTAAGCTTACTTTTTGTTTTGTTGGTAATAAGTATTCATCTAAAATTGCCCACGAAACAGAACCTGATGGTAGGTTATCATAATAAAACCGCTGCTCTGAAAAAGGCGGAACTGATAAAAAAAGCACCTCTTCACTAAATGTATGCCCATTTATTGAAAGGTTATCAAAAGTGGCATAAATAGGGCTGTTATTTTTAACTACCAATGCATTCTTTTCACGTTGAAAGGACAGATTTTCCGCCACCTGTTCTAACGTTATTTCTTTTAATTCCACTGGTCGATAATACACTTTAAACAATAAAGAACGCGTAACCGTAAACTGTAGTGATTGCTCAATTTGACGTTCTGTCGAAGGAATAGCTTTTAGCTGAACAAGGAAAACGCTTTCCCTATCTGATGGTAAATTTTGCGTTTGCCCAGTAAACATAATCCGCCAACTATAATACTCACCACCATTTAATTTATGCAGGGGAGGTGTAACAGTAAAAGGAATTCTTTCACTTTTATTGAGAATATTAATACCTGTTCTTTCATCAAGCCACTGCATATTCGCTTGAATTAAGTAAGCATGGGTACTTACATTACGCAAGCTAACTGAAACGCTTTTTTCTCCCGTCACATAAGTGAGCCGTTGTAATGAAAATTTTAGGTTATCAGAGTCCGCTTTAACTGAAAAATAAGTTAGCGCCCCGATAATCAGTACTAAAACTCTCAGTAACCTTAACAGATTAAAATGTAGTCCCATGTTATTTTACCGATGAAGGGGCTAAGGGATAATGAAAAAAATCAGATAACCCACCAAAATCATTGATCATTTGCCAGCTTGCTGTCGTGATTTTACCATTAACACCATCAATAGTTGTTTGGTTAAATGGGGGTAACGTCAGGTTTTTTTTATAAGTTTGTTGGTTTATTTTTATGTTCACAACAGTGAGATAATAAGGTGTTGGATTATTAAATTGCCATTCAGTCCCTTTTGGGATTAACGTCACTTGCTCAAATATATTAGTGTTTGGTACCGCTAAATGATTTGGACGATATAAGACCTTAATGATGATATTGGTCACAAAGGTAAGTTTAGCATTACTTTCCTGCTCGTTTGGCTGTTGTGTGGCAGGAATAGCACGAGTATAAAGATAAAAAAGTGATTCTTTATCGGTTGGTAACTCTTTCTTATTATTAACTAATATTTTTGCACTAAATTTACTTTTTGCATCTAATCTAAATAATGGCGGCGTTACAATGAAAAAAGGTGACTTTTTTCCTTCCAGCTTATCGGTAACCGCTGTTTGAATTAAGTATGGTGAATTATCATCATTCAAAATACTAAAAACTTGGCTAGCACTGTCACTATTTATAATGACTCTGGTTTGGTCTAATCGAATTCCATCGGCCTGAGCAGTCAAGCTTAATGAAAATGCCAAAAATAACAATGTAATTAATTGCTTCATATCGCCTCAGTTAATCCACAATAAAAGAAAATGTAATCGTGGATTGAAAGTTCCCGACTTGCGGATCACAAGGTGTTCCCGATGCACATCTCACGTATGTATAGAGTGTTTTATCCAACTTATTTGCATCAATTTGAGTCCAGACATTCGATTCTTTTTCCATAAAATCACTGATGTTCGCTGAACTTGCAACATTGTCATTCTCAGAAAAACTAATCCCAAAACCTTTGGTTGGATCATCAATGAAAGTAATCGTGTCAAGATAGTTTTTTGGTGATATTTTCACCGAAGAGTTAGTGAAGTTTTTGGTTAAACAATCTGATAGAGAAATTTTAATCGGAATGGGCTGAACTTTATTTGCTTGGATATCGGAGAATGTTAAGTTACCAAAATCAACTTCATTAGTCGACGTGCCAGTTACTGATATTTTGCACATTTGAGCAATAACTTTCACATTAAAAGTAAACTCTGCATTATTATTTGATAATGCGAAAGGTGAGATAAACAACAAACTAAATAAAATAAAGCTAAATATTAATTTCATTATTCTCCTCATGGCTGTAAGAACGTAAAAACAATAGCCGCACTGAGTTTTCCTGGTTTTATCGCTGAATCGTCTAATTTAACCACTTTAGCTTCAAAATGTTTTTCGTTATCTCCATTTTGAATTGGAAAATCAAGAATGCTTTCATGGTTAGTAAAATTAATTGTTGTGCAATTTTTTTTCAAACTATCACATTGCAAGAAAGTAAAGGCTGCATTCGTCATATTATTCTTTGGTGACAGTTTACCCTCTATAATTTGAGACTGACTATCTGCTGCCATTGTTACCTGTAAGTCAGGCAATATTTCATTATTATAGTCTTGGCACTGGTATTCCACTGAAAAAGGCTCTACAAGTCTTGTATTATCTATATTATTAATATCTTTTACTGTCAGCACTCGAGAGAAATTAACCACTTTATGGCTAAAGGTAAAACCGCACGTACCTTTTGATACATGACCTTTAACAATCAAGTCAACATTCGCATCTTGTTCCGTAAGCGAATACGCTGAATGATATGCTGTACTCAGAGAAAAGATAACAGCACAGCAAGCTAGGAATTTAAGGAAGCTGCGCTTTAAACTCATTCGTTCCACCTAAATCAGTGATAGCACGCCAAGTAATTGTTCCTTTCTGCATATTGGATGAAATTGGGTAAGTTAATGATGAATAGGGAGCAATTGTTGTATTTCCTTTTTCCATACTCATACTGATTTTTTGTTTATTAATATTTATTTGGGCAAGATTAATATAGTAAGGAGAGTCATTCGTCACTTTCAATTGGTTACCCTGACTTTGAAATGACAGTTTTTTCTGTGCTTCTTCTGAGGTTAATTTCAAATTTTTGGGTCGATAAAATACTTTAATAACATGATCATAACCAATATTTAAACCATCACCATCTACCTTTTCAGATTGACCTGCAATCATTGTGGCATGAAAAAAGAATAGTGATTCTCTATCACTCGGTAAATTATTGCTCTTTTCTAAAATTCTCACTTCTTGTTGAGACTTGGGCGCTATCTTAAATACAGGCGGCGTTGTCTCAAATGGTACATTACGATCATTATTCGTTGAGGTAATAAAAGTTCGCGTTAAATATGAAACTTGTGAATGACTATTTTTTATAGATATCGATACACTTTTATCCCCTTGAGGATAAACAATACGAGTCGCATCTAAGCTGACACCATCAGCAAAAGAAAATGTTGAAGCTAACAATAACAATGAACTAAAACTAAATATTTTGGTGGTGTGAAACATTTCAAATTTCATATTGTTACCTTAATGTTCAAAGTCCCCAAAGGGACTCTGAAAATATTTCTATTGCTAATGTAGCATAATATTAATATTTTTTAACCTGTACTTTTAATTATAGGATACAGTGAAAGTTACAGGTACTTTCAAGCTATCACCTACAGTTGCTTGATTAACCATAATGAGTCGTGCTTGCATCGGAATATTAGCAAAACCATCTTTAGCAATCGTATCTTCAATAGTCATCTGGGTTTCTTTATTTGGTAAAATATCTTGTGCTTTATTATCAGCATCGATTGCTTTTAATTCAACTGCCAGAGATTTCGCCGCAGAGTTAGCAAATAATGATGGATTAAATGGTGAAGCAGCACCTGATGCATGAACAAAGACAGTTGAATCACCAGCGTCTGCTGCTGAGCACTCAGTTAATGTTAAATGGAAATTTTTAGTTTCGCCAATCGCATTCCCTTTAGTTGCGCTTGCTAATTCTTGAGTCGTAAATACTCCCCAGTTAACCATTGAACCTTCTGTTGTTGATGACACATTACAGCTTGCTGCACGTACTAAGGCTTCAAATGTAATTGTTGCTGCTTGATTTTCAGCAAATGCAGCTGGCATAGATAATGTTGATGCAATGATAAATGCTGGAGCAATTTTATTTAATAAAGTCATGTGTGTGTCTCTCATATTAAAGTTTAAGTTTTAAAAGTTTTAAATTCTTTTTTACATTCATTAATTAAAAATAAAGACTGGTTTTAATTAATAAAGCAGATTATATATCTTGTTTCGATGAGAGAATAATACGAATATTGTTTTTAGAAATAAACATTAAATGTGTAAGATAACTCAGATTAAGTGTGAATAATTTTAAAAATAAATAAAGAACAAAACAAAAATAAGCCATAAAAATCAATTATTTAATAATTTAACATTGAAATATTTGTTCACATTTCATGAAAATATACTTAAATACTATTAATCTGTAGTCGCATTGTTTTTATTTGAGAATGGCTAATATCATTAACTATGGGATATAAAGAAATAAAAAAACGCAGGCTAAGCCTACGTTTTTTAACAACTCTTTTGGGGAGTAAATAATTATTGGCTAACGGCGGCAAATGCTTCCACAATACGTTTAACATTATGGCGATTAACACCTGCCATACAAACACGGCCAGTTCCAACCAAGTAAACCGCAAACTCGTCTTTCAGGCGAGCCACTTGCTCTTTAGAAAAACCCGTGTAGCTGAACATACCGCGTTGCTTTAATAAGTGGTCGAAATTTTGGTTTGGTAGTGCCTTTTTCAGCTCATTAACCAGTACCGTACGCATGTCTAAAATACGTAAGCGCATCTCTTCCACTTCCGCTAGCCATTTGGCTTTTTCAGCGCTATTGGTTAATACCGCAGCAACAATTTTTGCGCCATTAGATGGTGGGCTAGAATATAAACGGCGAACACCCGCTTTTAGCTGACCTAACACACGGTCACGTTCATCTTGGTTTTCACAGATCACCGACAGGCCACCTGCGCGTTCGCCGTAGATACCAAAGATTTTAGAAAATGAATTACTAACAAACACGGGTAAACCCGCTTTAACCATCGCTCGGATAGCATAAGCATCTTCATTAATGCCTTCTGCAAAACCTTGATAAGCAATGTCTAAAAATGGGATCAGTTTGTGTTCTAATGCCACCTTAGTGACTTCATCCCATTGTGCAGGAGTCAGGTCGGAGCCTGTTGGGTTATGACAACACGGGTGCATTAGGATGATGCTATTTGCTGGCAATTTTTTGAATGTTGCTAGCATTTCATCAAATTTAACACCTTTGGTTTTTTCATCAAAATATGGGTAGTAATGCACTTTTGTCCCCGCGCCTGAAAAAATAGAGGCATGGTTTTCCCAAGTTGGGTCACTGCACCACACTTCGGAATCGGGATAATATTGATGTAAAAAATCAGCACCAATTTTTAACGCACCAGAACCACCAATCGTTTGGACAGTAGCGATACGTTCCTGTGCAATTAGCGGGCAATCCTCACCAAAGACTAATTTTTGTAATTCAGTACGGTAATCTTTCAAACCTTCCATAGGCAAATACAGTGATGCGCTTGCTGGCAGTTTATTTAAAGCCGCTTTTGCTGTACCGACTGTCGCCAGTTCAGGGGTTTTTCCTTCACCATCATAGTAAAGACCGATACTCAAATTAATTTTATTTTCACGAGTGTCTTTATTAAATTCATCCATTAACGACAAAATTGGGTCGCCCGGATAAGCATCAACATGTTCGAACACAGGACATCTCCTAATCATTGTTTTACGCTAAATAAACCAAGCGATGATTTGCCATATTTAGCACCATTTTTTTACGTTGTTATCTGAAAATAACCCTTTGCTGACTATTCGTCTACATATTCCATTGCAACTCTAGAGGTTAACTTCGTCAGTAACTCATAGTTTATAATGCCTGTTTGTATGGCAATTTCTTCAACTGGCAGTTGATTTCCCCATAAAATAACGTCATCTCCCACTTTATCTTCGGCATTTAATCCCAAATCCACCACGGTCATATCCATGGAAATTCGCCCAACAATAGGTACTTTTCGCCCATTAATTAACACAGGTGTGCCTGAAGGTACGTTACGCGGATAACCATCCCCATAACCGATAGCAACAACACCAAGCAGTGTGTTTTTGTCACTGCACCATGTTTCACCGTAACCCACACATTGCCCAGCCGAATGTTCCCTAATTGCAATTAATGTTGATTTTAATGTCATCACAGGAAGTAAACCGAAGTCTTTTGCACTTTTCCCTTCTTGTGGGGATGCACCATACATCATGATCCCTGGGCGAACCCAGTCATAGTGAGCTTCTGGCCACAGTAAAATTCCGGCGGAGGCGGCAATGGATTTTTCTCCCTCTTTACCCGCAATAAACTGTTTAAAACAAGTAATTTGTTTTTCAGTTGTCGGTAAATGAGGTGCATCTGCTTGGCAAAAATGACTAACAATATTAATAGGAAGCTGAACTTGTTGGCAGCGTTGTAAACGTTGATAAAAGTCTTCGGCATCTTTCGGCAGTACACCAAGGCGGTGCATGCCTGTATCCAGTTTCATCCAAACTTTAAGAGGATAAGGTAATTTAGTCGCTTCTAGCATTTCAAGCTGTTCAATACAATGGATCACGGTGTCAATCTGGTGCTCTGCCATCAACAGCAAGTCAGACTGCTCAAAAAAACCCTCCAGTAAAACAATCGGTTTTATCACGCCGTGCTGTCGTAAAAGTAGCGCCTCATTGAGTCTTGCCACACCAAAGCCATCCACCAGCTCTTCTACTGCCTGACCAACCCCTACTAATCCATGACCATAAGCGTTTGCTTTGACAACTGCAATCATTCGGCTATTTGGTGCAATTTCTTTCACCCGTTGCAAGTTGTGTCGCAGAGCGCGGCGGTTTATCAATGCGGTTGCCGCTTTCATTGTTTCCTCGTTCTTTTTCTCTAAACCCGCTAAAAATTGAGCTGCCATTTGGCAGCTCAATATGTTCTCTATTTGTTATACGCTAAAAAATATCAATTTCCATTCGATCTTGTTTCTTTATAAAGAAAAAAATCATTTAAGGTAGTTTCGCTTTAATACTCTAACGTCAATACTCTAAATAGTTTGCAGTGTCGCTAGGCGGCAAGCGAAGATATCGCGGGGAGCATACATAAGTATGTGGCTCGCGTAGTTGAGTGTAGCCAACACCGCGACAGTGTAAAATATGACGAGTATTTAGTCTTCGTCGTTATACGCAGGCCCCGCGTAATTATCAAACCGAGACCACTGCCCATTAAACGTCAACCGCACCGTACCAATCGGCCCGTTACGTTGCTTACCGAGAATGATTTCCGCAACGCCTTTGAGTTCACTGTTATCGTGATAAACTTCATCACGGTAGATAAACATGATTAAGTCCGCATCCTGCTCGATAGACCCTGATTCACGCAAGTCCGAGTTAACAGGGCGTTTATCTGCACGCTGCTCAAGACTACGGTTTAACTGTGACAACGCCACTACGGGAACATTAAGCTCTTTTGCTAATGCTTTGAGTGAGCGTGAAATTTCAGCAATTTCTAACGTTCGGTTATCAGAAAGAGCAGGAACTCGCATCAATTGGAGGTAGTCAATCATGATCAAACTTAAACCACCATGCTCACGATAAATACGACGCGCACGTGAACGCACCTCTGTAGGAGTCAGGCCCGAAGAGTCATCGATGTACATGTTGCGCTTTTCCATCAAAATACCCATCGTGCTTGATATTCGAGCCCAATCCTCATCATCGAGCTGCCCAGTACGAATGCGAGTTTGGTCAACGCGGGATAATGATGCCAACATACGCATCATAATTTGGTTGCCGGGCATCTCCAAGCTGAAGATCAGTACCGGTTTTTCTTCCGTCATTGCTGCATTTTCACACAAGTTCATCGCAAAGGTGGTTTTCCCCATCGACGGACGTGCAGCGACAATAATTAAATCAGAGCCTTGTAAGCCTGCTGTTTTTTTATCGAGATCTTGATAACCTGTTGAAACCCCAGTAACACCGTCGTGCGGTTGTTGGTAAAGTTGCTCAATTTTCTCAACGGTTTCCGACAAAATGGCTTCGATGCCTTTCGGCCCTTCGTCTTTATTCGCACGAGATTCTGCAATTTGGAAAACTTTGGTTTCGGCAAAATCGAGAAGATCTTCACTACTACGCCCCTGAGGATCATACCCAGCATCCGCAATATCATTAGCGACAGAGATCATATCACGCACAATGGCACGTTCGCGGACGATGTCAGCATAAGCATTAATATTCGCCGCACTTGGAGTGTTTTTCGATAACTCGGCTAAGTAAGCAAAGCCCCCAACGCTATCCAGCTCACCTTGTTGTTCAAGGGATTCTGACAAGGTGATTAAGTCAATGGGCTTACCCTGCTCAAGCAGGATCTGCATTTGTGCAAAAATAGTACGGTGGGGGCGGCTAAAAAAGTCAGCATGGGTAACACGCTCTGAGACTGTATCCCAACGCTCATTATCCAACATTAACCCCCCTAAAACAGACTGCTCCGCTTCGAGAGAATGAGGTGGAAGTTTCAACCCTTCCATTTGATGGTCTCGAGGGGCGTCAGTTTTAAAATTCGATGAGGGTTTTTTAGCCATACATTAATATCCAAGTCTATAATTAACCAAGAGAGCCGTAGTATACGCCAATCTGCTTTGAGTTGTGGTTTTCTTTACGTCTTTCCTTTGCAAGATACCAATCAAAATAAACAATACAAAGCACAAACCAATAATTCTTCTGATTGAAACATGGCGTTATGATAAAACGATTGTTATTGTAATTAAAACGAATAGTCCTTATTGGAGATTGTCATGGCAAAACGTATTGAATTCGCGCAACATGGCGGCGCTGACGTACTTAACTTGGTAGATTATTCCCCAGCAAATCCAGCAGATAACGAAATTCAAATTGAAAACCGGGCTATCGGGATTAACTTTATCGATACCTACGTTCGCAGCGGCTTATATCCTGTTGCTCAACTTCCCTGTGGTCTAGGTACAGAAGCAGCGGGTGTTGTTGTGAAAACAGGTGCACATGTTACAGGTTTCAAACCAGGTGACCGTGTCGTTTATGCGCAAGGCCCTTTAGGCGCTTATAGCGAAATCCATAACGTGCCTGAGAGTGCGGTTGCCCATCTCCCTGATAGTATTACTTTTGAACAAGCCGCCGCCAGCTCATTAAAAGGCATGACGGTTTATTACTTATTCCATCAAACCTATCAACTGAAACGTGATGAAGCCTTTCTGTTCCATGCCGCAGCAGGTGGTGTTGGGCTGATAGCTTGCCAGTGGGCAAACGCACTCGGTGCTAAGATGATAGGCACTGTGGGTTCTGCGGATAAAGCATTAAGAGCCAAAGATGCCGGGGCATGGGAAGTCATCAACTACCAAACAGAAGACATTGCAGCTCGCGTGAAAGAAATCACTAATGGCGAAAAAGTAAATGTGGCGTATGATTCTGTAGGGCAATCCACATGGCTTGCCTCGTTAGACTCGCTCAAACGCCGTGGCTTGATGGTTAGTTTTGGTAATGCCTCAGGCCCTGTCACCGGTGTAAATTTAGGGATTTTAAACCAAAAAGGCGGGTTATATGTCACTCGCCCATCACTTGGTGTGTATGTGACTAACCGCGCTGAGCTAGACCAAGCTAGTAATGCCTTATTTGATATGATTTTAAGCGGAAAAGTGAATGTAGATGTGCCGCAATCACAAATTTTTGCCCTAAAAGATGCGCAAAAAGCCCATATCACCATCGAATCGAGGAAAACCCAAGGCTCAAGTTTATTAATTCCGTAATCAGCCGCCCAACATACAAAAAGCGCCAATAGGCGCTTGAGGTTGTTGACAAAGCGAGATAAAAGCGTGGTTTTTCCCGCTTTGTGTTATCAGCCGAAAATCAATAGATTGATTTTCCTAATTTATTCTCAAAACCTATTAGACTTGCTGACAAACATAATATGTTTGTCAGCTGTCTGAAGCGCCAATAGGCGCTTTTTCTTTTCTCTTCGCACTAAGCTATTCACCGCGAGTGACAAACTCCAGAGCTTGCTCAACAACGGCTAAGTCAGCGCCTTTTTTATGTGCATTTTCACTTAAATGACGGCGCCATTGGCGTGCACCGGGGATACCTTGAAAAATTCCTAACATATGGCGAGTCATATGGCCTAAATAAGCGCCTTTTGTTAATTCATTTTCTATATAAGGGTACATCGCCCTAACCGCATCAACACCATTGGTGACAGGAAAGTGCTCACCAAATAATTGGTTATCGACTGCGGTTAAAATTGACGGATTTTGATAGGCTTCACGCCCCACCATCACACCATCTAAATATTGAAGGTGCTGTTTGGCTTCTTCTAAGGTTTTAATACCGCCATTAATGGCCATCGTCAGATGCGGAAAATCACGTTTTAGCTGGTAAACACGCAGGTAGTCTAACGGTGGGATTTCACGATTTTCTTTTGGGCTAAGGCCTGATAACCATGCTTTACGCGCATGAATAATAAACATTTCGCAGCCGCTTTGGTGAGAAACGGTTTCAATGAAGTCGCATAAAAATTCGTAGCTATCTTGTTCATCAATACCAATACGAGTTTTGACCGTAACAGGAATAGAAACAACGTCTTGCATAGCTTTCACACAATCGGCAACCAATTGGGCATCACCCATTAAACAAGCGCCAAAACGCCCATTTTGGACGCGATCTGATGGGCATCCCACATTTAAGTTAATTTCATCATAACCACGTTCTTGAGCCAGTTTCGCACACTGTGCTAATGCAGTAGGATCGCTGCCGCCAAGTTGTAATGCGACTGGATGCTCTTCCTCACTAAAAGCAAGGTAATCCCCTTTCCCGTAAATAATCGCTCCCGTTGTGACCATTTCGGTATACAACAAGGTATTTTTGCTTAATAGGCGATGAAAGTAACGGCAATGGCGATCTGTCCAATCGAGCATCGGCGCAACGGAAAATCGGTTTAGGTTGGTATAGTGTGTCTTACCTTGAAAACTCTTGTTTTCATTGTTTTTTATATTTGTCGTGTTTCCGTGCATTTTTACCTGGTTGAATGTCATCAATGTATTAATTTGGCATAAAAAGTTAAGATAGATTATTATAGCACAGGCAAAAATGAGGATAGAGTAGAAGTTATGCGGCAATACCACTCTCATTGTTCTTACAATGACAAAAAATTAATAGCTAAAGAACCAATTTTCGTGACAAGATAAAAGTATGTTGTCACATTTTTCATAAAGTTAACGTATAAAACCCCAAAATAAAAATATGCCAGTAGCAAAATTTCTCACTAAAAACAGTTTCTTATTAAATATAGTCTTAATATTTCTATTTTTTACGCTTGTCCATTATGCTATGGGGTATCACTTTAAGCCTTTTTATGTACTGGCTATTACGGGATTCGCTATATTCTTAAATAAGTATAGAAAACTCTATTTGGCTACTATCTTATTTTACACTGTAGTTGCATCGTTTTATTTCCCTGTTGGCGTACTTTATGGTCCTCCTGACTATAATATTTTTTCATCCTTTTATTATACTAATACCGAAGAAGCTAAAGGGTTTATTAGCAATATAAACTTAAGGTACTATATCTGGTCTATCCTACTATTCTTTTTTGGAATTTTTATTTGCCGAATTAAATTCAATTTTAGTAAGAAAATAAGAATAGGTGGATTTTCATTTTTTATTATCGTGGTACTGATACAACCATTCAAAGCGGTTTATAGCAACAGCCCGAAACTGTTTTTAACATCTGGCCTTCCTGAAATTAGATTTTTTACTGAAAGTTTGTACTATTTAGACTACTTAGATAAAGAAAAAAAATCGATAGAAGGGGATAACACTTTCGGTTCTCTCACCACTGATAGTCCATATGACACTTATGTTGTCATCATAGGCGAAAGTGTGCGCCGTGATTTCATGAATAACTATGGGTTTCCTATCAATAACACACCTTTTATGAACAACGTTAATGGCGTTTTTTATAATAACTACATCGCAGCAGCAGGATCTACGAATTTATCATTATCAAGAAGCCTTTCTATGTACCCAACAATGCCTAACAACATCATTACATTGGCAAACAAAGCAGGCTTTAGTACGTTTTGGATATCACGACAAGGACAAAGTGGTAAACATGATGGCCCTGTCGCTTCTATTGCTAAAAAAGCGGGAAAAACGTACTTTGTTAGTGGTAAAGCAAAAATTTCTGATACGGTAATCTCGGATGATGGTCCAGTCTTACCTAAGTTTATTGAATCACTTAATAACCCTGCCCCTAAAAAATTAATTGTTATTCACTTAATTGGTAGCCACTCTCCATTTTGCACAAGAGTTTCTGAGCAGTACGATACATTTTATAAAAGCAAAGACTTATCTTGTTATATTCAGAGTATAAAAAATACCGATTTACTTCTTTCTCAAGTGTACGCTGAACTATCAAAAACCCAAAAAACTTGGTCTATGTTATATTTTTCAGACCATGGGCTCTCTTTTATCGACCAACAGCAAGACCTAATTCATGGCTATAGCCGCCATCAAAATTTTGATGTCCCACTTTTTATCACCTCATCTGATTCTGATAAGAAAGAAATAATACAAGCACGAAGAAGTGGGCTTTATTTATTTGATTTATTTTCAGAATGGCTAGGAATAAAACAAGATAATAGAAATACATCCTGTAAAATGTTATCGAATGACGACTGTAGTAACCAAAATACAGTTGTTAACTCCGACCAACAACACATCGATTATGACCGGCTATCAGATGATAGTATTAAATAAATACCCCCCGATATGCGCAAATACATATCGGGGGTTACTAAACCAATTATGTCATTTTAATACTCAGTCACACACTATTTTTTCGCAGAAAGCAGTGCATAGCTAGTCATTAAGTTACGGTAATCAGGGATATGGTTTGAAAACAACGTCCCTAACCCTTCCACATCATTACGCCAGTCACGGTGTAATTCACAAGCAGCACCAAACCAGCTCATTAGCTGAGCTCCTGCTTTTGACATTCTATCCCATGCGGCATCACGTGTTATTGGGTTAAATGTACCTGAGGCATCAGTAATAACAAAAACTTCATAGCCTTCTTCCAGTGCAGATAGTGCAGGAAAGGCCACACACACTTCTGTCACAACACCGGCAATAATTAGCTGCTTTTTACCCGTGGCTTTGACAGCTTTGACAAACTCTTCGTTATCCCACGCGTTGATTTGCCCTGGGCGGGCAATGAAAGGGGCATCCGGAAATGTTTCTTTTAATTCAGGAACTAATGGGCCATTAGGACCATCTTCAAAAGATGTCGTCAAAATAGTTGGTAAGTTAAAATACTTTGCCAGATCGGCTAGTGCTAACACGCTATTCTTGAATTTGTCTGGATCTTGGTCACGAACTAGCGATAACAAACCCGTTTGATGGTCGACAAGTAATACAGCTGCATTATCTTTATCTAGGCGGTTATATTTAAAGCTCATATCAGCGACTCCTCAATGATTAGAAAAGTACTCTATGTTGGTTTAGATAAAACAAAAGTGGCATTTAATCTACTTACTGCTCTAAAACACCACTTTTCATCAAAAATATTTCAATAAGATGAATTCACACAATTCGTTATTTAGTTTCTGCACTCATTGTGACAAAATTTCCCATACGAGCACTGGTGATTGTATAGCTATCCGCACCAGCTGCTTTCGCTTTAGCGGCAATTTTTGCTTCTGTTGAAGCCAGCGTATCACCTGTTGCAGTGATTGTTGCTGCTGATACACCAAATGCAACGAAAGATAATACAGAAGCTGTCATCAAAGTTTTTAACATGTTCATAGTCTAATTCCTTCACTTATTATTCAATGAGACAACCCTTGTTGTCTGCGATGAAGGTATCTTATCGATAATCACATTTAGGTTAAAGCTAATAATATCGCTCATCTTATTCAATTAAACTGAAAGAAATGAATGTAAGAGGAATAAGAAAGAGATTTATTGATGGCTAAGTGGCGGAATACATCGATCCAACCATCGATGATTAGTTAACTCTTTATTAATTCAATAAGTTACTCAGCCAATTCTGGAGTTACTGCTGATAGCAAGTTCCTCATTGAAAAAGTGAGTGTAACGAATAGGTTATGGAGTAAAGGAGTTAAAATGCCTTATCGACCAGAGATAAGGCACCAATACAACCTAAATTTGCTGAAGAGAAACCTCACCAAATGTCATAAAGATCAAAGTATGCCCCGCAATTCCACGGTATACCCCTTGTTGACTATTGAGTTCACAGGCTAATGCCGTTAATTGCCATGCGTCATATTCTTCGATTTGACTAATGCGAGCGGTTAATAATGCATTGTCTTTCCGCTCACCATAAGCTTTCACCGCGATTGCATCTTGTGTTAAAGCGCTGTCGATAGAACTGTTTGCCCAACTCCACATCCAACTACCTTGGCTTTGGTCATATGTGCCAACAATTTGCACCGGCGCTGTTGCCATAAGATTATCAGGTGCATGAAAAATAATGGTTCCTTCGTCTTGATTCACTGACCAATCTGCTTCATCTAATTTCCATGTATCACAATGAAATTGGTTTTTGGTCTGTAACGCGTTCATGCTACGTTCAATTAATGCCTCATAAGGCATTTGTTCTATTTCATTATCCATTGATTACCCAATATTTTTTAATGCATTGATAATTAACTGCCAAAATTTATGATGATCTAATTTAACAGCAACTTGAGTATGGCAATTTTCAGGCGCTGGATGGCGGAAATCAGCCACTGTCATGCCTAACGTGTGTGTCCCAGTAAGCTCAATATTTATAGGGACTTTTTGTGTGGTCATTACAGTCGGAGCAATAACATAAGCAACCGCACAAGGGTCATGTACTGGCGGAGCATCGAAGCCTTGGGCTTGTTTGTACATTTTCCCAAAGAAATCCAGTAGTTCGACGACAAACTGTGAACAATCACTGCCAATCGCAGCAATTTTATTCACCACATCAGAAGTTGCCAGCGCTTGATGGGTAAGGTCTAAGCCCACCATGGTTAACGGCCATTTTTCATTGAAAACAATATGAGCCGCTTCTGGGTCTATTTTGATGTTAAATTCAGCTACCGCACTCCAATTCCCAACATGATAGCCTCCTCCCATCAGCACCACTTCTTTAACTCGCTCGACAATACGAGGCTCAAGGCGAGCAGCAAGCGCAATATTGGTTAATGCGCCAGTAGGCACTAAAGTTACCGTTTTAGGGGGGTGAGACATAATAGTTTCGATAATCAGTGAAACAGCATGTCTTTCATCAAGCTGCAATGTTGGCGTCGGTAGTACAGGCCCATCAAGCCCTGAATCCCCATGAATATCAGGTGCAACTTCAATTTCCCGAACTAACGGACGTGCTGAACCTGCGGCAAAGGGAATACCCGTAATTTTCGCCATTTCAGCGATAGCCAGTGCATTATGAGTGACTTTTTCGAGGGTTTGATTGCCAGCAACAGTTGTTACCGCCAATAATTCAATGTCAGGGTTACCATAAGCCAGTAATAAAGCGATAGCGTCGTCATGGCCGGGATCACAATCGAGGATTATTTTTTTGCTCATACCTTACCTTATTAAAATTGGAGTCAGAAATGGCACTGACCCCAATTTAGCGAGCTAGTAAGGTAAAATCTATGCTTAATATCTGAATATTCAGAAATTTATTTTAAAACATGCGCATAAACACGTTTTTTCTCACCTTCATTTTTTGAAATATACACACCTTGTAATTCCGGCGCAAAGCCCGGTAATGCATTAATACCGGTTTCAAGTGCTTTGAAATAGCGCAGTACTGGCCCTGACCATACTTCCCCAGGCACAACGCACAATACGCCCGGAGGGTACGGTAATGCCCCTTCAACAGCAATACGTCCTTCTAATTCATCCAATGGCAATAATTCACAGTTGCCTCGAATAAATTCTAAATGTGCTTGCTGAGGCGCCATTTTCACTTCAGGGAAATGCGCTTTACGGAACATCTCTTTTTGCAGCTGTTTAATATTGTCATTAACGCTGAGTTGGTGCATTTCTTGGCACAAACGACGCAAGGTATAGCCTTGATAGTGCTCTTGATAGCGTTGATAAACCGATGGCAAAACCTCTTCCAATAGTGCGTCTTCATCCAGTAATTGCTCAAAACGTACTAAATGAGAGACCAATAGCGCTAATTTTTCCTGTGTTTCTGCAGGGGTTAACAAAAATAAAATTGAGTTTAAGTCACATTTTTCAGGGATCACACCATGTTCACGTAAAAAATGCGCCAATATCGTCGCAGGTACGCCAAAAGCTTCATATTCTCCACTTTCAACATCAATACCCGGGGTCGTTAGCATCAGTTTGCAAGGGTCCACAAAGTACTGATCCTGCGCATACCCCTCAAATGCATGCCAACGCTCTTGCGGTATGAAGTTAAAGAAACGCTGCTCAGCGGCGATCTGCTCTGTAGGGTATTCTTGCCATAACTTGCCATCAACAATTTCAGGGACAAAAGGCTTAAAATAGCGGCAGTGCTGAAATATCGATTTTCTTACCTCAATTCCCACTTTCACACAGTCCATCCACATCATTTTACCTGCATCACCTTGGTGAATACGTGCATTGACATCTAAAGAAGCAAATAAAGGATAAAATGGGCTGGTAGAGGCGTGCATCATAAAAGCATTATTGAGTTTTTTGTGTGAAACAAAGCGCTCTTGCCCTTTGATATGATTATCTTTTTTATGGATTTGTGATGCTTGAGAAAAACCAGCCAGTTGTTTATGAACTGACTGAGTGACCATAATTCCGGGGTCGTTTTCATTTAATTCAAGTAGTAATGGCGAGCACTGGCGCATCATGGGAATAAATTGTTCGTAACCGACCCACGCAGAATCGAATAAAATGTAATCACATAAATGACCTATTTTATCAACGACTTGCCTTGCGTTATACACAGTGCCGTCATAAGTTCCAAGTTGGATCACCGCTAAGCGAAATGGTCGTTTGGCTTGCGCTTTTTCCGGCATCACTTCTTGGATAACTCCACGTAAATAACTTTCGCTAAAGCAGTGCGCATCAATACCACCAATAAAACCAAAAGGATTACGTGCCGTTTCAAGGTAGATAGGTGTTGCCCCTGCCTGTATCAGCGCCCCATGGTGGTTTGATTTATGATTATTACGATCGAACAAAACTAAATCACCCGGTGTTAATAGCGCGTTTAGCACCACTTTATTGGATGATGAAGTGCCATTTAATACAAAATAAGTTTTGTCCGCATTGAACACTTTTGCGGCGAATTTTTGCGCTTCTTTAGCTGCGCCTTCGTGGATCAATAAATCGCCCATTGCGACATCAGCATTACATAAATCGGTACGGAACAGGTTTTCACCATAAAATTGATAAAACTGCTCCCCTGTCGGGTGGCGACGGAAAAATTGGCCGCCTTGGTGCCCTGGGCAGGCAAAAGTCACATTATGACCCGCAGCATAATCCATCATTCGAGCAAAAAATGGCGGTAATAACTGCTCAAGATATTGATTCGCAGCATCAAGTAATTGACGACTATTTTCTTCACGAGCAGCGGGGGCGGGTGGTAATAGCGCCGTCAAATAAGGTGGTAAATTTTCATCGGTTGGCAGCTGTTTATCACTGATGATAAACAGCGGAATACTCAGCTGACTCTCAACGACTCTTTCCCACAACCCTTGGTTGGCATCTTGTTCAGATAGCACGACAGCGGCAATATTGTTTAACTGTGCATCGCGAATATCTACCCACTGAAATTGATTAGTGAAATAGATTGCGACCCCCTGGCTACATGCCACATTGATTTTGTTCATAGCAGTCTGGCTCTTAGTTAGCTGAGGAAAAGAGGCGGACAATATACTTGATAGATCAGGGAATTGAAATGATTAGCATGGTAAGAAAAGATAGCTAGATTTAGAAAGTCGAATATATTTTATAAGCCACTGGTTAATAGCATAAAAATTCTATCTCATCACAACCCACTCCCCCATACTTCAGGCCATCATAAAGATAATAAAAAGATAAATTAACCAATTAACCCGGTGATCACCACCAATTAATCGGTCAATTTATCCGTAATGGGACGTTAGTTGTTTTTTTCCACATACAAAGTCTGTGATGGGAATGCAAAGTCCGCATCGTGGCGTTTAACTATTTCAATGATCTTCAAATACACGGCTTGTTGCGCCGCTAACCATTCCGCCCAAACTGTTGTTTTGGTAAAGCAATACACCATAATATTTAACGAAGAGTCGGCAAAAGCATCGAAATAAACTAATAAGGTTTGGCTGGTATCGATATTCGCATCTTGTTGTAACATTGTGCGGATATCGTCGACAATCGCCCCAATTTTGTCTGAATCTTCGTAACGTAAGCCAATTTCAGTTTTGATGCGCCGGTTAGTCATGCGCCCTGGGTTTTCCACACTAATAGAAGAAAAAACCGAGTTGGGGATATATAGCGGGCGGTGGTCAAACGTAATAATTTTGGTGATCCGCCAACCGATTTCAACCACCGTTCCTTCGATATTTCGATCCGGTGAGCTGACCCAGTCACCAATGTTGAAGGGCCGATCAAAATAGAGCATTAACCCAGAGAAAAAGTTACTTAGGATATCTTTACCAGCCATACCGATAGCAATGCCGCCAATCCCGCCAAATGCCATCAAACCAGAAAGGCTCATTCCAAAATGCTCACCAAACAGTAGCACCATAATGACAAATATTGCGGTTTTAAATACGCGGGCGACAATACGTGCCGAAGTGGGGTCACTACCTTTTTTAATCTGCGTTTTTTCTAATCGGTTCGCTAACTGGAACAGCTTTCGCATTAAAATCAATGCAATCAATGAGATGGTTATAAAATTAACCAGAGAAGTTGAAATAAAGGTTAAATCAAAATCCGTTGCGGCCATGTCTACATATTGAGCAATAACAATCACCACGCCACACAGCACAAGAGTTTGAACCACATGGATCAAAATACTTTTGCGCTTATGTTTATGTTTACGTCGTTTATGTACAACCTCAAAAACTAAATAGACTGCGAGAAAAGCCGCAATTAAGGTCATGCCAATCGCATATTTTTCAAGTAATACTTCTATCATTTCTAACCGCCCTAAAATTTACCTGATAGATCTTATTTTTATTTGTTTTACTGTGTATTATTTCTCGTTATCTTGTTATTAAGATAACAATTATAAAGATAATTTTCCCAATAATTATCAGTTACTTTTTAGATTATCCAATAATGAATAACAACCTATTTTCCCCAAATGACAAAGAAATAGACAATGTCCATGCACTTAGGCCGTCCCAACAGTATAACTATTTCATTGGTAAAATAGCTGACTGGGAGCAGGTATGGAGCCTCGGTGATGGGGAAAACCTCGTTACCGCATGGAATGATGAAAAATGCCTCTTTCTGCCCCTCTGGCCTGCCAAAGCGTATGTTGAGTTGTGTTTAACGGGTGAGTGGGCGAATTTTACGCCAATGCTATTTACTCTTGAACACTTGATGACAGAAATTTTACCTGATATGCATGAAGCAAATATTAAGGTTGCGTTGATGATGCAACCTGATGGGAAAAAAACATTAGTTTATGATGCGGCGGCACTTCTCGCTGATTTAGAAGAAGAATATCAGCAATATGAGTAAAAGGCAGCAATTCACTGCCTTTTATTACGAGAACTACTTTTCAACACCGGTGGTCACGGTGAATTCACGGGTTTGCCCCGCTTCTAACCAAATCAGAGTTTGGCTATTTTTTGCGGCTAAAAAGCCTTCTGGACGACAAGTGGCAGGCAATACAAATGCGCCAACTTTTTGGTCACCATTGTACAAAATCCAACGAGTTGCATAATTTAGTTGGTTAGATTTAAAACGCGTAACAAACGTATCTCCTGCGGGTGAAATCATCCTAAACTCAGGCGTTGCGGTATATTGGCTGAGGTCATCCATAAAAAACACAATTTCAGGGTCACACATTTGTGGCTGATTAAGCTGATTTAATGAGACTTTGCCAGATTTCAATGCTTCATTAAATTCGAGCCATTTTTCAGTTGGCTGTACATGCCCCGGTATTGATTCACGCAATTTAATCGCATTTTCAGGAATATTTTGTGTTAGCGTTGCATTCTCCACGTAAGCATAATTCATATGGCACATATATTGGAGAGGCATAGGAACCGATGCTAAATTGGTGACTGACATATGAATATCAAATAATGCACTGCCCGCATTTAATTGCACTGACGGTGTCGCACGGTAATGGTGACCAAAACCCATCACATACTCATATTCGCCGACAACGTTCAAGCTTTCGTCTGTCAGTTCCAGCCAAGCGCTATCCATTGATGCACAGGGCATTTCTCCATGTAATGGATGTGAATCTTCTGGAGAAGGACAACCATTGCTGATTAAACCTGAATGGAATGCAAAGCAACCGTAGGTTTCAACTACTGTTGGAACACGTTTTGGCGCTGAAAACATATTTTCCATTTTCAGATTTTTGCCACAAAATTCCGCATCCCAAATCATTTGTCCTAAAAAAGGCAAAATAGTTAAATGCCCTTGTTGATTTTCAATTCGTAACCCTTCCACGCCAGTGTGATAACGAAATGCCGTGGCAGTAAATTGGTTATTTTTTAGAATAAGCGTCGGGTTTTCCGTAAATAAGCTTTTGTGAAGCGGTATCAA
Organism: Providencia sp. PROV174; assembly: GCF_028480685.1. Taxonomy (NCBI): domain Bacteria; kingdom Pseudomonadati; phylum Pseudomonadota; class Gammaproteobacteria; order Enterobacterales; family Morganellaceae; genus Providencia; species Providencia sp. PROV174. The sequence continues at coordinate 75,556 of NZ_JAMPOT010000021.1, forward strand.
TGTTTTCATTTTCATACTCACGGTTTAATAAAAGAAGTTGGGTAGCACACGCTACCCAGTTTGAAGACTATTTCGTGGCTTGTTTCGCTTTAAAACGGCGTTCACCAACAAAGTAAATACCGACATACACGAAACACAACATGGAAACGAGGAATGAAAGTTGTAATGAGTGCAGCATATCTGCGACATAGCCTTGAACAGCAGGGACAACCGCAGCACCGACAATCGCCATCACAATGACCGCCCCGGCCATTTCAGTATGCTCATTATCCACAGTATCCAATGGTTGCCCAGCAAGGTCCAAACAGAATACTGACCATCACCGCTGCATAGACCGCTGTAAAACTCGGAATAAATGCAACATAAATTAGGAACAGCGCACCAATCACCGAGTAGATAATTAGGACTTTTTCTGCATTAAAGCGGGTCATTAAAATATTGGCAATAAACTTACCAATAAAGAAACAAGCGAAGCTATACACCATGAAATTCGAGGCATCACGTTCGTTAATATCCCCCATTTCTAATGCGAGACGAATGGTAAATGACCATACTGCCACTTGCATTCCGACATATAAGAATTGGGCAATAATTCCTTTTCTAAAGCGGCTATTTTTCGCTAAATATTTTAAGGTTTCTAATGCAGTAGGACGCTTATGATCTTGCGTTTCTGCCACTTTACATTTAGGAAACTTGGTAATAAGGAATAAAATCATTACCACAACCAATACCATAATCATGTAACGATAAGGTTCGAGGGTATTTTCCAGCATGGCTAAACGGAACTCATGGATTTGCTCCGCATTCATTCCCGCCATTTGGTTTTGTAAGCTATCCCCTTCGGAAAATACCAGATACTTGCCCAGTAAGATCCCGCCTGCGGCGCCAATTGGGTAGAAGGTTTGGCTAATATTTAAACGCAATGTGGCGTATTGTTTCGGACCTATCATTGAACTATAGGTATTCGCAGCGGTTTCGAGGAAGCTTAAACCGATCGCAATGGCGAAAATAGCCGCCAAGAACATGGTATAAGTCGCCATATGAGAAGCAGGGAAGAACATACTGCAACCTGCGATATACAGGATCAGTCCCACCATAATGGCATATTTATAGCTGGTTTTTTTGATCACTAACGACGCAGGAATAGCGATTAAGAAATAACCACCATAGAATGCGCTTTGTACTAAAGCCGAGGCGAAGTTGCTGAGTTCAAAAACACTTTTAAACTGTGTGATTAAAATATCATTTAATGCTGCTGCACATCCCCATAATGGGAACAGGCACGATAGTAGGATAAATTGGAATAGAGGCGTCTTACTCAGGTAGCCATCCGGTAACTGAGTGATGTTCTTAATGTTCATAGTAACCCTTATATTTTTATAATTTATACCCGATGAGTGGCTATGTGGCTCTGATGACCACTTAATTATTCAAAGGGTATATAGCTACGTTGGACTATTATTATTTAGCTATTCATTAGCTGTGTTGATTTGCACAAATTCATTAAATTGCTCAACACTTGGATAAGAAGATTGAGTTCCTTTCCCTGTCACACTAAAAGCCGAAAACATCACTGCTTTTTTCAGTGCTTCTTCAATATTCCCCGTATGGACATAGTAATGTGAGAAGCAGCCGATAAAGGCATCCCCTGCACCACTGGTGTCAATCGCATTTACTTTAATTGCGGGTATATGTAACTCGCTGTCGCGAGTCATCCATAACGCCCCTTTTTCCCCTAATGTTACGATGACGTTTTTTAACCCTTTATCCAATAAAGACTGCGCAGCACGACGAATGTTATCCATCGTGTCGACTGGCATATTGGTTAAAATTTCGAGTTCCGTTTCATTAGGGACAAAGAAATCACATCGGCAGGCAAAATCGAGATCGAGCGTACGTTGTGCAGGGGCTGGGTTCAGTAATACTGGGATCCCATGCTTATTGCCGAATGAAATCGCGTGATAAACCGTTTCAAGCTGGACCTCTAATTGCAGAACGATCAATTTACATTTCTTCAGATCTTCCGCTGCACGATCAATATCTTCAGGTGATAAAAATTTATTCGCCCCTTTGACGATCAAAATACTATTTGATGAATTTTGATTAACAAAAATAGGTGCGACGCCACTTGAGGTACAAGGTACTTTTTCCACATAACGGGTATTAATACCGTAAGACTCAAGATTACGGATCGTATTATCTGCAAAAATATCATCACCAACTTTGGTTAACATGATCACTTTTGAATTTAACTTAGCAGCAGCAACCGCTTGGTTCGCACCTTTACCACCGCAACCAATTTTGAAAGCTGGCGCTTCTAACGTTTCGCCTTCTTTTGGCATTTGATCGATGTAAGTGATCAAATCAACCATGTTTGAACCAATAACTGCTATATCCATAATGTCCCTCGTGTTAAATAAATCACATAATGATATGATAGTAACATTATCATGTTGCAAAAATATCATTTGTGATTAGGATCTCGAATAACGAATGATCAAGTGTTATATCTACCACATTTCCTCATTCTTTGTTGTCTATCCCACATTTATATAGGAAAGTTGAAAATGCAAGACTTAGCAAAATATATTGATCACACTTTACTTGCTGCGAATGCGACTGTCAGCGATATTACCAAACTGTGTACGGAAGCGGCAGAACACCATTTTGCATCGGTGTGCGTAAACACGGGTTATGTTCCTTTAGCCAGTGAACTTTTAAAAAACAGCGACGTTAAGGTTTGCTGTGTGGTAGGCTTCCCACTAGGTGCAGGCTTAACGGAAACCAAAGCATTTGAAGCTGCAGAAGCCGTACGCCGTGGTGCTGATGAAGTGGATATGGTTATCAACATTGGCATGCTCAAAAGTGGCGACTTAGACTTTGTTCGCAAAGACATTGAAGCGGTATTTGCTGCCTGTGGTAAAGCAACATTAAAAGTTATTTTAGAAAATTGCCTATTAACCGATGAAGAAATTACTCAAGTTTGTGAAATTTGCCGCACAATTAAAGTCGGTTTTGTGAAAACTTCAACAGGTTTCAGTACAATGGGCGCAACAGAACACCATGTCGCCCTGATGCGCAAAGTGGTTGGCGATGAAGTCGGTGTAAAAGCCTCTGGTGGTGTGCGTGACCGTGAAACCGCAATTAAAATGGTTAAAGCAGGCGCAAACCGTGTTGGTGCTAGTGCTAGCGTTGCCATTGTCACAGGCAATAACACCAAACCAAGTGACTATTAAGTGATGGGGCGCGGTCTAACCGCGCCAATTTTGTATATCATAAAAGGATCGTAGGGTGATAGAAACTAAACAAAAAGAACGCCTTCGTCGTTTAAGTGAATGTTTAAAACGCTCAGGCCGCATTCATTTAAAAGAAGCCGCTAGAATACTCGAAGTCTCAGAAATGACTATTCGACGAGATCTCAGCGCAGATACAGAAGGCCCCATCCCCATGTCACTGCTTGGTGGCTATATAGTTTCTGTTACCCAACCTGCTAATTTAGTCGCTAATGAACAACAAGCGGACGTGTTTACCCCAGATCAAACGGAAGAATTATATATCCCGAACCTTGCCGCTAGCATGGTGACAGAAGATGATGTGATCTTCTTTGATAATGGCATTGAAATGGCAACCCTGATCTCCCTCATTCCTGAAGAGATCAATTTTACGGGCATTTGTTATTCACATAACGTTTTTCTCGCTCTTAGCCAGAAAAAAAATGCCACTGCGCTATTATGTGGCGGGGAATATCGCCCTAAAAGTGATTCTTTTTACAACCCATCACTCCCTTCATTACTTGATTCAATCAACCCGAAAAAAGCCTTTATTTCAGCAGCTGGTGTGCATGGGAATTTTGGCGTAACTTGCTATAATCTCGATGATTTACCCATGAAGAAAAAAGCGATGGAAAAATCTATCCGTAAGATTTTACTCGCCCCTTATAACCTGTTTGATGAAGTCGCTACCGCCAATATGGGGGAATTATCACAATTTGATGTGATAGTCACAAACAGGCAACTTTCTGATGAATATGAGACATATTGTCGTAATGGCTTTGTGAAAGTAATTTATTAAAACCATCAATAGATTAAGCGGACAATATCTTGCCCGCTGACATTAGATCTTCACTGTCAAATAGTCTTCTGCGATTTCGCTCGCGGGGAACACAGCTTGGCATTCCGCAAGTAATTTTGGGATATCCTCACTCGTATAGCGACCACTCAAGTGAGTGGCAATAAACCGTTTAACGCCTGCCGCACGAGCTAGCTCAGCCGCTTGTACCGTAGTCGAGTGCCCTCGCTCATTAGCTTTTTCTGCAAACTCCGCTTCTAAGGTTGTTTCATGGATCATCACATCGGCATTTCTCGCGAGTTCCAACGCTTGCTCTGTCGGTTGCGTATCGCCAAAAATCGCAACGACTTTACCGGGAACGGGCTCACCGAGGTAATCAGCCCCATTGACTGTTCGGCCATCATCAAGAACTATCGTTTCCCCTGCCTTGAGTGCCTGCATCCAAGGGCCACGAGGAATATTATCATTGGCTAATTTCGCCGCGTCTAGTGCGCCACTTTTCGGATGTTCTTCAATACGATAGCCATAGCACTCCACACGGTGATCAAGGGCATAGGCCGTCACAATCAGCTCCCCATCGTCAAATAACAGGCCAGCTTCGATTTCCACTATCTCCAGTGGGTATGTCATATAAGACACACTCACGGTGAGTACCGTTTCAATATATTGTTTTAACCCTTTCGGCCCATAAACAATCAGTGGGTCTGTAGCTCCCCCCATAGAGCGGCTACATAACAAACCGGGTAAACCAAAAATATGGTCGCCATGTAAATGAGTAATAAAAATTTTCTCAATCTTGGGCGCTTTAAATGGGCTGTTTAAAATACGGTGCTGTGTCCCTTCACCACAATCAAATAACCAGTAGCTTTTACGGATGCCGACTAAATTTAATATCATACTGGTGACATTTCGCTCTTTTGTCGGCACACCAGCACTGGTTCCTAAAAATGTTAATTCCATAATGCCCTCATCTAATTTATTGTTTTTATTATGGTAAGATTTTTTCCAATAGAAAATTTATTTATTTTATTCATCTATTATTCAATATTTTCCAATTATAAATAAACGTCGGTTATTCCTGATTTTTCCAATATACAAATCCCTTTTCTGTATTAATCCAATTAATTCCCAAGCGTTTTTTACGCCGCATATTCCACAATACTAAAAATGAATATCCAATCTAGGAATATATTTAATGCTTTGCTCTAAAAAGAAATTTCCTGCCCCTTTGGCCTTATTGGTGGCGACATGTTCATTAACTATTATGCCAACATTGTCCAGCGATGCAAAAATGCTAACACCGGATGAACTCCCTCTTTTAGGTAGTCCTATCCCAAAACTAGAAAGTAACGATGGCGAACGTAACTTAGCGCAATACAGTAAAACTGCCGCATCATGGCTTGCAGAACAAAAAAATAGCCATGAAATCTCACAAATGGCACAAAGTTATCTCAGTAATCAAGCGGCTAATGCAGCAATAGAGGAAATTACCCATTGGCTCTCAAAAGCGGGTAATGTGAAAGTCAGTCTGAATTTTGATAAGCAATTATCACTTAAAAATAGTCATTTTGATTGGCTGATCCCTTGGTATCAACAAACTAATATGCTGTTATTTACCCAACACAGTATTCACAACACGGATGGGCGACTACAAAGCAATAATGGGATTGGTTTGCGCCATTTCAACGAGCAGAGCACTGTGGGTGTCAATGCATTCTTTGATCATGATCTTTCACATTATCACTCCCGGTTAGGCGTTGGCGCTGAATACTGGCAAGATTACTTAAAACTCAGCGCTAATACCTATTTTCCCGTTTCGTCATGGCGTAGTTCATCTGAGCTAACTCGCGCTTATGATGCACGTCCTGCGCGTGGGTGGGATGTACAAGCTCAGGGATGGCTACCGGCTTACCCGCAACTGGGGGCTAATCTTAAGTTTGAACAATATGTCGGTCATAATGTTGCTCTAATGGGGAAAAATAAACTTCAAGAAGACCCAACCGCAGCCACTTTAGGTGTAAATTGGACCCCTTTCACTCTTATCACCTTGGGTGCAGAGCACAAAATAAGCAGTGGATTACAAGATACCAGTGCCAAAGTGCAATTTAACTGGGCATTTGATAAGACTTTTATTGAGCAAATTGACCCTGCTAAAGTCGGTGAATCACGACGTGTTTCGGGTAACCGCCTTGACTTCGTCAATCGCAATAACAATATTGTTCTTGATTATCAAAAGAAAATAGCAATTCAATTGAAGCTCGCGGCAAAAATTCAAGGTGAAGCCGGACAAGAGTTGCCATTGGTGCAATCAATAACAACGCAATATCCACTGAAAAAAATTGTCTGGAATGCACCTGAATTACTCGCTGCCGGTGGTGTTATTAGCTCATCGGGTCAAAATGCTACCGTAAAATTACCCACTTATAAAACGGCATCAACACCATCAGAACGGGAAAGATTGAATCGTTATCGCTTAAGCGGTATTGCTTATGATATTCATGGCAATGCATCATCGACCACCGATACCCTCATTGAAGTGACCAGCAAAAACACCGCAACAACTAGCCAACCAGTGATACAAAGTCTTAACATCGTTCAGACAGCAGCATTGGCTAATGGTAAAGCAGCCAATATGATTACTGCCTATATCACCGACGCTCTAGGTAATCCCATCGCAGGAGAAACCGTTAATTTTAGCGCGACTCGTGGTAAAATTGACGCTCAAGGGGTGACAAATCAAACAGGAGTTATTGAAATGCCACTCACTAGTGTACACAGCGGAATTAGTAGAGTGACCGCAACAATAAATGGCCAAAGTGAAACCGTTACTGTTTATTTTATCAGCGGAACATTGAAAAAAATTGAGATCCTGAATACGCAATCGCCCCATGCAGGAGAAGAAACTGTTATGGCTCTCAGGTTAACCGATGTGAATGGTAATCCCGTTTCTGGCGCAGATGGGATCATCATGGTCAATATTGGCAATAAACAAGTTCCTGTCGAGATTGAAGAAAGTTCGGTTAATTTAGGTGAGTATAGCGGGTTACTTGCAGGGCAAATGTCCGGAGATTACACCATTAGCGCTTCTTTACATGGAAAAACGTCACCTAAACATAGGCTAACGGTGAATCCACCACTCACTATCAATGCGAAAAATTCTGATGGCAGCGGCCCTCAAGGTCAGTTAGGTGTCGTCGAAAACATCGAAATATCTGCATCGTCCACGCATAATGTCACCGTTGGCAGTGATGTGCTCATTACGGTCACTCTTAGCGATGCCTTTGGCAACACACTTGAGGGTATAAACCCTAAAAATATCGACCTTGGTCGTTATAACACTAATATCCTTGGTTGGTATGAAGAGAGTGATGGGGATTATTCTACCTACTTAACATTATTAACACCGGGTGATATTGATATTATTGCTTCTATCAATGGGCATTCTAGCTCTAAATTTACGGTGCCTGTGACACCTTAATTCTCCTTAAACTTTTCCCCCTCGTCTTTAGAGGGGGAAATAAAAAACACCGATTAATCAATAGATAATAATAACCATTCCTAACAATTCCATAATGCATATTTCCTTTCCGTTTAAATCCAATCAATTCACAAGCACTGAGCACTTTCTACCCTGAAAATAGCAATGTTAATATTGATATCAGGAATATGTTCGATGAATCTCCCTTCGTCAAAATTGAAGCCAAAGCAACCAAACCGCTTAGTACTCTCTACGGCTATTTGGTCAGTTGCCATTGCGCCAATCATGCCGAGTTATGCCAAAATGCTCAGTACAGACGATTTACCAACACTCGGTAGCAGTGCCACTCAATTTGAAGGAACCCAACCTGAAGATAGCACCGAGCATTTTTTAGCGGAATATGGGCAAAATGCGGCAAATTTCGCATCAAAAGAAAACAAAACAAAAAACCTCACGGATATGGCGCAAGATTACGCTCGCCATAAAGCCGCAAATATTGCGACTGATGAAATAACGCATTGGTTATCCAAAGCAGGTAATGCCAGGCTGAACATTAACCTAGATAAAAAATTGTCAATTAAGACTTCTCAATTAGATTGGTTAGTACCTTGGTATGACCAACCCGATTTATTGCTATTTTCCCAACATAGTATTCATCGCACTGATGGTCGATTGCAGACTAATAACGGCCTTGGATTACGTCATTTCCAGCAAAATAGCATGGTCGGAGTAAATGCTTTTTTTGATCATGATTTATCCCATTACCATTCGCGCTTAGGGTTTGGTGTGGAGTATGCTCAAGATTATGTTCGAATGAGTGCGAATAGCTATTTGGGGTTATCGACTTGGCGTAGTGCGTCCGAGTTAGCCTATGAGTATAATGCGCGTCCTGCTAACGGCTGGGATATTCAATTTGAAGGCTGGTTACCCACGTATGCTAATTTAGGTGCGAATCTCAAGCTGGAGCAATATTACGGTGATGATGTGGCTTTATTTGGTCAAAATGAACGCCAGAAAAACCCAATGGCAACAACTTTCGGCGTCAATTGGTCTCCATTTCCCCTCCTCGCGCTAAATGCAGAACATAAAATGGGCAGTAGCGGCGCAAATGAAACAAGTGCAAAAGTTGCGTTCAATTGGTTGTTAGGGAAAAGCTTAGCGCAACATCTTGATGCTTCAGCGGTAGAAGCCACTCGTCATATCGCCAGTAACCGCTATGATTTTGTTAACCGTAATAACAATATTGTATTGGAATACCAAAAGAAAACCTTAATTTCATTGTCATTACCGAAAGTTATTCAAGGCATAACAGGAGAAGAACTCTCGATTATCCGCAATTTATCCACTAAATACCCACTCGATAAAATAGTGATAGAAGCCCCTGAATTGATAGCGGCTGGGGGAGAAATTCACCTTAACGGTTTAGAGAGTTCAGTCAAACTACCGTCTTACAAAATTGCCAGCAACACAGTTAAAAACCCACAACTCAACCTTTATCGTTTAACAGTGACAGCTTATGACACCAATGGAAATGTTTCGCCACAAGCGGAAACGTTAATTGAGGTGACTAACACAGGCACTCTCACCATCAGCCATGCAAATACCGCCAAAAGAAACAATGCCGTTGCTGATGGTAAAGACACAAACACCTTTGCCGTCGTCATCAAAGATGCGCTTGGCCACCCAGTACCCAATGCGAAAGTCAACTTTACACTGCCTACAAGCCTTAAATCTAGCGATCAAAAAAACACAGGATACTATTCATTACTTAATCATTTTATGTGGAAGGCTCAGGCAGCAAAATCAGTTCCGGAACAATCCCATAGCATCATCGCTAACAGTAAAGGTGAAGCTTCCATTCAATTTACCAGTTTGGTATCAGGAAGTTATGCAATAAAAGCAAATATTGATCATGGTACAGAAATTAATGAAATGTATAACTTTAAATCCGATATTAGCCAGTCATTTATTGGTAGCATTGATATTATTCAAAATAATGCGGTGGCAGATGGGAGCAGTAAAAATACAATTAAATTACATATTGTGAATAATAACCGACAAAGCATCGCTGGTGCGCAGGTTCATTTTGCAGCCCTAAATGGCATTATCTCAACGGTTAACCTGACTGATGAATATGGATATACAGAATTAAAAGTCAGTAGTTTAGTTGAAGGTTCAATGGATGTCATTGCGACCCTAAATGGCGATAGTAGAACCATACAAGTCAACTTTCTAAGGAATGGATCTGCGATAAATATTCAGCCAAGCACAGGAACTCTTTTCAAATCTCCAATAAATGAGCAAAACAGACCTACACGCACACCGTTAAGTTTGCTAAGGCAGCTATTTCAAAAAATGGGATAACACTCTTCATAAGAAAATAGACGTAATTTAATTGTTCTTTCCGTGTCAAAAAATGCCCCTTAACAAAGGCACTTGAGCTTGTTGATAAGGGCATTTTTAATTTAACTAACTGAGTTTATGGCTTTATTGCATCACGACGAAATTTACTATCATACCCACCAAACAGCGTCTTTTATTCATACCTTTAAAAGCCATATTCCCGTGTGATTATCGCATTCATTTATAAGCTAATTAATTGTTTTTATTTAGGTAAGATTTATTCCCAAGCGCTAAAAAAACGGTCAAATCAGCGAGGAGATTATTTTTTAATGTTATCAATAAAAGCCACCTATTCCACACTTTTCCACCTTGCAAATTCAGCTTCTGTTTAAGTCAAACTAATTCACAAGCTCTTACCACTATAAGCATTCAACAATAGCCAAGTTAATATTGAAACTAGGAATGAATTGAATGAACCCCGCTACGTCAACCACAAAACCAACACTGAGACATAAAATCTCAAATGGCTTTGTCCTCTTTACCGCAATATGGTCTTCAGCCTTCATGCCGGTTATGCCAAGCTATGCAAAAATGCTCACCCCTGATGACCTTCCAACCCTGGGGAGTGACTCTGTACTCAGCAATAGCAATGATGATAAAACAGAGAAGTTTATTGCTGAATATAGCCAAAGCGCGGCACGTTTTATTTCTGATAAGAAAAAGGCCGCAGATCTTGCAGATATGGCACAAGACTTCGCTCGCAGTAAGGTCACAAACGCGGCAACTGATGAAATTAACAATTGGCTATCCAAAGCCGGTAATGCCAAATTCAGTGTTGATGTAGATAAAAAGTTATCCATTAAAAATACCCAATTAGATTGGTTAGTGCCTTGGTATGACAGTACCGATTTATTATTGTTTACCCAACATAATATTCATCGTACTGATGGCAGGTTGCAGACCAATAACGGTATTGGGGTTCGTCACTTTACTCCTGAGCGCATGATGGGCATTAATGCCTTTTTTGACCATGATTTATCTCGCTACCACTCTCGCTTAGGTTTCGGCGCCGAGTACGCACAAGATTTCTTAAAACTGAGTGCGAATACCTACTTACGAACATCAGCATGGCGTAGCGCTCCTGAATTAAATAATGACTACAATGCTCGCCCTGCTAATGGGTGGGATTTACACGCTGAGGGTTGGTTACCTTCTTATCCAAATATTGGCGGAAACCTTAAATTTGAACAGTATTTCGGCGACGATGTCACCTTATTCGGTAAAGAAAAACGCCAAAAAGACCCGCTCGCCACCACAGTTGGCGTTAATTGGACTCCGTTCTCCCTGATGACTTTAAGTGCAGAACATAAAATCAGCGGTGGATTAAGTGAAACCAATGCCAAAGTACAGTTCACGTGGGCACTGGGCAAAAGCCTCGCAGAGCAGCTTGACCCAAGCAAAGTGGGTGATGCTCGTCGCTTAATGGGCAGCCGCTATGATTTTGTGAATCGTAATAACAATATCGTACTGGAATACCAAAAGAAGACCCTGATAACCCTATCCTTACCATCAATAATCCAAGGGAAAACAGGGGAATTATTACCTTTAATTAATACCCTCAATACCAAATATCCATTAGATAAATTGACCGTACATGCACCTGAATTTTTAACCGCTGGGGGTGAAATCATTCTCGACGGTGCGTCTACAAGAATCAAATTGCCATCCTATCAAGTGGCAATGACCGAACAAGAAAGGAAGAAAATCAACCTTTACCGATTCACAATAACGGCATCTGACAGTAAAGGAAATATTTCACCACAAGCCACAACATTAGTTGAAGTCACAAACTCTGGCGTTTTATCAATTAGCCAAAGTGAGGTTATCAGGCAAGGAAACACAGTTGCCAATGGCCAAGATATTAATACCTTAACGGTTACGGCCAGAGATAGCTTAAATAATATCGCGCCAGACTCAACCGTGACCTTTATCCTGCCGGCTGACCTCAAATTGGTCACGCAAAAAGCCACGTCTTCAAGGATGGCGTTTAGCAATTTATTCAAAAAAATGCAGGCGGCAAAATCAACATCGCAAAATAAATATCAAGTTGTCACTAATATGAAAGGCGAGGCTTCAATTCAGTTCACCTCGCTAGTCACGGGTGAACACCGGATTCAAGCCGTAGCAAATGGTGGCGTTCCCATCGAAACCGCTTTTTTCTTTATTGCCGATACCCATCAAGCACATATTAATCATTTCAATGTTCTAAGTGATAATGCCGTTGCCGATGGTAAATCTAAAAATAAAATTCAATTCCATATTACCGATAACAACGCTCACCCAATTCAAGGTGCCATGCTGCAATTGGATGCGAAAAATGCACACACCACACAGTTAGCGCCAACAGATGAACAGGGTAACACTGAAGTAGAAGTTGACAGTCACGCCGCAGGCCCCGTAGAAATCACTGCAACACTGAACGAACAAAGCGCTACAGTAAAAGTACATTTTATCTTTGGCAAATTAGCCCATGTCAGCATTTTAGAACTCACGAAAGCTGAGGCTGGCACAGACAGTAGCATCGCCATTTTATTAACTGATATGCACGGTAATACCGTATCTGGAGCTGATGGTACTATAACAGTCAATATCGATGGTAAACCTACGCCAATAACCATTAGTGAAACCTTTCCTGGTAGCGGAGTTTATACCGGAAAATTACCAGGGCAACACACTGGTACACCAAGTATCACCGTTACTGTTGATGGGCAAACTTCCTCCCCAGAGACGTTAATTGTTGAGCAGCCAAAACCGATTTCGCCGAACAACTCGAACGGTACAGGTCAAAAAGGAGAAAAAGGGGTTATTGATAATATCACCATCACTCCAAACAAAACCCAGAGTTTACAATCAGGGGATACCCTTAATGTGACAGTAACCATCACCGATACCTTTGGCAATGGGTTATCAAACTTGAATACCGATAATATCGATATCGGTAAACACAAAGGTGACACGCTGACGTGGACGGATAATGGTGATGGCTCTTACACTACCACCTTGCCATTAACCGAAGTCGGCAACAATGACCTAACTGCCTCCATCAATGGCAGTACTAGCCCGAAAACAGACATTCAAGTCAATCATGCCACCGGAACAACCCATGTTGATAAGGTAAAAATCACTAAAATAGAAAAGCCTGCCGCAGGTATGGATAGCACTGTAACTATCGAGTTAACTGATAAATATGGTAACTCGGTTGTCGGGGAAAAAGAAATCACCATCAATATTAATGGTCAGCCTCACACTTTACCTACAACCGAAACATCACCGGGCATTTACCAAGTGATTATTGATGGACAACTCGCGGGCAACCATGATCTTTCCGCTGTCGTTAACGGGAAAAAATCCCCCAAAGAGTTGCTGATTATTGATAAGCCACAGCCTGTTAAGCCTAAAAATCCAAATGGTACAGGACAAAAAGGTGGGCAAGGCGTTATTGATAAAATAGAAATTACGACAGGCAATACGAACAATCTGCAATCTGGCGATAATCTTGAAATCACTGTGACCATTACCGATGCCTTTAACAACGGCTTAGCTGGCTTGAACACCAATAATATCGATATTGGTAAACATAAAGGTGATACGTTGGTATGGGTTGACAACGGTGATGGCTCTTACACCACCACCTTGCCACTCACCGAAGCCGGCAATAATGACCTCACCGCTTCCATTAATGGCTCTGCGAGTTCACAGAAACAAATCCAAGTGAGCAATGCCACAGGGAAAGACAAGGTCAGCAAAGTTGAAATCATCAAAACAGAAAAACCTGCCGCAGGTTCAAGCAGCATACTGACCGTCGAGTTAACCGATAAAAACAGCAACCCAGTGGTCGGTGAACAGGAAATAATTGTTGAGATTGATGGCAAGCTACACACCTTGCCAGTAAAAGAAGGGAAACCGGGTATTTATGAAGTCACACTGCCAGCACTGCAAGCAGGCCAACATAATATCCATGCGAGTGTAAATAGTACTGTATCAATCAAAGAAAGCTTGCTAGTTGAACAACCAAAACCGATATCCCCTAATAACTCTAACGGAACGGGTCAACAGGGTGAGAAAGGCGTTGTTGATAAGGTGGCGATCACACTTGATCACTCTAACCGTTTTGAATCCGGCAATTCCCTTGATATCACTGTAACAGTGACGGATGCCTTTGGTAACGGCTTGGTGGATTTAAACAGGGATAATATCGATATCGGTAAACACAAAGGGAGTACCTTAAACTGGGTGGATAATGGCGATGGCTCTTACACCACCACCCTGATCTTAACCGACGTTGGTAGCAATGATTTAACTGTTTCTGTCAATGGCACCCACAGCCCTCTAACTGAGGTACAGGTTAATAACGCTGTAGGAACTGTTCACGTTGATAAAGTAAAAATCATCAAAACAGAAAAACCGTCAGCAGGCACAAATAGTACTGCCACTATCGAATTAACCGACAAACATGGCAATCCCGTTATCGGGGAAAAAGAAATTACCATCAATGTTGATGGACAAACCCATAAGCTTCCAGCAAAAGAAGGAAAACCGGGTATTTACGAGGCGACACTACCCGCACTACAAGCAGGAAATCACAACATTAGCGCGAGTGTGAATGGTAAGGGCTCAACTGATACAACTTTAGTGGTTACCCCACCAACGCCAATTAAACCCAATAACACAGGTAAGCCGGGAGAAAAAGGCGTGGTCAATAGTATTGTCATGACAACGGGCAATACCGACAACTTACAATCTGGCAGTCAACTTGAAATCAGTGTGGCCATCACCGATGCCTTTGGTAACGGTTTAACAGCACTCAACACCAATAATATCAAACTTGAAGGATATAACGGCAAGCCAGTATGGAAAGATAACCGCGATGGTTCTTACAGCGCGACCATCACGTTAACTGAAGTTGGCGCGAAAGGTTTAGTTGCGTCAATTGATGGCAATAAAACTCCCGTAAAACCGATTCAAATCAATCTTGCCAAAGGAACAGACAAGGTCAGCAAAGTTGCAATTATCAAGACTGAGCAACCTGCCGCAGGTTCAAGCAGCATACTGGCAGTTCAATTAACCGATACACATGGCAACCCGGTAGTCGGTGAAACTGAAATTATCGTTAATATTGATAACAAACCCCACACTTTGCCAGCAAAAGAAGGGAAATCAGGTATTTATGAAGTCACACTGCCAGCTCTGCAAACCGGTAAATACGACATTCATGCAAGTGTGAATGGCCAAGGCTCCGTTAAAAATACTTTAGAAGTGAAAAAACCGGTCCCAGTTAGCTCGAATAATACAAGCGGAACAGGTAATAGTGGCGAACGAGGCGTTATCAATAACATTACCATGACAACAGGTGATATCACACATCTGCAATCAGGTGACAGTCTGAATATCACAGTGACCATAGTTGATGCATTTAATAATCCCTTAACCACTATCGATACCAGTAATATGATTCTGGATGGATATAAAGCGAGCTCGTTAAAATGGTTAGATAAAGGTAACGGCACTTACACGACTCCGTTACTGCTAACGCAAACAGGCTCTACTGATTTAACGGCTTCGATTAACGGCCATAAATCACAATTAATTTCCATTACCGTAAGTAATGCGATGGATATCAATAAAGTGGCTAATGTCGAACTGGAACCAATCACGCCGAGTGAAGCAGGTGAAAACCAAACTATCACAGTGAAAGTTACCGACAAGTATCAGCACCCCGTAACCACAATTGCTAACAACATTACCGTTAAGATTAATCAACAAGCTCAAATACTACAGTTTACAGAATCAGCATCCAACAAAGGGAGCTACACTGCCACATTACCTGTTGAAAAAATGGGAGATTATAATGTTGAAGTTAGTGCTAACAGCCAAAATACATCAAAAATTTGGCAAGTGAAAAAACCAGCAATTATTACTGTTAAAAATAACAATGGCAGTGGTACAGAAAATCAACGTGGCGTGGTAAAAACGGTTGAATTAACCTCATCACCAACCAAAGATTTAAAGTCTGGCGATTCATTACAACTAACCGTGACACTAAAAGATAACTTTGGTAATTACCTTGACGGTGTTGATGGTTCACATATCCAATTACAAAATCAGCAAGCTAAAACAATCAGTTGGTCAGACAACCGGAATGGAAATTATACCGCCATTTTACCACTAACTAACATTGGAGAAGATGACTTAGTCGCTACTGTTAATAGCCATGCCAGCCCACTAATTAGCATTAAAGTCGGCAATGCCACTGGTACGACTCAAATCAAACAGGTTGAAATCAAAAGCCTGACTAAACCAGCTGCCGGTGAAACAAGCTCCATCACGTTGGCACTCACTGATGCCAATAATCAATCCATTACAGGGATAGATAGTAACGCAGTTGTGTCTATCGATGGCGCTGAAGAGTTGCTGAAGATAGCAGAAACCAGCAGCAAAGGAACTTATACTGGCACACTTTCTGGCCAAAAAGCAGGCGTTCATAAAGTCATTGTCACTGTTGGTGGCGTTAAATCTGCTGAGTCAACCTTAACAGTCACCTCCCCGACAGCGCTAGCCAACAATAACAGTGGTAAAAAAGGTTCTCGCGGTATGGTCAACACTGCGACACTCACGGTTTCACCTAGCAAAGATTTAAAGTCTGGCGATACGTTAAAGCTAACTGTTACGTTAAAAGATGCCTTTGATAACTCGCTAACTGGCGTCGATTTAGGTCAATCACTCACCCATCACCAAAAAGGTAAAGTGACTTGGGTAGCACAAAAAGATGGAACCTATACGGCTAGCTTAGTCTTAACGCAATTGGGGCAAGATCACTTATTTATCACAGCAAATAAAATACAAAGCTCCACTGTTGTTATTGATGTCAAATCACAGTTAGGCAGTAATGCTATCCATAAAGTCGATATCATCGATGTCACACCAGCCGCCGCCGGTACAGGCAGCGAATTTACTGTGGCCTTAACGGATAAAAATGGCCACCCAGTTACTGGCATCAAAAGTGTCGATGTTAAAATAGGTCAACAACAGCTATCAAACGTTGCCGTTACCCAACAAGCAGATGGCCGCTATACCGGAAAATTACCGGGCCAACTGAGTGGTTCACACCCAGTGATTGTCACGACCAATAGCCAAGCATCAACGCCAAGACCACTACAAGTTGCAAAACCAGATACCGCCTTGGCAGCACCAAATGGTGGGGGAACAGCAGGAGCACGTGGTGTCGTCAATGAGGTCACACTGGCTGTAACACCAAATACTAACGTTAAATTAGGCGATAACTTACAACTGACCGTGACCTTAAAGGATAAGTTTGATAACCCACTTAAAGGCGTTACCAGTATCACTCTGCAACAAAATCAAGGCAGTACAGTGACATGGAGTGATAACAATAACGGCAGTTATACCACAACATTACCAGTAAAAGTGTTGGGAAGTGGTACGCTAAAAGCCATCGTTAACCAGAAAGAGAGTTCAACCGTAAACATTACGGTGGAAAACACCAACCAAGTCAATCAAGTAGATAAGGTTATCATTGACCCTATCGCCCAGTCAGAAGCCGGGAAAGCGGGCAATCTTACTGTAAAAATTCAAGATACCCATCAACAAGGTGTGACTCAGATAGCTAATGACATAAAAGTCACTATTAACGACAAATTAGCAGACCTCAAGTTCACTGAAATTAGCACCAAAGGCACTTACAGAGCGACGCTACCGGCAAGTAAAGCAGGCAGTTACACCGTTAAAGTCACGGCTAATAAAAAGGAAAACCAACAAAGTTGGGTCGTTAAGGCCGCCTCAATCATTAAGGCAACTCAAACTGATGGTTCAGGTAAAGCTGAAACGCAAGGCGTGGTTAAAACCGTTGAACTCAAGGCTTCAACAGTACAAAACCTCAAATCTGGCGATAAGCTCACCCTGACATTGACGCTGAAAGATGCGTTCGACAATACACTGACGGGTATTGCACTCGATAAAATCACCCTAACCCATAACCAAACAGGTAAGGTGACTTGGACTGAACAAAATAATGGGACTTATACCGCGAGTTTACTGTTAGACACGCTTGGGACAGATACACTAATTTCCACAGCGAATAGCGTGAATAGCCGGCCAATTAGCATCATTGTTAAAAAAGCAGAAGGCAGTAACAGCGTTAAACAAGTCGAAATCATCAATATCACACCAGCCGCCGCCGGTACAGGCAGCGAATTTACTGTGGCCTTAACGGATAAAAATGGCCACCCAGTTACTGGCATCAAAAGTGTCGATATTAAAATGGATCAGCAACAGCTATCAAACGTTGCCGTTACCCAACAAGCAGATGGTCGCTATATCGGAACATTACCGGGGCAATTGAGTGGTTCTCATCCCGTCATTATCACGGCCAATGGCTTGTCATCAACAGAAAAACCGTTCAATGTTGCAACTCCAGATACCGTCTTAGCAACTCAAAATGGCGGAGGAGCTAAAGGCACTCGTGGCGTGGTTAATGAGGTCACACTGGCTGTAACACCAAATACTAACGTCAAATCAGGCGATAACTTACAACTGACCATGACCTTAAAGGATAAGTTTAGTAACCCACTTAAAGGCGTTACCAGTATCACTCTACTACAAAATCAAGGCAGTACAGTGACATGGAGTGATAACAATAACGGCAGCTACACGGCACTATTACCGTTAAAAGTGCTGGGTAAAGCCCCATTAAAAGCAATTGTTAACAGTGTGAATAGCACATCAGTGAATATTACTGTCACAAATGCGGATCAGGTTACGCAGGTAAAAACGATCAATCTGGACTCGATCGACGCTTCCGCAGCAGGTCAAGCGAAAATCATCACAGTGAAAGCTAAAGATAGTCATGGCAATGGCGTTACTCAGATAGCTAATGACATTAAAGTCACTATCAACGACAAATTAGCAGACATCAAGTTCACTGAAACTAGCACCAAAGGCACTTACAGCGCGACGCTACCGGCAAGTAAAGCAGGCAGTTACACCGTTAAAGTCACGGCTAATAAATATACAGAGCAACAATCGTGGGCAGTAAGTCCAGCCACAACCATTAAAGCGAATAAAGCCGACGGCTCTGGCACAAAAGAGACCCTCGGAGTGGTTAAAACCGTTGAGCTCAAGGCTTCAACAGTACAAAACCTCAGATCTGGCGATAAGCTCACCCTGACATTGACGCTGAAAGATGCGGTCGACAATACACTGACGGGTATTGCACTCGATAAAATCACCCTAACCCATAACCAAACAGGTAATGTGACTTGGATTGATAACAAAGATGGGACTTATACCGCGAGTTTACTGTTAAACATGCTTGGTAACGATGAGCTAATAGCTACTGTCAATAATATCAATAGCCAAGCTCTTCCTATCCGAGTTGAAAAGGCCGTAGGCGGTAGCCATGTTGATAAAATTACAATCCTCGCGATACTTCCAACTATGGCAGGTGCAGAAAGCACATTGGCGGTCTCACTGACAGATGCAAACGGTCACTCTATTGACGGCATCAAAGAGGTAACGGCTAAAATCGGCAATAAAAACCCATCAGTAGTTCTCGTTTCTCAACAGCCGAATGGTAACTATGTTGGCACACTACCAGGTCAACAACAGGGTAAATACAGCCTTGTTGTCTCCGTCAATAATCACGATTCTGCCGCTAAAACATTGACTGTTGCAAAACCCACCACCCTTGTTGTCATCAATGGTAACGGTAGCGGTGCTAAGAACCAGCGTGGCGTAGTGGATGACCTGTTATTCACGACTGCCCCAACGGATAATCTTAAAACCAGTGATAAATTAAAGCTTACCGTGACCTTAAAAGACTATTTTGACAATCCGTTAAGGGGAATTGAGAGCAAAAGTATTGTCATCAATCATAAACAAACCAGTTCCGTCGTATGGAAAGACAATGCAGATGGCACTTATACCGCCGAGTTATTATTGAAAAAACAGGGTAAAGATACTCTAAAAGTAACAGTTAATAATAACAGTAAAGAAGTAAACATTAATGTTGGCTCACCAGAAGGTAAATCTGCCGTTCAAAACGTAAAATTAGACATTATTAACAGTAAGTTATCTGTGAATAATTCAGTTGAATTGAAATTAACACTAACTGATAGCCATGGTAATGGTGTTGAAAAGGTACAAACTAACGACATTCAAGTAGAACATAACAATGCTCTTGTCACTGCTCTGGTTTGGCAAGAAAAAAGTGCAGGTGTTTACATAGCCAGCCTCCCATTGCATAAACAAGGGAGAAACACCTTTGTCAGTCGAGTTAATAACCAAACAAATACACCAGTAACTATTGATGTCAGTGCGCTAGCGGGGCCAAAACACGTCAGCAAAGCTGAACTCAAAGCCAGCACCAATCAACTGACCGTTGGTAGTACAACCGAGCTGACACTCAAATTAACCGACCAATGGGATAATGGCATTGAAGGAATTAAAAATACCGATATCGTAATCCGTGATGCTCATACTCAAAAAGACCTTTCGGGTTTAATCTGGACATCAAAAGGAAACGGTATTTATACCACACCAGCCGTCATCTCAATTGCAGGTATTCACTCGCTGAGAGCTACTGTTAATAAAATACCAAGCACAAATGTCTTGATTGAAGTGAAGCCTTCAACAGACTCAAAACGAGTTCACAAAGTAACGCTAACGGCAACACCAAACGTGATCACCGCGGGTGATAACCTAACGTTGTCCTTAAAAGTGACTGATGCCGATAACAACCCAGTTATCAACCTCAACAATAGCGACATTGATAATACAAGCATTCCTAGCAAAGGACCAATAATTTGGAATGAAGATAAACATGGCTTAGGTATCTATACCACCACCATCATGTTCAGCGAAGTTAAAACACATACTCTGAGTGTAGGTATTGGTAAATTTACCGATAAAACCAATGTCACGGTCAATTCGCCAGTTGGTAAAGATGCAGTAAAAACAATCACTATCTCACCGATAGCTGACAGTGACGCAGGAGAATCATCATCGTTATCCATTAGTTTAACTGACCAATATGGCAATACCGTTAAGAATGTCAGTAGCAGTGATATCAAAATGAAAATTAACGATAAAGAGCAACACATTATCTTTATGGAAAAAAATGGACTAAATAAATATATCGCTCAACTTCCTGCATCCAAAGCGAACCGTTATAAGATAGCGATGGAAGTCAATGGCCTATCAAAAAGCATTGATTGGAACGTCAGAACACCAACAGAAATTTCGATTAGCTCTTATGATAAAGATGGTTTGCGTGGCTCATTAGATACCCTGTCTATCACCCACAATGCAAAAAATAATACAGTGGATTCCGCAGAGAAAGTCACCCTAACAGTAAGTTTAAAAGATAAGTTTGGTAACAAACTGACTGGAGCATCGTTAAACTTGAAATTATTGACAGACTTGCAATCGACCTCCATATGGAAAGAATTTAAAGGTGGTTTTTACTCTCAAGAACTCACTATGAACAAGCTACACAAGCAGTCTATTCAAGTTGCCGCAGATAACATACTCAGTGATAAACTTGAGCTAACCGTTGCCCCTGCCAAAGGGATAAGTAAGGTCCATAAAACCACTCTTGAAACCGATGTAGTAACCCTTAAAGGCGGTAATGAAGCGCTCTTGACATTAGCCTTAACGGATAGTGTTGATAATGGTGTTATTGGTATCAATACAAGCGATATTCAACTCACCAAAAATGATAAACCGATTAACGTAAAATGGCTTAACCCACAAGATGGCATCTATACCACCAAACAGCGGTTAGAAACGGTCGGTAATTACCAATTTAAAGCCACAGTCAATAATAAGCCAAGCCGTATACAAACCGTGGAAGCAACCTACCCAAGTGGTAAAGATGTGGTGAAAACAGCAACACTTACCACTAAGGCTACAACGCTTGATGCAGGTAAAAAAGTTGAATTAACGTTGGAACTGAAAGACCAATATAACAACTTGATCACTGGCGTCGATGGGGCAGATATTGCGTTAACCGATAGTCATACAGGAGAAACTATTGATAGCAGCAATATTGCTTGGAACATGAAATCGGTAGGCGTGTATAAAGCCATTTTACCATTAACTAAAGTGGGCAAACATATGCTAACTGCAACAGTTAATAGACAGAATGCCGATACCAAAGAAATCACGGTGACAGCCTTAAAAGGTGTTAGCAACGTTAAGGAAATTAAATTAACCAGTGCCGAAACTTCAATGAATGCAGGTGAAAGCACCACATTAACCCTCACCTTACTTGACAGATACGGTAATGAAGTCACCAATATTAAACCAACTGACATTCTGCTTAAGAATACCGATAGAGCGATTACCACCAAAGCACAGTGGACGAAAGCACCATCAAGCGAGGGTATTTATACGGCTAAAATCACGTTAGAGAAGGTTCAAAAACACACTTTATCGGTGGATGTAAATGGTCAGGTAAAAAATATCGAAATTGAGGTGAAACCACTGGAAGGTGCTAAAAATGTCGCGAAAGTTGAGCTAAGTATGTCGATAGCTCCCAAATTAGGTGCGAATGTCCCACTAACATTGCACCTCAAAGATAAGTTCGGCAATGGTGTTATTAATGTTACCAATCAAAACATTCAATTAACTAATGGTGGCCAAGCAGAAAATATTACTTGGGTTGAAGGCTCTCAAGGTCAATACACCACTAATTGGCAATCGACGAAAGTCGGTACCCATCAATTAGATGTGACCGTGAATAGTAACAGCTTGGCAAAACCAACCGAAATCATATTTACCGCCCCTCAGGGTGCAGAAAGTGTTGCAACCATTAAGATAGATACCCTAGATACCGCGGAAACTGGGGTTACGGTTACATTAACTCTCAAGCTACAAGATAAGTATGGTAACGGTATTATTGATATCAGTTCGAGTGACATTACTTTGTCGAGTGATAAGCAGACGTTATCATCATTAGTATGGAGTGATGATAAGCATGGGAACTATTCAGCCAGTGTTCAGTTTAACATTGGAGGACAGCATACATTAGCAGTGAATATCAATAATTCAGCCAAGACAGCAGAGAAAAAAGTGATTAATATCAAAGCAGGTGTCCCTGTTTTTGACAGCGGAAAAAGTGAGTTCTCTGTTGATACTGATTCAATTGAAGGTAATGGTAAAGACAAAGCGACAATAATGCTAAAACTCATCAATGAAAAAAGCATCCCTATCTCAGGTAAAAAACCCAAGCTCACCTCAAGTAGTGGAGTTCTTAATAACGCTGTTATGAAAGAAACCGCAACATTGGGTGTATATACCACATCTATATCAAGCTCAAAGGCAGAGAAAATAATAGTAACGCTTGACTCTAGTTCAATTGATCATATGGGCGCCGAACAGAAAACTGATATCTATTTCTATTCTTTCCAAGATATTAATTACCCTCGCACCACACTAATTGATAAGCAATATATTAATTTAACTTCAATAGATACAGATTATAAAAGTTACACATGGGAGAGTGAAGATCCCGATACGATAGACAATGATTCAGATATGTCACTTTATTTAAAGAGTAAACCAAGAGTTCAAAGAAACACCATAAAAGTAATTGCTAGACCGAGAAATAATAGCCATAAACTTAAGGCTATACGCGCAACGATAACAATAAAGAAATTTATCTACGCCTCAAGTGAGGAAACTTATAAGTTTGATGATCGAGATAACTTGTGCCGAGTAAAAGGTAATAGAATAGCTGAGTTCGCCGAACTAAAAGAGTTGTATACCCCCGAGCTAAGTACTTTCCAGCATTATCATGTGTACCATACAATATACTGGTACAAAAATAAAATGGCACTTCTTACTGGCAGCTCTATCGATGTGATAACCGATAATTACCTCCAAAATAAGTTGCCCTACCAATCACTTTGTGTTGTAAGTTATTAACCCCCACATCCCCGCTTCGGCGGGGATTTTTCTTTTACGACTTAGCAATATAAAGCCTTTCAATACCCCGCTTTCACCCCTTCCCAATCCAACTTAAACTTAGCTAAATATTTTCTCAACCTGTCCGCATCATTGGGCTGTTTTTTATGTTGCCGTGATACCGCAAACAGCTCACGCCCCGCTTCGGAAAGGGTAGATGAACGGCGGCAAACTTCAAGCACCATTGCCAACTGTGGTTGGTCGAATAAATCAATTTCACCAATTTGCTTTGGTAATGTATTGGTTGATTTTGGCTGCCATTGAGACTGCAAACGGCCAATTTCCTCCTCGGCGACCACTTTGGTGATGCGCCCGCGTTCGGCAAAAGTGGCCATTCGGCTAATGGAGGCACCCAATTCCCGGAAATTGCCGCGCCACTGGGCTTGCGGGGAACAAGCAAACCTCACATACACATTGCGCGCTTCGCTATCAAAACGGATTTGGCTTTGCTGAACTTGGCAAAATTTGGCTAATTCATAATCGATATTGGGTTCAATATCTTCACGACGTTCTTTTAACCCCGGTAAGGCAAAGGTCCACATATTGATACGAGCGTATAAATCTTCCCGAAACTTACCGGATTCCACTTGCTCTGCAAGGTTGCGGTGGGTGCCCGCAATCAGTTGGAAATCACTCTGGGTTTCATTGTCGGAGCCAAAAGGAAAAAAACGTTTTTCTTCAATGGCTTTGAGTAACATAGCTTGTTCATCAAGGCCAAGTTCTGCAATTTCATCTAAAAATAAAATGCCGCCATCGGCTTCTTTTAACAAACCGCCTCGTGCATTTAGTGCCCCAGTAAACGCCCCTTTTACATGGCCAAATAGCGTCGACATGGCATTATCACCGCGCAAAGTGGCACAGTTCACCTCAATAAAACGCCCTTTGACTTGGTGGCGGCTTTCGCGTAATTGATAAATGCGGCGCGCTAAGAAAGATTTTCCTGCCCCTGTTGGGCCATTGAGTAAAATCGGCGCTTTCGAGCGCAGTGCTACCCGCTCGATTTGTTCAATCATGGTGTTAAATGCGGCATTACGCGTGGCAATCCCAGATTTTAAAAACGAAACCTGTTGCTGCTGCTCTTTTTGGAAGCGGCTAGTAATGTGTGCATAACGGCTTAAATCTAAGTCAATAACCGCATGAATACCAACAGGGTCTTTTTCTCGCCCTTTTTGGCTGGGAGACGTTTGGATTAATTTAGCGGGTAAATAATGGGCTTCAGTTAATAAAAACCAGCAAATTTGTACCACATGGGTGCCGGTAGTGATATGCACCAAATACTCTTCGTTGTCAGTATCAAAAGGATAACTTGAAGAAAAATCCAATAACGAGGTGTATACCTCTTCGAAATCCCACGGGTCGGCAATATCCACCTCATGCAGTACCACTTCGGTACTGGGAGAGGCTTGCTCAATATCCTCTTTCACCCGATTCGCCATACCATAATCATTCACTTGATGTAGCAGTTCAAAACGGCCGATATCCAAATCAGGTTGTTGGCACAAGCCTACCGTTGGGCGCCATTTTGTCCAGCGATTGGCTTTTTTGCCTCGTCTATCAAGTACCGTACCCAGTACCCCAATAACCACTTTGCGTTTTTTATTCATAATGAATTTATATAAATTTATAAATAACGATATAAAAAGATAATAATTAGCATAATCCATCTACCAAGCCAATGTTTACTACTTTTATCTTAAAATTATTTTTCATTTATATTTCAATCAAATAAAAATATTTATCCCGTTTTTAAAAAAGTTGGCACGCTTCTGGCAATTAGACATTCATCTACTGCCGGAAATTGTCTGAACTTCGCGTTCAACCGGTGCAGACATGGTGGCGTTAGTCACTACATGATCTGTATTCCGTCCGCTGGGAGATACCTTATGGTAATAGCACAGCTATCAGGTTCGACTCCTGAAACTAACGTCTCCAAAACGTATAACAACGAGCTGAAGTTAAGCTTAACGCCGCCACTCGAGAGCCACGCCGAGTGATGAGCAGAAATTTAGACAGCCCAGTTAGGCACTCTACTTTTCCCCTCACCACTTCGCTTTTTTCTTCAGTGGCGGATAAATATTAAAAAAGGAAAAATAATGAAAAAAATAAAAGTTGCTCAAGGACTTATCGCATTGACCGCTAAAAATGGCGATTTTCAGCACCTATTATTGGCTGGTGAGCACAAAGTGAATGATTGGTTTAACAAATTAACCGTGACCATGTATCCATTAAATGAAGAGCCAATTGAAAATAAGCTGGCAGAACATTTGCGCCAATTTCACTCAGACTGGGTTGATGAGCACTGCCTTGATGTAGCGTTATCTGATGATGAAATTGGATTTATTTATTTACACAATAGCTTGAGCGAAATCTTGCCACCAGCAACTCGTCGGTTGTATTGGAAAAATGGTAATAGCTTAAAAGTGGAACTGCTATCGCTAGAAGATAGTGTCATCGACTCCACCTTAGTTGCACGCTTAATGGGTAAAAAACGCCTTAAAGGCAATGAGTTGGCATTGATTAGTCAAGTGCCTGCATGGCATGTGGGTATGTTAAAAATTGATGGTGAGATACAAAATTTATTACAACCGGGAACTTACGGTTATTGGAAAATCAACCACAAACCGGAAGTTGAAATAATAGACACTCGTTTGCAATCCCTTGAAGTGAGTGGACAAGAGATTTTAACCAAGGACAAAGTGACGCTGCGCATCAATCTTTCAGCTAACTGGCGCTATCACGATATTTTGTTGGCGTTCTCAAAATTGAGTCAGCCTGTAGAGCATTTATACCGTGAGTTACAGTTTTCATTAAGGGAAATCGTCGGTACCCGAACTTTAGACGAACTTTTAGAAAATAAGCAGTTAATTGATGAGTTGATGCTAACTCAAATAGCACAATGCGTAACGGAGTTTGGTTTAGAAGTCGACAGTATTGGTATAAAAGACATTATTTTACCGGGAGATATGCGTACGATTTTATCCCAAGTGGTAGAAGCCGAGAAATCGGCACAGGCTAACGTGATCCGCCGCCGCGAAGAAACCGCCGCGACTCGCTCACTGCTAAATACCGCTAAAGTAATGGAAAACAACCCAGTTGCACTGCGTTTAAAAGAACTTGAAACCCTAGAAAACATTGCGCATCGCATCGACCAAATTTCAGTTTACGGCGGTTTAGACCAAGTATTAAACGGATTAGTAAAAATTAAGGAATAAATAATGATAAATAATAAATTCAATGAATTAACTCAAGAAAATAGCGCACCCGTAAAAATGTGGACCAATGGGGTGCCTGTTGACCCAAAAGCGGTAACCCAGCTGCAAAACACTGCAAAAATGCCGTTTATTTTCAAGCACCTTGCTGTGATGCCAGATGTGCACGTGGGAAAAGGATCGACAATTGGGAGCGTGATCCCGACCAAAGGGGCCATTATCCCTGCAGCGGTTGGAGTGGATATTGGTTGTGGAATGATTGCCGTAAAAACGTCCTTAACGGCATCAGATTTGCCGGATAGCTTGCAAAACATCCGTTTTGCCATTGAAGCGGCAGTGCCGCACGGCCGAACCACCCATCGACATGGGCGTGATAAAGGGGCTTGGCATCGTACACCGGATATTGTCGATACCCACTGGGCGCACTTGGATGAAGAGTTCAAACGTATCTGTGATAAGTACCCAAAACTGCGCCAAACCAACCATTATAACCATTTAGGGACGTTGGGAACGGGAAACCACTTTATTGAGCTGTGTTTAGACGAACAAAACCGTGTATGGGTAATGCTACATAGCGGATCACGCGGAGTGGGAAATGCGATTGGTAACTTGTTTATCACATTGGCACAAAAAGATATGCAACAGCATATTGCTAATTTGCCCGATAGAGATTTGGCTTATTTCGAAGAAGGAAGTGTGCATTTTAATGACTATATGGAAGCGGTGGGTTGGGCGCAAGACTTTGCCCGCCATAACCGTGAAGTGATGATGCACCGCGTATTGGAAGCACTATCGCGTGAAATTCCAAAACCGTTTATCACAGAGCAAGAAGCCGTAAATTGTCATCATAACTATGTGCAAAAAGAGCAGCACTTTGGTGAAGAAGTACTGGTAACCCGCAAAGGCGCAGTATCCGCTCGAAAAGGCCAAATGGGGATCATTCCAGGGTCTATGGGGGCAAAAAGTTTTATCGTGCGCGGGTTGGGTGATGAAGAAAGTTTTTGTTCCTGTAGCCACGGTGCAGGCCGTGTAATGAGCCGAACTGAAGCCAAAAAACGTTTCTCAGTCAGCGACCAAAAAATGGCTACCGCCCATGTTGAATGCCGAAAAGACAGTGATGTGATTGACGAAATACCGATGGCCTACAAAGACATCGACGCGGTAATGGCAGCACAATCATCACTGGTAGAAATTGTTCATACCCTACGTCAAGTGGTGTGCGTTAAGGGTTAAATATAAAAAGTAACAGGAGAAAGCATGGAAACTGACCATGAAAGTGTATCCGTGCTAATGAGAGAACGGATAGGAAAAACACTCAAAGAAATAGAAGAAACTCATCACGTTAAAATACTGTTTGCGTGTGAATCCGGCAGTCGCGGTTGGGGTTTTGCCTCCCGCGATAGCGACTATGATGTTCGATTTATCTATGTTCACAAACTCGATTGGTACCTAACATTAGATAAAAAGCGCGATGTGATAGAAAAGCCAATTGATGATGAGTTAGATGTGTCAGGTTGGGAGCTATCTAAAGCATTGAAATTAATGCGCAACTCAAACCCGGCATTAATAGAATGGTTACATTCACCAATTGTTTATTTTAAAGATGAGGCATTTTTTGCTCAACTGGGGGAATTGGCGGCACAATTTTATTCACCGTTAAAGTCACGTTATCATTACTTATCAATCAGTAAGCGTAATTTACATACTGACTTTAAAGGCGAGCGTATTAAATTAAAAAAATATTTTTATTTACTACGTGCAGTATTAGCTTTGCGTTGGATAGAAACAAGCAAGAGCATGCCACCAATGGCATTTTCAGAGCTAGTTAATGCAACTGTTAAAGATAAATTAGTACGGTTAGAAATTGATGAATTGTTGGTAATAAAAGGCCAAGCAGACGAAAGTCATTATGGTGCAAGACGCCCAGCTATTGATAAGCTCGTTTTGGAAGTTATAGCCAATGCAGAACACATGCAATTCCCTGAGCCCGCTTGCCGTGACAGCCGTTTATTAGATGAATTTTTTCGTAAAGCCGTGTTAGAAAATCATTAACGAGTATTTTTCAAAAAAATAGACCATCAGAAAATTTTTGATGGTCTTTTTTCAAAGGCAATGTCAAACACAAAAGAAAAACAGGTTTATCGCCAGTTCGGGTTTTTAATAATGGAATATTTACCCGCGCCTAAAAATGCCAATGCAATACCACTCAAGAAGAAATACACCAAACTTTCAATCGCCCATGCGCCTGTTTTATCAAGTAAAAACGTTTTATCTAGCCCAATCATCAGCCATGCAACGACCATAGTGAAAGCCACTAATAATGCCGATGGACGAGTTAAAATCCCTAAAATAATGAAAATAGGCGCAACCACTTCACCTAGAATTGTTCCATAAGCAATAAATTCAGGTAAACCATAAGAAGCCAGCAGCGCTTTAATACCACTCGCACCAGTCATTAATTTGCTCATACCATGAAATAACATGAGCCCACCAACAGAAAGACGCAATAACAACCTGCCAGCATCTTCATGGGACAACAAACGATTTAATAAATTGACCACTTTATACCCCCTATGGATATCCAAAACATCATTAAGTAGTATGGCTTAAAAATGCATTATGGCTTAGAAAGATAAAGTAAGAATCATTTTAATTTGCATTTCTTATAACTAAATCAATTTTCATTTAATTAAAATTTGTTAACTTTTCATCCATTCAAATATTACGTTTAATTAACCATTTAATAATCAAAAATATTGAACAATATTACAAACAAGACCTGACAGTCACCAGAGCTAATTCGGTTAATGCATTATAGAAAGGGCTATGTGTTGTTCGATTTAATTGCTGAGAAAATTGCGGTAACCAACTCCCCAAATGGTCATTCAACAATTCCTTTAATGCGGCCTCCCTAACCTGTGAAGCCAAAACTGCCGCTTGAAATAACATTAACCCAACATGGTCTGAGGGCTCTGGATAACGTGTCTGAATTTTTAAACGCTCTCGCTGTAAAAAATCACTCAGTGCCAGTGTTGAAGAGCCTTGTAATACTCCCTCTGGGTCAAGATATACCGAGCCCCATGGCGGGGCGGGTAATGCTTCTGGCCCAATAAACAAATCTGTCCACTGAGTATGCAGTGTCGCAATCTCAATATTTAGCGATGCCGATAGCCGTTCGCTAAGTGAGGTACTGACCTTACAAGGCCACTGAGATGCGAAGTCATTTAACTTGAAAAAGCTTATTGCATAATGACTTGCATCATCATTCGGTGAAAATAAATAGCATGTGCCTAAAATATTAAACGCCGCTGCATAGTGTGAAAAATGGATCATAAAAAAGATAATTTCCTAAGCAATACGCTGTTATCTATATGTGGATCGTGTAAAAACAGTAGCGCAGCATAAACTCAGCAACCATCGCCGCTGTACAACCAACCACTAAATACCTTTTACTATTTGAGGTAATGACCCCATTCGCCGTTTGTCGTATATGACGAAACAACCCATATCCCAATACCATCACCGCCAATATTCCAACTACCCAACTCGTGATACGCAGTGACCAAATCCCTTGGTATGCATAGATAGAGTCGATAGGAAATGTAATGGATTCATTATTATAGCTAGTGTGAACCAAGTAACTTTCATAGGCAGGCTGATAAGCTAAACGAACCAGTAAGCTAACCCCAATCACCGCCCATAATATCCATAGCCCACGAGTTGATATCTGAGCCTCTACGGCTCCGACGTTAAAACGCAATAACAAATTGATTAATAAGTAATACCCAGCAGCACCTGCTGTAAACATGGTGCCGTAGAACATCAAATAAGTATTATCATTCATCCACGTTAACATTGATGTATAACGATAGATTGAAGCCATGGCATACACATCACATAGCCCTGCAATAATCGCTAAACCAAGTAACAGATATGACAATTCCTTTTTGAACCATAACCATAGGAAAGTGAGCCCAAGAAAAGAAAAATAGGTGGCAGTGAATACCACTTCACGGCTTAACCACGATGAAAAAATATTCAATAGGGAATTAGGCGCATTCAAAGGAACCCCTAAGTGGGTAATTGAAGACAATAAACCGATCCCCGCAAATACGCAGGCGACAAACACATACCACAGCAAAAACTGTGTGTGCGTTTTACCCGTTAAATTCGCCGATAATTTGTTTGCAAAAAGCGCTAACATCACACTCAACCCAATGGATGTTTGCATTAAAAATGTGAATAATAACAGTGGCCATTCATTCATTTGGCTTCTCCTTGTGAGTCTTGTGTACGACCCGCCCCAAGATGTGGATGGATCACTAAATTTGGGTGGGTAATCGATGAGTCTGGTAATCCTCGGACATCCGCTAGCTCCCCATAACGTTGTCGTAATTCATCAATTGGGCCAAATTGAATGGCTCCTAGTGGGCAAGTGGCGACGCAGACGGGCTGCTCCCCTTTTAGTTGTAAATCAATACAAAAATCACATTTCGACATTTGCTTGGTTTCAGGGTTCATTTGCGGTGCACCATACGGGCAAGACCACGCACAGGTTCCACAGCCCACACACTTATCTGTATTGACCATCACAATGCCATCCCCTTCACGCTTGTGCATGGCTGTCGTCGGGCAATTTTTCACGCACATTGGGTCAGCACAGTGGTTGCATGAAATGGACAACGTATAGGCAAAGACGTTATTCATCAGCCCCCCTGTGCCATTTTCAATAAACTCACCACCAGCGACTTCGTATACACGACGATATTTGCGACCCACGTCGAGGTTATTTTTATCTTTGCACGCCACTTGGCAGGCTTTACAACCGGAACAACGGGCAGAGTCAATATAAAAGCCAAGCTGTTTGTCACTAATCGCGGGATAAACCTGAAATTTACTCATGCTTTGCTTACCTCCACCAATAAGGTTTGATGGGCATTTCCATGTGCCATCGCTGTACTGCGGGAAGATGTTAAAACGTTCGCACAACCGCCTTGGTCAATGCCATTTTCATCAGGTTGCCACCATGCTCCGGCTTGTAAAGCGACAACGCCAGGCATAATGCGCTGGGTAATTTTGACTGGCACCATGGTGATACCGCGGTCATTCTTCACTTTGACCCGCTCCCCATCCGCGATATTTCGTCTTTTTGCATCGATGGGATTGATCCACAGCTCTTGGCGTTGTACTTCTTGTAACCACGGGTTAGCAAATTGCGTTGAATTAGCGCGATTACGGCCTTTCCAAGTGATTAATTGCAATGGATAACGGGAAGCCAGTTCATCTTCCGGCCCCTCAATGGCGGGCACATAATGAGATAACGCAGGGATATCCACATCATTTCGCTGATAAAGGCGCTGAGAGAAAATTTCGATTTTTCCGGATGGTGTTTCAAACGGGTTATTCTCGATATCGTTAATATTTTTTTCGAAGGCGACATGACCCACATGCGGTTTGTGTTTTAACAAATGGCGGCGCTTAACCAGCAACTCATCAAAGGTTGGAATGCCATCTTCTGGGCGTTTTTGATGAGCGTCATTGACTAAATGCTCAATCCACTGTTTTTCTGTGCGCCCTTCACTGAATTTTTCACCAACACCGAGTTTTTCAGCCACGTCGCGCAACCATTCATAGTCACTACGGCGCTCAAATTCAGGCTCGACGACTTTTTCAGATAAAATAATATAGTTACCGGTTCCCCAAGTGCCGCCCACATTCCAGCGCTCTAAGAAACTGGTTTCAGGCAATAAAATATCGGCATACTTGGCGCTAGGAGTCATGTATAAGTCGCTGTAAACAATAAACTCAACTTTACTTTCATCTTCCAGAACTTTAGCGGCATGCAAAATATCGGGGTTCTGGTTAGTCATATAGTTACCCGCTAACGAAAAAATCATTTTGATTTCCGTATCGAGTTTTTCCGCATTTTTTAAACCATTATTTGGCGTTACCAAATCTTTATTTTCACAGGCTTGTACCCAATTGGTGATGTTGATTTTCGCTTTAACTGGGTTGTCAAATAAGCTAGGGCCCGCTAACGTTTTACGGAGATCCGGCGTGACTGCCATGCCATAACCTGCTGCCCACCCCCCTTTTACGCCCACATTACCCGTGATTGTTGCCAACAAGGTCGCGCCTCGGGCGGAACGTTCACCACAGATATGACGCTGGGGCCCCCAGCCTTGCATTAATGCCGCAGGTTTGGTGTTGGCATATTCACGCGCCAGTTGGCGTATGGTGTCGGCGGGTACTTTGGTAATGGGTTCCGCCCATTCTGGGGTTTTCACTATTCCATCTTTTTTTCCCATTAAATAAGCCATTAATGACTCATTTTCGGGTATGCCTTCGGGCATCTGGTGCTCATCAAAACCAACAGTGAATTTATCAATAAAGGCTTGATCATGCAGCCCCTCACTGATGATCACATACATCATGGCATCCATCATCGCATTGTCTGTGGTCGGCAAAATAGGGATCCACTGGTCAGCTAATGACGATGCGGTATCCGAATAACGCGGATCGACAACAATGAATTTGGTGCCATTTTTCTTCATTTTTTGAAAATAATGGTTCGTATGGCCAAAAATGGTTTCGTTGGGATTATGCCCCCACAGGATCACCAATGGCGTATCTTCGAGTGTGTCTAGCGTGCTACCGCTTGCTGATGTGCCATAGGTATAAGGTGTGACCGCCATGGTATTGCCGTTACTTACTGAATGGTAATTTTCTAGAAAACCACCCGTGATATTAAATAGGCGGCGTAGCATATTCGCACCAGAGAAAATCCCACCAGTTACCCCTGTGCTGAGACTAACAAAGCGCGAGGCAGGGCCATATTGCTCATTGATACGCTGCATGTTGTCAGCAATCAATGTCGTTGCTTCTTCCCAGCTAATACGCTCAAATCGCCCTTCACCACGTTTGCCCACTCTTTTCATTGGGTATTTCAAGCGATTTGGGTGATAAACAAATTTCCGATAGCTGCGGCCGCGCACGCAAGCACGCATGATGGGCATCTCTTCATCTAAATCGGCATCTGGGCGGGTACTAATTCGGGTTACTACCCCTTCTTTAACGTGTGCTCGAATATCACATTTACCACCACAGTCAAAACTGCTACAGGTGGAGACCACTCTCTCACCTTCATTTTGCAGCGTTGTCGTTGGGATGATATTCGGGTTTTCTGGTGTCGATGCGACCGTGTTTGTGGCAATAAAGGGGACAGCCATGAGCGCAGAGCTGCCTTGAATAAACCGACGACGGGTTAAGGGTTCAATCAGACTCTTGCTATCCGCCCGATCGTGATAATTTTCCATGATAACTCTACCTCTGGCATACATTAGGTTGCCGCGCTAGAGTAATCATTTCCCGGTTTGCCAACTTTCGAAAAACCGCCAAACACATTGGAATTTCAGCCAACCATATAAAACATGTGGTTATGTCAATAAAAACTGCCTATATTCAGAAAATAGATAATAATTTTTGAATCTCAGCCAAGATAAATTCCTATGCGAAATATTCCTCTAAAAACTGTCGATGCCACTCCACGTGATGTGTTAGCTATCGGCACTGATTACCTACCAAACGTGTTACTCGATTCTCACGTCCATCGACGCGCCCAGTTTTTATATGGTGCGACAGGCTTGATTGAAGTCAGTACTGCAGATGGGGAGTGGGTCATCCCCCCTGATAGCGGGGTTTGGATCCCCTGTAATACCCCCCATGAAACCCGGATGTTGAATGTCAGTACACGTAGTTTATACATAGAACCCAAAGCGGCTCCACGTAGAGGAAATAAGTGCGAAGTACTCAGGGTTTCTCCCCTACTTCGTCAGTTATTGCTCGAAGCCGTTGATACCCCAATTGAATATGATTTAAATGGTCGTGATGGAGTCATGTACCAATTGATTTTGCATGAAATTGCACAAGCAGAGCCCTTGCCTTTCTACGCACCCATCCCACGGGATGAACATTTAGCTCAGTTGTGCAGGGAATTCCTAAAAGCCCCACAAATCACCTCATTACCACAGGAATGGGCAGCAAAATTACATAAAAGTGAGCGTTCATTTAGCCGTTTTTTTGGTGCTCAAACGGGGCTCTCTTTCTCTGACTGGCGGCAGCAAGCTTGCTTATTAAGTGCGATTACCCACATTTCTGCGGGTAAATCCATTACCGAGGTCGCATTCGATTTAGGCTACAGCAGTGTCGGGTCTTTTTCGACCATGTTTAAAAAATGGTTAGGGCAAAGCCCATCCAGTTTTATTCAGAGAATTGGTGGATAATATCTAACCATTCAAAAGCTCAATTTAATCAAATGTGGCGATTAACCATGCAGACCCTTGATAGCTTCCTGCGTCTGCATTAGCTCCTTGAATACGACTACGTATCTGAATCGTACGATCTGACTGAATTCCCACACGAATGTCTGTGCCTGTCGCCCCGGTTTGCTCATCCACAATTTCTAACTGACTGTAAATCGTTCTATTTGCAGCATCTTTCATCGGCAATCGCTTTTGCGGGTCGCTATCGGTCGCATAGTCTAACCGCAGCCTGACCTTTGTTAAGGCAGCAAATTTGCAGGTGTATCTGATGCTTTCACTCACCAAGCTATCATAATAAACGCTACTTAATTGGCCATGTCGCAAATTGACTGTACTAGCCTGCCCAGAGCTCGTTTGCGTGGAACACATTGCTTTTACATTTAGCTGAGAAGCCGCAAGACGCATTGGCACTGTTGAGTCAGATAGTGGCCAGCTATCAAAAGGTGGTACAGATTTAGGTTCAGTAAAAGCGCGAACATAACCGGCTAAATCCATTGCGGGAATAACTAATTTTCCATCAATAATTTGCTCATTAATATAAAATGTGATGGTAATCGGAAATTGACTCGTAAACTCATGGGCGGAGCGAACGAGCCCCACATAAGCATATGAGCACATTCCGGCATCAATATTTTTCCAATCCATAATAGGGGCTTCTACTGTCATCACAAGGTTATTATTAATTCGGTAGGCGGTTTTTCCATCAATCGTCACTCCCGCAGAAGCCACATACATAAACAAACGATGAAATGCCTGTGATGAATGAATTCTGGTATTACTGCTCCCCCACCGTCTTCCAACACAATCAACCAAGCCAGATACGCTCACTTGGGCGCTATTGCCATCAATAACGATAGGGTTTCCCACGCGATGATAATTTTTACCATCAGAGCCCACTCGTGAGACGGGGTCAATAACACTATTGCTGTCGAGGCGAATTAAATAACCTGCATTCGAATTTTGTATTCGAGGTGCATAGTCCGCATAGGCTTTCATTCCATACAAACCGAGAATAGCTACCAGAGAATACATTGAGAGATTAAATAATTGCTTAAAGAATCCTTTCCCCAAAAATAGGGAAGATTGCCTTTTCACTATTGAGCTAAAAAACACCTGAAACAGGATTTGAAAATTAGACATAACCGATATTACCGCCTTAATAGTAAGTGACCGAAATCATGGCAATAGCACTAAATTTTCCAGCACTGAGCTGATTCGCTGGCAGGGTATTGACGAGCTCAGCTTGTAAAATAATTCGCTGCAACGTGGCATCTATTTGTTCAGGAAATATTTGCTGAATTTGATTAACTTCAAGTGGATGAGCCACACCGCCAGTTAGGTTATTGATATTAATGCCAAGGCCATCGGTACTGGTTGATAAAATAGTTTTTCCTTGATAAACCATAGTGTTACTATTTTTGGGGTTAATCATGATACCAAGAGCTTTATTCCAATTGCAGCCTGTTAAATACAACGGAAATGTATGGGATTGAGAAACATCATCTGAATTAATTGGTATATTAATCACCCCAAAATTAATTTTTAATGGTGTGCTGTTATCTTCGCTACGAAGCTGGCAGGCTGGGTCGACTAATGTCGCACTCACATCGATTAAAACATCTGACTTAGACATAAATGAGATGAATAAAACACACAAAATTAATTTAGATGACAAATTGGTTGTATTCATCATTCATACTCCAATGTAAAAGTCGCTGAGCTTGAGAAAAAACCTTTTTTTGCCTCATTCAATGGGTTTTTACGGACAAATACGCCAAATTCCAATTGCTGGCTTCCATCAGCCACAGTAACCGGTTCTACCTCAATCGATTGTTCCCAAATAACAAGAGCCCTTTGCTTATCAACCACCCCTAGCAATACTCCACTATTACCATCTGTTCCAAGGTAACTTTGCCCCTCTATATTGACGCGTTTTGGGCTTTTCCAAGTAATTTTAATCATCTTATTGAGGTCAGCTTGGCTGCATTTTTCAATCGTGATAAAAAACGGAGTGATATCACTGGTAATGTTGTCATTAATCGACTTCAAACGTATATTTTCAATTTTCACCTGCTTAGTAATGGAATCAGCCGCTAACTGACAGGTTTTGTTGACTAAAATGCCACTAAATTCCACATCAAGGCTATCCATACCCCAACCCAATATAGGAATTCCAAGACTTAAAAGTAAAATGACCTTACTCATAAACCACCTCCAGCCGTAACACTTTCGATTTGTGTATAGCAACAGGCGGGTGAATCAAATTATTACCGTTGAGTAAACTCATTTTCTCCATGGCCGTAACATTCCCATTTTGCACATCATAAAAGCGTATTCGTGCAGGCGTTGTTTGTGTTTTGTTAGCAGAAAAGGCGTCGCCTGCGCCACATTGCGTCAACATCACCGTTGAGGTTGATATTTTTAAATGACAAGGTGAATTGAATAATTCAGCGCTGACTTCTAACCATCCACTATTTAAATCTTCATAATGCGATTCATTCACCGCAATATGATTTAAAAATCCGCTCGCTGAAGCCATTCCCTCCATCATGCCACTAATGAAAAATAGACCGATAAGCATATGTTTTATCAATGCATTACTCCTTCTATTATTAATGCTAGCCATATATTCCTACCTAACTAGCGTTCATCGACCACAGTGCAAATGTCTTGCTGGCAACGAAAAGCCAAAGTCGGTTTTCCGCCATAGTCGTTGATATAGGTTAAATGAGGTTTTGTCAGAGGCTGGGAAACAAGCTCTTGGGTAGATTTAGGCGGTACCATCACTACCTCAAATTGACTTTGCTCAGATTGTTTTTGGTTATTACCCAACCCAATAACAGTCAAATTAAAAGGCGTTGAATTATTGAGTTGATACCCTTTATGCGTTTTCATTAATGTGACTTTATGAGCCCAATTTGTCTCAGACTCAGCTAGAATGGATGCGGGTCGATAAAAAAGCTTCACCCGCGATTGCAAAGCAATTTGTAAGGTATTCGCATCATGAGATTTAGGCGGAACTTCCCGTAAATTAAAATAAAATACGGATTCCCTATCTTGCGGTAACTGGCTAAATAAAGGCGTAACACTCAAGCGAACTAAACTTTGGCTATTCGGCTCAACACGTTGTAGAGGTGGCGTGGCTAATAATGCACCCTTTATTAACTTCTGACCTTGCTGGTCTTCAATCCAACTCTGCGCTAGGTAAGCTTCTTCTGGGTTATCATTAGTTATTTTGATATTGATCGATTTTGCATTCCCGGGGAAAATGATCCGAGTTCGATCCAAGGTTACTGCGGCATCGGTATTAAAGGTCAATATTGGTGTGACAAACAGTACTCTCATAATCCATTGATGATAGATATCTAACTTCCACATAATTAGCCTCACAATCATTTACTTGATGACGAAGAAATTGAACCAAGAGCTTTGACCGAAGAACACGGCAGTAATAATAGATCCGTAAGCTCATCTAATTTTTCAGGTAGAGATAACTCGCACTGTGGCTGGTTATTCCAATACAACGACAGTTTTTCTTGAGGTGAAACCCCCACTAGCCATGTCACTCCACCTTCACCAATAAGTCCCAATTCTTGGTTATTTTTATTGCGAACGCTCGCGCCAAAAGGTGGGTGCCTTCCATCAGACAGAACAAAAACAGCGAATAACTTATGGCCTTTCATCACTGATAAGCTGCGATAACCAATGGCGCCTTTGGTTAAGGTAATATCTGTTGAGGGATCAAGGCTTTCTATATCATCAGGAAGCTGACTCGTATTAATTGAGGCGGTTGATTTCCGGTAACTATTCATATTAGGAATAACAGCTAATCCAAATGCATTGGTTTTAATCACGCCATTATCGAGAGGAACGCCGCTCACATCCGGTGTTTCAATCATAAGCCGTGTATCGCCGTGCGCTGAGCGGTGTAATGCCGCCCCTTTAGAGGTTAATGTGACCCCACCATTTATTGACCCACCAATGCTGTGGTATTGATCTGGTACATAGCTCGCATTTATCGATGTACTTGCTTGGGACAGGTCTCGTGAGTAGAAGCCACTCAAACTGGCTTGGTTATCAATATGTTGGCCATGGCTATAACCCACATTGATATTGTAATTGTCTTGCTCCCCATAACCGCTATAACCAACCTGATGATTAAATTGGTTATTTCCTGCTGAGCGTGAGTAGAGCTCAGAAAATGTGACACTATGCCCACGGAATAATGGCAAGGTGAGATACAGATTAATAGCATCATCTTCATTACCATTGTCTCGTTCAGTACGAGTCGCTGATAATGATAAATTTGCCGCATTTCGGGACAGAAGTGGAAAATTTAAAGGCGCATTAATGTATAAGCCATATTGCGTTTGTGAATCATGCTGCCAATAAGTACTGTATTGATAATTAATAGAAATATTAAAATCATCAAAATATTTATTTAAATATAATTGATAATTTTCTTTTGCTGCCTGAACACCATTGCCTATTCTATCTTCATCCATAAATTGCGTCAGTGTTCGGTATTCTTTGTCAGCAAAGCGGTAACCCGCAAAGGTAATATCGGTACGTAAATCATCGAAAGATTTTGCGTAATTAACACGATAAGAGCGCCCTTGGCGTCTTTTATCTGAAAAATCGGCAAAGGATTGAGTGATATCAAAAGAAACCGCGCCTATTGAAAAAAGATCTCGTCCTATCCCTAGCGCTGCACTTTGGTAATAACCATTAAGCTGAGTTCCGCCATATAATGACCATGCATTTGAAACACCATATGATAATTCACCACTTACAACAGGCTCCCCCGTCAAATGCCGATTGTCATAACGCGTCTTTCCCATCGCAACCTTATAGATAGCCCGTCCAGGACGTGTTAAATAAGGTAACGAGGCGGTACTAATACTAAATTTACTCTCTTCGCCATTTTCTTCACGTACCGTCACATCCAATACGCCACGAATACCACTATCGAGTGTTTGAATTCGAAATGGCCCTGGAGGAACGGCTGTTTCAGAAATAATACGTTCTTGACTGCGAACAGTCACAATTGCATTAGTGTTTGCCACACCAATAATTTCAGGTGCATACCCCACTAATTTAGGCGGTAGCATGCGGTCATCACTTTCTAAAGAAAAACCGGTATATTGCCAAGACTCAAAAATATCCGAATAAAAATAATTTTCTCCCACGGTAAAAATTGAAGCGCTATCTTTCAATGAAGTAAATGCATAAAGACGAGTAAAATCAAAGTTGTGTTTCTCTTGAGGGTAATCCCACCGTTGCTTCTGATAAGATGTACTGTAATCCCCACGTAAGCGCCAAGCCCCCCAATTTACCCCTGTAATCCCATTGCTTGATAAATAGATTTGCCGATTACTATCCGTTTCTTTAGTTGCAGAAATATTCGCATTGTAATCAATAAATGCGCCATCTATTCCCTCTTCCCATAAATTAGCAGGTACCCAATATGGGTCGCGATATTCCATCCGTATTTGTGGAATAATCATTTTCAGCGACAGCGTACTGAGCTCAATGATAGTTTGAATCCCATCTAGCGCAGAAAAATCGAGACATTTCCCATTATGGGAAAGTGTCACCTTTTTCATTGCAGAACGCTTTAAACCAATTAACTCAAGGACATCAGGAGGAATACAGATAGTTTGTGCCACTTGAGTTGATTCACCTGCGATTGGTTTGTTTTCATAAACAGAGATATCGCGGGGTGCCCCTAAACGTTGCCCATTAACAAAGAGAGTAAAAACATAATTCCCCGGTAGCGTATACCCGGCAACCGAAAACTGGCTCATATCAATATTTTGAATATCATCTGCATCTAACACATCTGTATTAAATTCAGTTGCAAATGCTTTCCATCCCATAAGACTCGGTAACAGAAAAGCAATGTGCCAAGCTAGTTTCAATTTTTCGTTAATTTTGAACACCATGCTCTATACCATCCTAGCTATACCAGATTAAATGCAATAAGAATGCATCTTCAAAATGAAGTTTATAAAAGCGTATTACTCGTGTGTGTTATTGGTAATCGATGAA
Organism: Providencia sp. PROV174; assembly: GCF_028480685.1. Taxonomy (NCBI): domain Bacteria; kingdom Pseudomonadati; phylum Pseudomonadota; class Gammaproteobacteria; order Enterobacterales; family Morganellaceae; genus Providencia; species Providencia sp. PROV174. Next base: position 117,069 of record NZ_JAMPOT010000021.1, read on the forward strand.
GAAACGGACCAGTCCGTAATAACGACCTGCTTGGATCGGCTGTCCGGTTAATTCCAAACGTAGGAAATAGCGTAGGAAAAGGCTGTACCCTGATTTATCTTGATACAACACATTGTTAGATAATGAATAATCCTTATTAGGTTGTAATCGTATTTTTGCATTATCTAATACCGATATACCTAATCCTTCCGAGGCACCTTGTAGTGTAAAAGCATCAATATATGGTGCATTTTGGCCAACAAAGCGTATCTTCCATGTTTTTAGATCAATGCTTGAATAGGCACTACCGCAATCTTGTAGCTCGATAATAAAAGGCTGGTCATGCATTTCTCGTTGCAAGTTATTAGATAAAAAAGAAAGAGCCAAAGAAGAAAAATCAATAGTTTGATAGCGGTTTTGTAACGAAATTGAACACGGTGCATCAATGACGCTTCCTTTAAGTAACGTTATTGCATTGACGTTGTAGGGTTTACCATTTTTGGTGTCTGCATGTGAATGAATACTAAAAATAAGCATTACCAACAGTACCGTTATATTCATAATCCTTTGATAACTATCCACAACCCCTCCTATAGCGGCTCACTATTTAACCACCAGTTAATTCTGGCGGTTAAACAATTTAGTTATTGATAGGTAATACGAAAGTTTGTGACTGCACTGAACTTACCTTCCGATACACTTTTCGTTGTATCAACAGCTTTCGCTAATGCTTTGAAAGATAAAACATTATCACCTTTTTTATTGATGATCCGTGAGAGTACATCTTTCGCTTTTCCAAATTCAAATCCATCAATGCCAATTCCCACATTGTTGGTATTACCTGCAGAAGTAGAAAGTAAAGTATTTGTTGCATCCGCATAGCTTTGGCCTGTAAACACTAATTCCATTGATTTAACAGCAATAGGTTTTCCGGTTACATCAGTATCGAAATCAGTGAAATCACACCCAGTAAATTCAATATTAAATTTCACTTCAGCCACACGACCATTTTCCAGTGCTCTACGAGATAACTGTCCAAAATCAATAACTTGCTTTAGTGAAGATTGGGCTATATTACAAGGCGTGCTAACAACGACACCCTCAAAATCAACCGTGCCTGTATTGTCTGCAGCAGAATTTGCTGATAATAAACCCGCCATCAATGCAGTAAAAATAAATAACTGAGTTGATTTTGATAATTGAGGTGCAATATTTAATTTGGTTAATCGCATAGATTTTTCCTTTCAATTAAAAAATAAAACTACAACAAATACACTATTAGAAATTTAATAGCGTAAATCTGATTCCCATATTTAATTCAATGAAAGAGGATACAAAAACCAAGTATCACACTATGAGCGCATAATTAAATTAACGATATATTTGATTGAAAATCATCTTTTTTTTGGTTTTCCATAATAATAGAAAAATGATCTTTCGATGAGATAAAAAAGCTCATCCTGTGTTCTTATATCTGCAATTTCACTCGAGTAATTAACTAAAACTTTGAAGAAAAATTCTAGCCAGTTTTTTTCTAATACGATAAGAAGGGTATTCAATACTTCAACATTAATACCAGTTTCCCCTCTTTCATAACGAGAAACCTGCTGTTGACTTATTTTTAATATTTCCGCTAATTGGTATCCTGTTAATGATTTATCAATTCTAGCTTGTCTTAAAAACAACCCAATATCTCGACGTAATAATATATTTGTTTTTGTCATATTATTTCCAATGAGTAGTACTCTTATATGAAATTTTAAATTACTCATTGCTAATTTAAAAATCGATTTATTTTTATATAAAGTAAAATTTAGACACATCAAAAAATAGATAGAAATAACTTAATTTAAATATAGGTTTATTAATTAATTCTGTAAATACGTTTGTATCGATCGAATTTATATAATTTGATAGTCATTTCCTATTAAATTATATAGATTGTGTTTCATGATTAATAAAATTAAAAAATAAACAATTAAAATCAAAGTGTTAAAATAAATTTCAATTAAGATAATAGAAAAGTAAATTAATTACATTAAAATATTAACATACCGGGAAAAATAAAATTAAAAGAACACATTAAAGCTTTCAATTAAGACAGATAAATATATCAAATTTACACAAAAATAGAGTTAAATAATAAAATCAATAAATAAAAAAATGACAAATATAACGCATTAATAATTATTTAAATAATTACTATCAGCTTACGTTATATTCCCCAGAATTAACATAATTAAGATTTAAAATAAAATATCCATTTACTGCATTTTTTATGCATTTATAGCATTTTTTATTTAAACACCTAACAACTTATTCAAATATCCGTTAGAGTAAAACTAAAAAGGAATTCACAATGACAGCAAAATTTTATAGTTACCAACCACAGCAAGGTCACAAGCTACCCCACGACCCTATTCCATCACTTATTGGCCCTAGGCCGATTGGTTGGATATCAACCCGTGATAGCAAAGGTAGAACCAACCTAGCTCCCTATAGTTTTTTCAATATTTTCAATTATTCACCACCTATATTGGCCTTTTCGAGCGTTGGGAAAAAAGATTCAGTCACCAATGCCATTGAAACAGGGGAATTCGTTTATAACCTCGCAACATTGTCACTAGGTGAGCATGTAAATATGAGTAGCGCCACACTCGCACGTGGCGAAAGCGAGTTCACACTAACGGGGCTATCAACTCTCCCCTCGACATTAGTTTCGCCGCCTCGTGTTGCTCAAACACCCGTTTCAATGGAATGTGTTGTCACACAATACCAACAACTTAAACGTGCTGATGGCCAGTTATTGGATACTTGGATGGTGATGGGTGAAGTCGTCATGGTGCATATTGATGAGTCAGCATTGAATGATGGCTTATATGATTGTGCTGGCCAGAAACCACTATTACGAGCAGGAGGACCTGCTGATTATTATTGGATTGAACAACAGCAAAACCTCAAAATGTATCGCCCTAAGTAACCAGAAATCGGAGTAATAAGTATCTTTCTGAGGTTTATTACTCCGATATGTTACTCTTATGGATAGAATTGACAGTTTAGCTGCTCACTGCTTTCTGGATAGGAAAAATGCTCAGTAATTAAATCAAATTGCATTTCAGATGTTTGAAATGGGTTTTCCCCTGCTAAATTGCGGGCCACAAGCCTTGCTTTACACTCATCATTACTGACCTGCAATACATGAAATATATAATGAGCATTAGATGTCTGCGCCAATGATCTTAACCATTGCCTTTGCAAGGGTGTATTAGCAGGAAAATCCATCACAATATTATTTCCAGCCTGTATCAATTGCTTGATATGACCTTCTAATACTTGCTTCACTAAAGCACTTTTCTCAATATAGTGAACTAATTCAGTAATTTCATTAGGGTAAAGTGCAGCAAGCCACTCATCTTCACAAAGCAAAATAGTACAAGGCGAGTTAGCCAATTGTTTTGCTAATGTGGATTTCCCTGAAGCGATTTTGCCACAAAGAAAATGCAAACGAGGTTGATTTTTTAGTAATGATGATGCTTCTGCTAAATTCATAAATCGTTCCTTACTGAAGTATTAACCAGATAAGAACAAAAAACCCGCCTTATCTGGCGGGTTTAGGATGTCGCTTATCCCCACCACTAAGTGATGGTAATAATAATGTTTAAGCTAACGACACCCTGCGACATATAAATTTCCCAAATGGAATTATAATCAACTTATCAGTGGTCAATACAAACTGTCAAACTTAGTTGAATTATGAGCATAAATAAAAGAGGTTTTGAAAATAAATTTGGAAAATCAATTTTTTGATTTTCGGCTGATAACACAAAGCGGGAAAAACCACGCTTTTATCCCGCTTTGTCAACAACCTTAGACCTGAATAAATTCAGGTCTTTTATTTCACTAACTAATGTTTACCATTTTTATGGTGATTAAGTGTTTCTTCTTTTAAATCAAGTTCATCACGTAAACGATGGTACACCCTTTCATTGATATTTTTGCTTTTACGCATTTGATATAACGCGTCCCGTTTTGCTTTTAATGCTGACTTGGACATCTCACGTTCCATATCAATCATCTTATGTAAGTCATACACATCTGACTCAGTTTCATCTGAGTTATCGAGTCGTCTGCCATAAATTTCTAACAGTTGCGCCCCAACCTCAGTACGCATCGCAATTTCATCCATATCATCCGATGGGTGGTTCATCAATTCACGTAAATGCGCCATTGCTGCCTCATTTAAGGCTAAACGCGCTCGAATTTCGTCATTATCATAAGGTAAATCTTGTACCAGCCCCTTGGTTAAAATTGGCAGCGCAATACTGGCAATCAGCAATGAACATAAAATCACTCCCATTGCTAAGAAAATAGCCACATCACGATTCGGAAATAATGAACCATCTGGCATCAGTAATGGTAATGTCAAAATACCCGCTAACGTAATCGCTCCACGCACACCTGCTGTCGCCATAACCGCCATCATACGAATATGCATGACATCAGCTTCTTTACCGCGACGGCGTTTATGGAAGACCGTTAGAGTCATCGAGATCCACACCCAGCTAAACCGTAAAACCGCCAAGGCCACAGTAATGATTGCCACATACACAAATAACATCCAAGGGTGACTCGCCCCAGCCGCTTCTGCGACAGCAGGCATGTTTGTCCACATACCGGGTAACTGCTCACCTAACAAAATGAAAATCATTCCGTTCAACGCGGTTTGTACCGTGTCCCATACCGCTTTACTTTGCATCCGTGTAGCGGCTTGCATACGCCCTGCAATTTTTTCATAGTGCATGGCAATACCAGCAACCACTGCGGCTAAAATACCGGAAACATGTAGATGTTCAGCTAATAAGTAAGCCGTAAATGGCATCAATAGGCTGATCATAATTTGAATAGCAGGCTCTTCACCAGTACGCTTAACTAACAATTGATTTAACCAACCAATTGCCCAAGCCACCAGCAAACCAATTAAAATTCCCCCGAATGCAACGAGCACAAACTGCCCCGCCGCTGAAGCAAGAGAAAATGTACCTGTTAACGCAGCGACCACCGCAAAACTGAAACACACTAGGCCCGTTGCATCATTCAGCAATGACTCCCCTTCTAGAATATGTGCCATTCGCGATGGCAATGGGGAATTGACAGTCATTGCAGACACTGAAACAGGGTCTGTTGGCGACAAAATAGCAGCCAAGGCAAAGGCAACAGCTAAAGAAATAGCCGGAATTAACCAATGTATAAAAAAGCCCATACCAATAACCGTGACAACCACTAGGCCGATGGCTAACGACATGATCGGTTTAATTTCTTGGAATAAGGCTTCTTTAGGAATACGCCAACCGTCCAGAAACAGCAAAGGAGGGATAAATAAAAATAGAAATAGATGAGGTTCAAATTCAACTGTAAAACCGTATAAAGACAAGCCAGCCCCTAATGCTATCTGAATCAGAGGTAATGGAATAATATCTTTGAGCAATCGTGAAACAAAAACGCTCACAACAACGGCTAATAAAAAAACGAGTACAAGTGTCACTACTGACATTGATTGCTCCATGTTTAGCTAATCATTAATTATCAGTTATGCAGTAAATAGATAAATTGAATCAATGTAAAGTAGCAATTAATCATCTGATATAAAAATAATAAATTTAAGAAATAGCCTATCTATCATTAAGTTATAAAATTACCGTCAACTTGAGCCGTCCATAAAAAACTTATTTATCTATTTGATATAGAACAATTAAATTCTTATTTAAACAATAAGTTATGCCTTACTATTAAAAACCAAACTAAAGCACCATTAACTGACTATTCTTTTGTTTCACTAAATCCATTTCCGCTACCCAGCTTTTTCTTTTTATGATTATTATCAGAAGTACTTTTATAGGTAGTATTGGCATTTTCTAGGCTATACCGCTCAATTAATTCTTGTAGTACTTGCTTAATAACCTTACTTTTACGTAACCCCAAGGGCGCTAAAACAGCCTCTTCGTGTTGCTGTGCAGCAATAAGTAAACCATCAACCAATGACATTCCACTTGATGTCACACTAACAAGTGTTATGCGCTTATCACTGCCATTATAGTTACTGTGGCGAACCACGTGCCCCTGCTGCTCTAATCGTTGTAGTACACGAGTAATTGTAGGTTGTTTACTCACCGTTTTTTGTGCAAGTTCGGTGATCCCCATCGAGCCATTTCCTGCCAGTGTGGATAACACTCTCCACTCTAATACTGACAAACCTTTTTCTTCAACAATGGCATGAAACTCGGATGAAACCAACATCCAAGCCTGCCCCAACAGGGCAGGCAAATAGTTATCAACAAAAATCTTTGAGTTTGCCATTCGCTCCCCTTGATAAATTCTTGAATTATTGCGTTTGGTTACAACTCCTCAAGAGTAACAGAAGCCGGCTATAATTCAGCTAAAACTTTCCACTTAACAATGAACCAAACCCATCAACGCGCGTTTCTAAACCCAGCTTTTTTAACATCATATAGGTAGTCGCCACTGAAGAAGACAATACGGGTAAACCAACTCTGTCTTCAATTAGCTGTATCGAAGGTAGTGAAGGCATTTGCACACAGGCAGACGCCACAATTGCATCTACTTTAGTATTGAGTTTTTTAGTAATTTCCACTGGTGCTAATGGATTTTGCCGCCCTACGTCTAAATTATCGGGGATTTCCAGTGAAATACTGTCTACCACCTCAATGCCTTCACTTTCAATATAATCAATCACAAGCTGTGTCAGCGGTTTCATATACGGCGTTAAAATAGACACTTTCTTAGCGCCTATCGCATGCAAACCATCAACCAATGCTCCTGCGCTAGTCACTACTGGCGCTGAATGGCCGTTATCTACCGTTCGTTGGAATAAGCGTTTTTCGGACACTCGATGATAACCCTTACCCATGCTCATAATGGCCACTAAGCAGGCATACCCCAGTACATCAACCGCTGCATCAGACAATTCAATAGCGCAGCGGTCACTATCAGAGTCCATTTTTGCTAATTCTTCTTTGGTCACTTTCTGCATACGCATACGGCTTGAATGGAAAGTGAAGCGTTCCGCAAATAGGGCTTCTCTTGCCCGTAATATGGACGGAATTTCTGTTTCCATCGTCGTATTTGACGATGGGACAATCTGCCCGATACGGTATGTACGTGCTAAACTCATGCCTCGTTCTCCCCAAATGACTCACCTGATTCTGGAAATACGTTTAACGCCTCAGTATCTTGCCCATCACCATGAAAACGTGCGGCGGTTAATGGCCGACGGTTTACCTGTAAATCAAAGATATCAAAACGATTATAATGCCCTGTAATATCATGCATTTGCCGTGGTTGAATGCAGCGATTTAAATCAATTTCACCATAAACGATACCTTCTTCGTCAATCAATGGTTCGCCGACAACACGCCCATCAGGCCCGATAATTCCAGAAAAAGCACTATTTGGCCGAGCCAGTAGCTCCCGTGCTTCTGGGTGAGTTTCAGACATTGCATCAATAATCTCTTCTGACACCGTCGAACAGGAAACTATCGTGAAAACCTTGCCTTCGAAACAGTGGGCTGAAGCGCGCAGACGGATCGCCTCTGCCATGTCATAGTCTTTCGGCGCAACGGGTAAGGCGATATAACTCGCAATATGGACTAACTCACCCTGTGCCAATAAAGCAAAACGAGCCAGTGTATTGGTGTTTTCCCCACAAGCTAAGGCGCCGAGAGGCCCAATACTGGTTTGGTGCACTTTTAATGAGGACGCATCTCCATTTGCCCACGTCAGTTTTTCCGCCCATGTTGGAACTAATTTGCGATGGCGCCCTAAAATTTTTCCTTCATCTGAAATAGTCACTAACGTGTTATATAACGTAGCAATTCCATTCGGATTGCGTTCATTCACCCCTATCACAACATTGATGTGATGACGTGCCGCCGCTTGAGCGATTTTTTGGATTTCAGGCCCTGGGACTTCAATGGCAGATTTGCACAGTTTTTCAAACCATGGGCTGCCGTCTATCGGGTTCATCACCCAGCTCCAATAGGGATAACCAGAAACAAACACCTCTGGAAACGCGACCAATTTCGCCCCGTTGTCTGCCGCTTCTTCAATTAAACGACAAACTTTATCTACCGTAGCATGGGTATCGAGAAACACGGGAGCAGCCTGTACTGCAGCCGCTTTAAATGTCTGCAAATTCAGCATATTTCCCCCTTAAACGGCAACAACTGGATGACGCAATTCACCAATGCTCTCGACATATGCCTCAATGACATCTCCCGGCCAGACCCATTCTTGTGGCGTTCTACCTGCCCCCACACCCTCTGGAGTACCTGTCGCAATGATGTCACCTGGTTCTAATGTGATCCCTTGGCTAATATCTTCAATCAATGCATTTACATTAAATAGCATATGACGTGTATTTGAGGATTGTTTGGTTACCCCATTCACTTTTAAGCTTAAATCTAGGGAATGAGGGTCCGGTATTTCATCAGCAGTGACAATGCAAGGCCCAAATGGCGCATAAGTATCTTGCCCTTTAGAGTAAATCCACTGCCCCGCACGACGGCAATCACGTGCGCTCATATCAATCATCAAGCTGTAACCAAACACATAATTAAGCGCATCTTTTGCCGTAACACTTTTCGCACGCGTGCCGATAATCACTGCCAATTCAACTTCCCAGTCTAATTGTTGGGTAATTTTGGCGTTATGTTCAATAGCATCCCCCGGTCCAATCACTGTAGTTGGTGGCTTAGAAAAAATAACCGGTTGCTTTGGAAGATCTTTTGAAGTGTCTAATGTACGGCTGGATTCCGCCACGTGCTCAACATAATTCAAACCAATACCAAAAATATTTTTACGTGGACGAGGGATTGGAGCCAAAATTTTCACGTTTTGCACCGGCCAAGCAGTCCCAGCAGGAAATTGTCCCTGATAAGAATTTAAGAGTTCAGTTCCAACGCGTACGCCTTGTGGGCCTAAATCGATAAAATCCAACATATTGTCAGGCAAGTATAGCCCTTGCTCTTGGGCAAGAAGAGCTAAATCCACTACTTGATGGTTAACAATTGCTCCTAAACGAGCTGCTGCGGTTACATCAGAACGATAAGTTATTAAGCGCATTTTCTTTCTCCTTGAATGAGGTGTCTCACTCACTTCTTCACGTAAATTGGAATAATAAAATGTTTAAATTAATTAATAATAAATATGGTATTCACCTAGCTAATGACTTTTTGATTCCCATCATTTTCAACTAGAGCTTCTTCATAATAGAGCCCCAAAGATTGCATTACGGGTAAGTCATTAAAGCAAAACAGACATGCATCATCGGTTTGTGAGGTATTCACATGTTCATGGAACATCCATGATGGCACACAGAAAATATCCCGCTCTTGCCAATCAAAACGCTGGCCGTTAATCACCGAATACCCTTGCCCTTTGGCTACTTGATAAATAAAGCTACCCGTATGACGATGAGCTTTACCCACAAAGCCCGGACGTAGTAATTGCATACTTGCCCCAATAGTTGGCATCACCGGCCCACCAGTGAGAGGGTTGGTATAGTGCATTAAAACGTCATCAAATACTGAGCCATCCGCAGCCTTGGCTGCACGGCATAGAGCCTCGTAAGTTGGCCCCCATTGGTATTTAAATAATGGCGAATAAGGTTTATCCCAACCGATATCATGAGGGCGTAATGCCGTTCCCCCCCACATGCCAACTGGGTAGTCGATAGGGCGTGTTTGTGCTTGGTGCAAATCAGGATGCACTTTGTAAAAACCAGCTTCCATGGCATTGACTAACGGGATATCAAGTCCATCTTGCCAGATACAAGGTAAGCCATCTTCCGCAACACCGTGCTCATGCCATGTTCCATTTGGCGTCAGTACAAAGTCGTTGGCTTCTAGCATCATTTTCTGCCCTTCGACAATGGTGTATGCCCCACGCCCTTCCATAATAAAACGCAATGCTGAAGACGAATGAGCATGTGCCGAAGCAGCTTCTCCTGGGTGCATTACTTGCAAACCTGAGTACAGCCAACCGACTGCAGCAGCCACATCTTGGCGGCCGGGGTTATTTAAATAAATTACACGGCGTCCCGCTTTTTCTGGTGTCACCAATTCGACTGAACGTAACACATGCTCACGTAGGTCACGGTAGCGCCACAACACCGGAACTGAACTTGATTTGGGCTGCCATGGTTCAATCTTGTTTGCTACCGTCCATAGTGCGCCTGTCTTCAACGCATCCAATTCTTGGTAATACGCCACTAGTTCAGGGGTATCTGCCACATCGGCACGACCTGCCACATTTTCTCGATATTGGTCATGGGAGCGTGTATTCATGCTGTTTTCCTCTTGGTTTACCAAAGCCTTTAACGCGACTTCAAGGATTGAACGAGTTGCTGGCGCCCATACTCATACGGTGCCGGCCAACAAGTTTCCCACCCATAACGCGCACATTCATGTAAGACCCATGCAGAGTCAGAAAGTAATGGTCGAGATAAAGCGCACAAATCTGCCCGTCCAGCGGCAATAATGCTGTTCACTTGGTCTGCGTCAGTAATCGCACCGACGGCAATAACGGGTATTCCAGCCTCATTACGAATACGGTCTGCCATTGGTGTTTGATACATCCGACCATATATTGGTTGCTGTTGTGGTGATACCTCACCTGAAGAGCAATCAATCATATCCACTCCCACTTGCTTCATTGCACGGCCAATTTCCACTGCATCATCGACCGTCGTTCCACCGTCCACCCAGTCCGTCGTTGAAATACGCACACACAACGGCTTTGACCACACTTGGCGTACAGCATGAATGACAGCTAATGGGAAACGTAAGCGGTTTTCTAATGTTCCACCGTAGTTATCTGTACGCTGATTGGTTAATGGAGAAATAAAGCTCGACAGTAAATAACCCTGTCCTGCTTGCAGTTCAAGCCAGTCAAAACCGGCCTCTTCGGCACGTTTTGCTGCGGCAACAAATTGGCTTACCACCACTGTCATTTGCGCCTCGGATAATTCCACCGGAGTTTGTGAAATATTCGCTAAATAAGGCAACGCTGAAGCAGAAACTAACGGCCAGTTATCCGCATCCAGTGGGTGATTTTCTTTTTCCCACCCTCGCTGAGTTGAACCACGGCGTCCTGCATGACCTAATTGAATCCCAATTTTGGCTTCCGTTTTTTGATGAACAAAATCAGTCACCCGCTGCCATGCGGCGACTTGCTCGTCACTCCAAATACCAACACAGCCTTTTGTCACTCGAGCTTCGGGGGTAATAGCTGTCATTTCAGTCATGACTAATCCCACTCCGCCTAATGCACGACTCCCCAAATGTACCAAGTGAAAATCATCGGGTACGCCCTGATTAGCGCAATACAATAGTGTCGGTGATGCAACCACTCGGTTATTAAGCGTGACACCCCGCACGTGATAAGGCGTCAGCATAGGCGGTACTTTTGCCTTTGAAGTCACACCCGTTTGTGCTGCAAACCACTGCTCGTAATTTTCCAACCATGCAGCATCCCGCACTCGCAAGTTTTCATGGGATATACGCTGTGAACGCGTTAAGAGGGAATAAGCAAATTGCTCTGGTGCTAAGTTTTCATAGCGACAGACATTTTCGAACCACTCTGTCGAATTACGTGCTGCATTCTGAATTTTCAGCACTTCGACACTACGCACCGTCTGGTAATGCGCCAGCCCTTTACGTAAATCACCTTCTGCGGTTTTCAAGCTTTCACACAGCTCAATAGCATCTTCTAATGCTAACTTGGTTCCCGAGCCTATCGAAAAATGGGCCGTATGAGCTGCATCGCCCATCAAGACTACTGGAACATCTTTCCCCTGTGTTGGCTGTGTCCAATGCACCCAATTTTCACAGATGACGCGAGGGAAACGGATCCAAATTGCGGCACCACGTAAATGAGCAGCATTAGCAATCAGTTTTTCACCATCAAGCCACGGTGCAAATAGCTTTTCACAATAAGCGATGCCATCCTCTTGAGACATTTGGTCAATACCCGCTTTAAGCCAAGTTTCTTCCGTCGTTTCAACAATAAAAGTCGATAACCCCTCTTGAAATTGGTAGGCATGCACTTGGAACCAACCGTGCTCATTTTCGGCAAATAAGAAGGTAAAAGCGTCAAAAATTTTCTTTGTGCCCAACCAAACAAAACGGCAACGACGTGGGTCAATATCAGGTTTAAACACGTTTTCGTAACGCGTACGTACCGCACTATTAATACCGTCAGATGCAATGAGCAAATCGGCTTGGTATTCACGAGCAATCGCTTGATCATCTGTGACTTGGGTTTCAAACACCAACTCCACACCCAGTTCCAAGCAACGGTCTTGTAAAATATTGAGTAACTTTTTGCGCCCAATACCAATAAAACCATGGCCACCACTGCGATTACATACACCTTTAAAATGCACATCGATATCATCCCAGTGACTAAATTCTGCAGAAATAGTTTCTGCAGAAACAGGGTCAGCTTGGCGTAAATTAGTGAGTGTGGCATCAGAAAATACCACTCCCCAGCCAAAAGTGTCATAGGGACGATTACGCTCCACCACCACAACACGGTTTTGCGGGTTCTGCAGTTTCATCAGCAACCCGAAATAAAGCCCTGCGGGACCACCGCCAATACACACGATATTCATGGAATTTCTCCTTTACTTACACAGGTTGCTGAGCGGTTAATGCCTGATACAGGGCATCGGGAATGGGGATTGCTTGATGCGTTTCTAATGATGTTGTGACATAGGTTTGCGTCACTTGCATACGCAATACGTTATCAATACCAACACAGCGTTGATGTAACGTCAGAGACTTGCGGCCAATACGTTGGACATGCAGTTCTAGCATCACGTTATCCCCCATTTTACTAATGGCTTTGAACTCTGCTTCTAGGTGTACCGTCGGCAATCCAAAGCGTTGCTCCATGATGTAACCAGCAAAACCTTGAGGAACTAATTCATCAACCCAACGTTCAAGTAAATTATTAAACATCACGAAATACTGGGGATAGAACACGATTCCAGCGGGGTCACACTCCGAAAAGTGGATTTTGTGTGGCTTAGTAAATGTCAGTAAACTCATGATGTTGTCCTTAATTCATTGCTAAACGTTGACGGCATTTTTCTAACTCTTTACCGTGTTCATCAGCTAACGCAGCCTCGCGTAACTCCCGTAAATTAATGGGTGTTAATTTGCTTCCTTGCTGCACAACGATATCCATTAATATTTGGAAATTACGCAATCCTCTTGCATGAGTGTCGCTATAGCCCTTAACAACCCGTTGGCACTGAGTAATTTCTGTTGCTAGAGCAGGGTTAGCTTTCGCTGCTTCAATCACAGTGGCGAGCCATTTTTCAATACGTTGCGTTTCTAGTTGATAGCGTAATGTCGAACGCCGGCCTTTTCGCCATGCCGCTAATACATACAACTGTAAAAAACCAAATAAAGAACTGGTAGTGATAGTGCGCCCTTTTTCGGTCATTTTGCGAAGCGCTTTGTGTAACCAATGTGGGCGCATTAACCAGCGCCCCAAATTTTTGGGAAGCGTTTCGCAAATCTCTTCAATTCTTGGATGCATAAATTCATTGATATCCAATAATTGGCTATCTTTTGCCTGTACTTCATTACGAACGCGAGCAAAGCGGCTATCACGAATTTTAAGGTCAGCAACTCGAATGGTGTCTTCATAGGACATCCACAGTGCTAAGTGGCGTGCAAGTGCTCGTTGCAAACGTTCATCTTGTCCACCCTCTTGCGCAAAGAGGTTATTGAGGCGTTCTAAATACAAAGAGGCATATGCAGGATCTTGGTAATCAATAAGTCGGCGAACCCCTTCAGTGACGAGATACTGCGCATGAGGAGAAAATTCGTGTTGGATACGCGCTAATAGCTGCGATACTTGTTTATTTTTTGGTGAATATACGATGCTTTTTGTTGATTCAGATTGGTACGCATCTTCAGGTTTCGCGGCTTTTTCGGCTCCTAATGTAAAAGCTCGCAAACTTGGCTTTACACCAACACCACCGCGGACAATCGTTTCTTCGAATTGTGCACGGCTAAATGGCAAAACACCGGAGCCAAACAATGCACCAAATAAAACAGCGCTAATCACACTGCCACTTTCTTGTGCCGCTTGCGCCATATCAAAATGAATAAACTGGCGTGCGGATGCCGCAGCATGACGAACCAGTGCTTGGCTATCGACTCGCCCATCACCCATGGCTGATTTTTCAGCAATGGAGTAAACCCGATGTGTCGAGCTAATTAATGTTGTCCGCTCTGGGGTAACAAAACCACGCTGTACCGCTCTGCCCGCTTCCATTAACTCAGAAGCCAATACAACATCTACATCACCAGGCATGGGCATCAGAGCTAACACAGGTGAAGGTGTTTGAGGGTTGTCAGCCCCAGGGAAGAGTTCTACATAATAAATTGTTGCCCCTGTGCGCTGTGCCACACCAGGAACTGAAGTTGTTTGGGCAAAATAGCCGTTTTCTTCACCTAGGTTAACAACCCAGTCAGCAAGCACCCCACCACCTTCACCACCCATGGCTAGAATGGCAATTTTAATCGGCTGTAATGCAACTTTTGTCGATGGTAATGCAGTTGATAACGAATTCATGCATCCCCCTTAAAAACTAAATTGTTCACGTCGACGTGCATCACGACGCTGTAAATAACCAATAAACCAACTACGAACACGGTGACGTAATTTGTCCCAACTATTCGGGTTAGTAATAATTTGAGCCTTAAAGAAAGAAGGGCACAAAACAGCAGCGTGAGAGACTTCGCCACATAACCCACAGCCGACACAGCTATCCATCACTGTTGCAACTGGGTCTGTTCTTAGTGGGTCTTGACTTGGTTTAATGGATAAAGACGGACAACCAGACAAACGAATACAAGAGTGGTCTCCCGTGCAGGTGTCAGGATCGACCCCGAAACGCTCACGTACCACCCGTTTACCGGCAGCAACATCACTGCGTACTTTTTTCTTTTCGCGGCGTTGTTTGTTTAACATGCATTCGCTTTGTGCAATCAGAACTTTTGGACCTTGCTCATCGGTTGTTAGGGCTTCACGTAGCGTATTGGTCATGGCTTTTAAGTCATAGGTGTGTTTAATGGTTTTCACCCAATTGACCCCAACCCCTTTTACTGCTTTTTCAATTTCATGGCCGGTGCTGCGAGTTGGGTTCAGCGCTGTCGACGAGAGAATATCTTGCCCTCCCGTTGCAGACGTATAGTTGTTATCAATAACAATTGTTAAATTATCACTACGATTAAAAACACTGTTGGCAATACCACTGGTTAAACCGTTATGCCAAAAGCCGCCATCACCCATCACTGAAATTGCACGCTTCCCTGCTTTTGCATTCAAGGCCGCAGCACCTGCGCCACCTAACCCATATCCCATGGTGGTGTTACCTAAATTAAATGGCGGTAAGATAGAAAATAGATGACAGCCGATATCGGCACTGACATGGTGTTCGCCTAATTCACGCTCCACTAATTTCATCGCAGTGAAAATAGGTCTTTCAGGGCAACCTGTGCAAAACCCTGGTGGGCGAGCATGGACAGATTCTTCTAATGTCGGCTCTGCCGCATTGACGTACTCAGGTAAGGATTCATCAGGCTGTTGAGTGGCAATATTAATCGTTGGGATACGAATTTGTTTTGCAGCCGCTTTAACTTGTGGCGCTATCTTTCCATAACATTCAAAGAATGAGCGTAAGCCCGCAAGTACTGTCGCAGTATTATATTCTCCCGCCATTGGCAACATATCCTTACCATGGAGAGCAATATCAATCTTGCGTTGACGTAAAATATTCGCCACATTTTGCTCGACAAAATTTGGCTGCCCCTCTTCCAAGATTAAAATCGCTTTTTTATGGCGACAAAAACGTTCAAATTCATCATCAATCAATGGATAAGCTACATTCATCACATATAAGGGAATTTGGCTATTACCAAATACATCGGCTAATCCAAGCTGATTTAATGCGCGGATCAATGTGTTGTAACAACCGCCTTGTAGTGCAATTCCAACATCATCCGAGTCCTCGGAAAAAAACTCATTTAACTCATGTTGTTGAATAAATTTAACTGCTGCGGGCCAGCGAGCTTCTATTTTTTCTTTTTCATGTAAGAAACTAGCGGGAGGTAATACAATGCGACTGACATCTCGGGTTGGGTTCTCGAGTGCATCCTTGACGGTAAATTTTGGATGTTGGTTATCCGCACAAACAAATTGCCCATGAACATGACAAGAACGAATACGCATTTGTAACATAACAGGTGTATTACTGGCTTCAGAGAGCTCAAAGCCATCTTTCACTGCTTGAACGATGGACGGCAAGTTGGGACGAGGGTCAAGCAGCCACATCTGCGATTTCATCGCAAAAGCATGGCTACGCTCTTGCATAATAGAAGAACCTTCACCATAGTCTTCACCAACAATAATTAAAGCCCCCCCTAACACCCCACCAGACGCTAAGTTAGCTAAGGCATCAGACGCGACATTGGTTCCTACAGTGGCTTTAAACGTCACGGCGCCACGCAGTGGATAATTTACAGAGGCTGCCAAAGTTGCCGCTGCAGTTGCTTCGCTTGCGCTATTTTCAAAACGAATACCATATTCGGATAAAATATCTTGCGCATCAGCAAGCACATCCATCAAATGGGAGATGGGAGCACCTTGGTATCCAGCAACATAAGATACGCCTGACTCTAATAACGCTTTTGTGACAGCAAGGATCCCTTCTCCGCTAAAGGTTTCACCTTGCCCCTGCCGTAATTTTTGAACTTCTTGTACAAACGATCGCTCAGCCATTTTAACCTCACCAATCAACATCAGAACGTTTTTATCTTTTTTGTGTTTCTTATTTGTATATCTTTTGTTAATTAAAGGTCAATCCATGATTAATCATGTAAATTAGATTTATGCAGAGAGTGGATAAGGCTTGCAGACAGGGGACAAATAGTGAATTAAAACAACCAGAAAATTCGTTTTCTTTCTAAATAACTTAACAAAAATAACCCAATAAAAATAAATAAAAAATACTGAAAAGTATGAATCAAAAGGAAATAGATCTCACAAAAACAAATGAATCAGGAAAATAAATCACCATAAATAAATTACTTAGAATATTAATCTAATCAAATAAGAAGTAGATGGGTAAATATAGAATACAACATGAAAAATCATGTATATTTTGCTATTGAAAAATAAAAATAACTTTATTTTTTATATTGTTATCGATATCACAATAATCACATAGTTTCTATTTTCTTGCAGTTTTCGGATAGTTTCTGCATGTTTTTATCTAGGTAAGAAAATATGTTTATGTTATGTTCAACTCACAGTTAGTTACGAAATAATTAATAAAATGTTAACAAAAGTAGAGGGAATCCATTTGACTTAAATAGAAGTCATTCCTTCCTCAGGTAATAAGCCATCAAAAATATAATAATTAATTGAATTCATTGAGAAAAACATATAATAAGCAATATTAGTCAGACCCACTTTTGGTTATTCTATAAAGTAGGGTTGGCAAATCATTTTGGAGGTACCTCCGATGTTGAGCAACTCATGGTCCCATTCATCTGCACCTCAGATTGAAAACCAACTCTGTTCTTCAGAGCGTTTATTATTTACCTCAGCAGATCCTGAAGAGATTAAATCGATGGTTGGCCGAGTCATGAAGCCACATCAATTTAACTTACTTAATCCGCATCAACGTCTTGACGCTCGTATGCACTACATCCCAATGGGGGACATTTCTCTTAGTCGCTTGCGCTATGGTGCAGACGTTTCTATTGCACCGGGGCAATTACAAGATTTTTTTCTAGTGCAAATGCCTCTATCAGGTACAGCAATCATCGAAAGTGGCGGAAAATGTATTGAATCAACACCGCAAATGGCGTCACTCCTCAGCCCCGAAGAATCAACAACAATGCGTTGGAATAGCGATAACGATCAATTCATGTTACGTATTTCACGGTCTTTACTTGAAAGATCGCTAGTGGGTCAGCTGGGACATATTCTCGATAAGCCCCTAGTCTTTGAATTAGGATTTGCTTGGCAGTCCTGCATTGCGTGGCGTACTTTAATGAATTACCTCATTGAATGTGCAACCCGTACACCCGATCTTTTGCAACATAAACTGATCACAACACAGGTCGAACAATTAGTTTCTGTCACACTTCTTTCAACCCAAGGCCATAATTATACCGAAGATTCAGGCATGCGAAGAGCAACAATCCGCCCCCGGCACGTACGTCGAGTACAAGAATATTTAGAAGCGCATGCCCATGAGCCAATCACCGTTGAGCAGCTTGCACACATCGCAGGGGTCAGCTTACGTAGCTTATATGCTGGTTTTAAAGAGTTTTTAGATATCAGCCCCATGCAATATTTGCGCGATTTAAGAATGGAACGTGTTCGAGCAGAACTCCTTTCAGGAGAAGCCACAAGCGTCACAGGGGTCGCTTTACGTTGGGGTTTTGCTCATATGGGGCGTTTCAGCGCGGAATATAAACAACGTTATGGTGAGACCCCAAGCCAAAGCATGAAAAAAGCCTAAATTCTCAACAATATCTTTCTTACAAATAGCCCCATATTGTTATGTAAAGGCAATATGGGGTTTTTAATATGCAAATATGTTTTAAAAAGGTATCGATGCTTTCAAATAAATTTGGGAGCCTTCCGGTCGGTTTCTGACTTCAAAATCCTTTTCCCATTTAGCAGTAAATAACCATCCTTGCGGGTTTGCATAGCGAATTGAAGGGCCAATGGAATAAGCTCGAGCTTTCCCTTGTGCTGAATTTGGCCCACTGTCATCTGTCGTTTGCCAAAATGCATAGCCCCCAATTCCTGCCACCCAACCATTACCAAACCCCCAACCTAGGGCGTAATCCGCATGAAAAGCTTGGCCTGAGCGTGTTTTAGTATCGTTATTACGAAAGTTAAAGTCATACATCATTTTCAAGTCAGCATTAACACCAACTGGGGGAATATAGCTAATTGCCCATACTGGCTGCAGTGCCCAGTAATTCTTACCTAAGCTTGAGGGATCCGTTTTGCTGTATTTACCCGTAGGCGCATATGCATCTAACCCAAACACATAGTGTAAATCGGCTGAAGGGTGAAACCCTAATGCAGGACCAAATGTAATATCACCAAGGCCGCGACTGGTATCCTTCTTACCAGCGGCTTTCGCAGTGACATCCAATAATGGCACTATCGTATGAAAAGCGAGGTCACCACCAAAGACTTTTTGGTCTGTCACCCAAATCAGTCGAGGTGCTAATACGTTCACATTGACGCTAAACCCCGGAACTGGGATTTTATCTCCTTTATTATCGCGAATACTGTCGTAATGCGCATTTCCACCATACATCAGTACATGAACCCCTTGCGGCGGCAATGCACCTGACATAAAGTTTTCTAGCCCATCAGGGTATACCCCCAAACCGCCGCCTTCGGTGGCAATCGTACCAAACGATAGTACGCAGAGACAAGAACCTGCTACAAGCTTACCGATTATTGTTTTTTTCATCATGTTTCCTGCCATAGTGGATTGTTTTACTGTGTGTGCTTTGCCTGTTATGTCGCAAATCCCTTGCGGATTTATTATGTCCTGCGTTTGACTGCCAATTTTTGGGCAACAAGGTAACCTGAGCCACCACCAAGACCGGGACCAGGATGTGTTGAAGCACCGATATGAAAAAGATTTTTGACTGCGGTTTGATGTGTCTTTGTTTGGCCCGTCGCAGAAAAAGGTCGCAACCAGAAGAATTGATCGGGAGAACATGTCCCTGAATAAGGATCTCCGCCGACAAGGTTACAGTTATAGTTTTCCAAATCTGCCGGAGAAATGGCTTTGCGGCCAACAATAAGCGAAGAAAAGCCGGGCATAACAAGTTCCAAACGTTGCTGAATTCGGTCAGCAACAGCTTCTCGCACTTGCTCATTCCAACACCCATCATCTGGTATTGAAATTTCACCAGCAGAATCCCCTTTTAAAACTCGGGGAAGCTCCTGCATTTGGATCCATAAGATCCACCCTCCGTCAGGAGCTCGACTGGGATCAAGCGTGGTGGGCTGGCCAATACCAAATGTCGGTTTATCCGGTAAGTAGCCATTGTTTGCCTGCGTTACCGACAAACACACTTGTTCCATGCTTTCGGTGAAATGGACCAGTGGTACATTTAGCAATTCAGGGTTACACCACGGAGGAGGTGCGCTTAAAGCAAAATGAATTTGCATCCCCGCCCGTCCATAGCGGTAGCCTCTAGCTTTTTGTCTTACTTGAGAGGAAACGTTATCGAGCAATGAGCCATATAACTGCGTTGGGGTGACGTTACAAACCACACTTTCAGACGCAGTGACGATTTGCCCATTCACTTTCACTCCTTTAGCTCGTTGGTTTTTTCCCTCGCCGACAGTGATAATTTTTTCAACATGCATACCCGTTTTTAGTTGACCACCGTGTGCTTCAATAACCTGCGCAAAAGACTCCACAATGCGAGCACTACCGCCTTTCACTACAGGCATTCCCCCTGCGACCACAGCTGCAAAGGTTAATTTTCCAATTAATGCAGAGCTGGCTTCGTCTGGCCCCAGTCCAGTATGCAATACCCACGGTGCCATCAAAGCTCGACTAAAATCATGTTGTAATTCACGTTCTGACCAACGGCGAAAGCTTTCTATTCCCGCTTTTGCAAAATCAAGCAAGCCATCAACCCTACGTTTTCGCCATTCTGAAAATAATAATTTCAACATGTTAGCACTGTAGGGATTTTGCCCTAATAGGCCAAACGTCAGTGCTGCGTCTTGCGTAAACAGTTGTTCAGCCATATTACGAAATGCTAAGCCGTCCCCGGGAGCCAATTGGTCAAGTTGTTTCGCCGCTTGGCCGATATCCCGCTTCAGTGCTATCGACTGGCCATCCGGTTGCACTAAACCCGTTGAATAATCACACTGAGCAAACTCTAATCCATACTGTTTTAAATAGGGTTCTAATTCTTGGTATCCTGGGCTGCCAACAAATAAGGAGTACCAGCAAGAAAGTAGGTCGTGGGTATAGCCCTCAAATAAATTTTCAGTGCGGATACAGCCCCCTAAGCGGTCATTTCGCTCAAGAACCAAGACGGACTTTCCACGTACCGCCAACAAGGCGGCACACATCAATGAGTTCAGTCCACTGCCCACGATAATCACTTGAGGGGTCGAATTTGTCGTCATACCTCACCCCACAAGTGCGAGTACACGTAGCGGGCTACCTGAACCCCCTTCAATTTTAAGTGGCGCAGCAACTATCACGATGCCTGTTGCAGGCAGTTTGTCGAGATTCGTCAAGCATTGCAGACCATATTTATTATTGCCATGCATTAAAGTGTGACAGGGATAAGGTACTGGCCAACTGTATGATTGACCCGCATCTGTATTAATGGTTTCAACACCAAACCCTTTGACATCACGCTGATGAATTAACCACTCTACCGCTTCTTGAGATGGCCCTGGAGTGTGTGCACCATCTTCTCGCATACTTACATAAGCAGCTGGGTCATTCGCCTTTTTCGACCAATCCGTTCTAAAAAGCACCCAAGCCCCTTTAGGTATTTTGCCATGTGTTTCTTCCCACTTTTGTAAAAACTCCACAGTTAACACCCAATCTGAGTTTTGAGCGACTTCTTTACTGGCATCCACCACGACCGCTGGTGCTACAAAATTTTCCACAGGAATAGTATCAACGGTGTTATTGACTTGGTCTTTACCACTAATCCAATGAATTGGCGCATCAAAATGCGTGCCAGTATGTTCTCCACAGCTAAAATTATTCCAATACCATGCTGGGCCGTTATCATCGTAGCGAGAAATTTGTTCCATGCTAAATGACCATACTTGTCCAAATTGTTCTGGCAGTTGCAGTGCAGGAAATGATGGAGACAAGGTTTGTGTCAGGTCAATAACTTGAATATTTCCTTGCTGCAATTGTGTAGCAAATGCCATTAATGTTTGCTGGTTCATAGTCTCTCCCGCGCTCAAGGCGCTTCATGTAGGGCAGTAAAGCTACCGCCATGGAACACTAACGGCTTACCCGTTTGACTACCGATACGGCGAACATGCCCCACCATCAATAAATGGTCACCAATCGTGTCTTGCTTATGGTTTTCGCACACCAATGTGGCAATAGCGCCATGCAAGGCAGGAACACCTTCTGGTGTCAGGTGAATCGACACATCTGCAAATTTGTTTTCAATGCGCGGGTTCGCAAAACGCATCGCAAGCTCTTGGTGACCATGCCCTAAAATATTGATAGTAAAGTGAGAACAATCACGAAAGACCGCTAAATTGGGTGAGTGATTTACTAAGCTCCATAGCACTAAAGGTGGATCAAGTGATAACGAAGCAAATGAGTTGATAGTCAACCCAACATCACGCCCATCTGCAGTTCGAGTGGTCACAATCGCCACGCCTGTTGGGTAGCATCCCAGCAGGTTGCGCAATATTTTTGATTCAAACTCAGTTTGGCCCCATTCGCTATCACACATGGCTATATCCTCTGCAACCATAGACATATTGATATCTCCCCCATTAAGCTCTGGCTTCTTCAATCATTTGTGATTGAATATAAGCCTCACAGGCAGCTCCATCTTTCCACCAAGGGAATAATATTGGTGGATAATTAAAGGCATTCGCGATGGTGTGTGCGAGGGATGGCAGCTGCTGGGCTGCACCCAATAGATGTAAAATATGCGGCTCAGGTGGAGCGAGTAAAGAATTGGTCCATTCCACAACATGGCGACCATATTTCCAGAACTGCTCAAATGTGTCATTCATCCACTCGGCAGTGTAGGGCTTGTCACCACGGGCTAAGATTGCGTCATAGTAAACTTTGCAGGCTTTGGTCGCGTTATTTGATCCTTGGCCAGTCAGTGGATCATTGGTGACTAGTGCATCTCCTAAACCAAACACAATGTTACCTGATGGCAAAGTTAACACCGGTTTTCGCACTGTTGGTGCAAATCTTCCTGCTAAGATGCCATTATCATCTGTTAGTTCAACGTTGTGACAACGTTCAGCTTCCCAAGGTAAATAGGTATTGAGAATTTTTTTACTGTAAGCCAAATGTTCCTGTGGAGTACGCGCTTCATTCCATTGATCCATCGGCCCACCGGGGATCCCCTCAAACACCATAATGTGGCAATCACCGCTATTCGTCAGTGATGGGAAGACGAAATACTCCCCTACACCAGGGATCAAATTGAAAGACACTTGTGAAAATTCTGGGGTTGGTAACATGCCATGCACGTAAGTCAGTGCTAAGGCACGTTGTGGCTTGTCATAAGGTGAGCGGGTCGTATCGCGCTCAAGCAATTTCACAATTTCCCCTTTCCCGCCAGCCAACACGACTAAGTCGTGCGTTTGCGCTAAGCGTTCCAGTTCTGCGATACCAACATCTTCAATGCGTAAATTCCCCCCACGAGCAGCGAATAATTCCATCCAGTAAGGCATTTTGATACGTTGGTCGACAGCTTGGGCGTAATTATCGAGACGCGAGCGCCAAGAAATCACTTTTTCCCCTGCTTTTTCGGGATGAGGAACAGTAAAACCAATGCCTTCAACTGGCGGACACTTTTCTTCCCAAAAATTGATCCCTAAATCACGCTCAAATTGCAGTGAAATATCGAACATGCACTGACTCGACATCACGCGGCCATTTTTAACATCATCTGGTGTGCGGTTGGTGGCAACCGTGACTTCATAGCCTTTATCAAGTAGACCTAAAGCCAATGGCATACCCGCTTGACCACCACCTACAATAGCGATACGGCGCATAGTATTTTCCTTTGAAAAATAGTGAGAATGGTGTCTTACTGTGCAAGACGAGGGATTGCGGGCTTAGCTTGTTCAGGCCCCATAGCGGAGTAACCGCCATCAACAGCATAATCAGCACCAGTAACAAAACTGGCCAAGTCAGAAAGTAGGAACGCGACAACCTGAGCGACTTCTTCTGGGTCACCAACGCGTTTTAATAAATGGTAGTCAGCAGCGACACGGTCAGTTTTTTGGCGGTCACCTCCAGTGATTTCATCCATTACTCGAGACCAAGTCCAGCCAGGAGATACCGAATTGACACGAATACCCTCACCCGCATAATCCATTGCTTGGCTGCGAGTTACCTCCAACATGGTGGCTTTAGATGCGGGGTAGAGCCAGCGGCCTGTTTGCGCGACAGAAGAGGAAATACTGGTGAAATTGACGATGGCACCTTTGCCCGATTTTACAAAGTGTACTTTTGCAAACTGTGCGGCCATCACCGCACTTACCACATTTATGTTCAATGCAGTGAGCCAATCCTGCCTTGAGGATAACTGGCCTTCATCGAGATAAGTGGCAGCCAGATTAACTAAAAAATCGAGTTGCCCATATTTTTGTGCAACACGGTCAATGCCTTGTTTAAGCTGTTGATCGTCAGTGATATCGACAGAGAGAAAATCAATATTGGGCTCACTTTGAGCCACCTTTTCACCATTCACAGAATCAATATCAAAAATCGTGACTTTTACACCGTAATCACTCAATACTTTCGCGACGGTTGCACCAATTTTGGTCGCCCCACCGGTAACAATGGCAATTTTATTATTCAAACCTTTCATCTTAGGCACCCTCTTTCTCTCCCCATTCAATTACAATGAGTTTACAAAAAATTAACATAACGAATAGTTACGCAAATATGCTGAAAAGCGGTAGCCGAAGGGCGCAAAAAATATCCATTCTGTGCGGTAATTTAAATAGTAAGGTAATGATATAACTAGGTAAATAGCCACTTTTGGCAGTGGCTATCCAAATAATGAAAAGTATGGCTAATCGCAGAAATTAATGAAACTGCTTATGGACGTTCTAAAATACGGGCGCCGGGGCCTTTCCGGCCAAGCACATCATCAGGGTTACGCAATGGACAATCACTTAATGATAAGCAACCGCAACCAATACAGTTATCCAATTCATTACGTAAACGCGTCAATTGCCGAATACGCTTATCTAAAGATTTACGCCATTGTGTCGACATCTCCTGCCATTGTTCTGAAGTCAGCGCACTATTTGCAGGAAAACGCCCTAGTGCATCTTGAATTTCATGTAATGGGATCCCTGTACTTTGCGCGACTTTAATAATGGCAATATAACGCAGTACAACAGAGTGAAATCGTCGCTGATTCCCTTGAGTTCGAGTACTTTGAATGAGTCCCTTTGATTCATAAAAATGGACTGTAGAAACAGGTACTCCTGAGCGTTTTGCCACTTCGCCCACCGTTAGTGCCCGCGTAAAATCAATTTTTTTCCCCTCGCTTTTCTGAGGTTTTATCGTTTTTGTGTCTTTGTCCGCCATTTTATCTCACCTTTGCTTGACCTCAACTTAACTTAAGGTTTTATAGTGCCACCCTGCTAGTTTGTCAATTGAGGTTACTTTTTAAAAGGGGATAGGTTTATGCCATCGGTGATTACCAAAATGTTAGAAAGCAATAGCTTATGGATTATTGCTCGCTTACTCATCTTGGTTTTATTTATTTCATCTGGTTTAGCCAAAGTTTTTGATTATGAAAATAGTCTGGCCGAAATGCGCGCCGCAGGTCTGCACCCAGATTGGTTTTTCAACATTGCTTCTGCCGCTGTCATGTTAGTTGGCTCTGCTCTTGTGCTATTTAATCGTCTTTTATGGCTTGGAACTGGGGCGCTAGCCGTGTTTTTGTTCCTCACAATTGTGGTTGTCCACACCTTTTGGATCTACACGGGAGAACAGGCTCAAATCGCGATGTTTTGGGCAATTGAACATATCGCTGTTATTGGGGGCTTAATTGCTATCGCCATTGCAGGGCATTTTCGAGGTCTTTATTTCGCGTTAAAAGCGCAGAAATAGAAGGAAAATTTAATGAATAAAAAAACAATAATGACACTTTGTTCCGTTTTAATCGCTGTTGGGGCGGGTAGCGCGATTTATTCGACCTATGCCCAAAATGAGGAAGACGAACAAGCAGCTTACCAATATCCACCCGTAAAAGTGGCATTGGCTCCTGTTAGCTTAGATACCGCGCCTCGCACCTTTTACGGCGTGGGTGAGTTAGAAGCTGGCAGCCAAGTGTTAGTCGCGGCAGAAACCAATGGCCGTATTACGAAAATTGCATTTGAATCTGGCCAACAAGTCAAAAAAGGCCAATTATTAGTGCAGCTCAATGATGCCGTTGAACAAGCGGATTTATCACGTTACCAAGCACAGTTGCGAAATGCGGCTCGCTTATACGAAAGAACCCGTTCATTATCTGCGCAACATTTAGTGGCAGAGGCTCAAGTGGATAGCACACGTGCTGAACGTGATATTGCCCAAGGCCTAATCCGTCAAACCCAAGCATTAATTGCACAAAAAACGATCCGAGCGCCATTCGACGGAACGATAGGTATTCGCCAAGTCCATGAAGGTCAATATTTAAACCCCGGCGAAGCTATTGCCAGCTTGGTGGATACCCAAACCTTAAAGCTCAATTTCTCTTTAGATGAACAGGCCTCACCGGAACTGCATCAAGGGCAAATTGTTGATATTACGGTTGATGCTTATCCCAATAAAACATTTCCAGCTCGTATTACTGCCATTGATCCACTCATTGGTAAATCACGCACTATCGCCCTGCAAGCCACACTGGAAAATAGTGATGGCACCTTAAAAGCAGGGATGTACGCCAACGTGAATGTGGTACGCCAAGCCAGTAATGAGGTCATTACGATCCCAGAAACCGCAGTCACTTATACCGCCTATGGCGATACTGTGTTTATTACGCAAGGTGAAGGGGATGCGATGACTGTTAAGCGAGTGTCCGTAAAAACGGGGCAACGTTGGGATGGCAAAATTGAAATAGAGCACGGCTTAAGTGCTAACGATAAAGTCGTCACTTCTGGGCAATTACGCTTAAACGACGGCTCCGCTATCACTCCAGTTGCCCAAGATACATTGTCTGAATCTGTCGCTAACACAGCTCAAGGTTCATAAGGAAGGCGCAATGAAATTTACTGATATTTTTGTTCGCCGACCGGTTCTGGCTCTCGTGGTCAGTGCGTTGATTGTATTAATTGGTTTATTTGCACTGAGTAAGTTGCCTATCCGCCAATATCCACAGCTTGAAAGCTCGACGATCACCATTACTACGCAATACCCTGGTGCATCGGCTAAATTGATGCAAGGCTTTGTGACGCAACCCATTGCCCAAGCCGTTTCCTCTGTAGAAGGCGTCGACTATTTGTCTTCTTCTTCTGTGCAAGGAAGCAGCCTTGTCACCGTACGAATGGAACTTAACCGAGACTCCACTCAAGCCCTTGCGCAAGTAATGGCGAAGGTGAACCAAGTTCGTTATAAATTACCTAAAGAAGCTTATGACCCTGTGATTGAGCTTTCCTCTGGGGAATCCACTGCGGTTGCTTATATCGGTTTTTCCAGTACCAATCTATCCATTCCAGCCCTAACAGATTACATTTCTCGCGTCATTGAGCCAATGTATTCCTCAATTGACGGTGTCGCCAAAGTTCAAGTCTTTGGAGGGCAACAGTTGGCGATGCGTTTATGGCTTGATGCCGATAAATTAGCAGGTCGAGGCCTAACCGCGGCCGATGTTGCGCAAGCGGTTCGCCAAAACAACTACCAAGCGGCTCCCGGCAAAGTCAAAGGTGAGTTCGTAATTTCCAATGTTTATGTTAATACCGACCTCACGAATGTCGATGAGTTTCGTGATTTAGTGATCCGCAACGACGGTAATGGATTAGTACGTTTAAAAGATGTGGGAACCATCGAATTAGGCGCTGCTTCCACAGAAACCAGTGGTTTAATGAATGGTGAGCCTGCGATTTATCTTGGGTTGTTTGCCACCCCAACGGGTAACCCACTGGTAATCGTTGATGGCATGAATCAATTAATGACAGACATCACCAAAACATTGCCACCCGGTGTCAAAGTGGAAATGGCATTTGAAACTTCGCGCTTTATTAAAGCGTCTATTGACCAAGTTATTAGCACATTAATTGAAGCTCTCTTGATTGTTATTGTTGTTATTTACCTCTGTTTAGGGTCAATTCGCAGCGTAATCATCCCAATCTTAGCTATTCCACTATCAATGTTAGGTGCAGCCGCACTAATGATGGCATTTGGCTTTAGTATTAACTTACTAACGTTACTGGCCATGGTATTAGCGATTGGTCTGGTTGTCGATGACGCTATCGTGGTCGTCGAAAACGTCCATCGCCATATTGAAGAAGGGAAATCACCGGTTTTAGCGGCTTTAATTGGAGCTCGTGAAGTAGCAGGGCCAGTTATCGCAATGACAATCACCTTGGCAGCAGTTTATGCACCAATCGGGCTCATGTCGGGTTTAACAGGGGCTTTATTTAAAGAATTCGCACTCACCTTGGCCGGTGCAGTAATTGTTTCCGGTATTGTGGCGTTAACCCTTTCCCCTGTGATGAGCTCTTTTATGTTGAACTCAAAACAGAATGAAGGGCGTATGGCGCGTATGGCAGAAACCTTCTTTTCTACCTTAGCCCATTACTATACCATTGTATTGAATTTCTCTTTGAAAAACCGTTGGTTAACAGGTGTTATTGCCATTAGTGTCTTCATTAGCTTACCACTGCTTTATCAATCTGCCCCTCGTGAATTGGCCCCTGTGGAAGACCAATCCAGCGTATTAACGGCAATCAAATCTCCTCAACACGCTAACCTCGAGTATGTAGAACGCTTTTCGCGTAAGTTACATGATGTTTTCATGGAATTACCGGAAACAGAAAGTACTTGGATTATTAACGGGACCGATGGCCCTTCCGCCAGCTTTGGGGGAACTAACTTAACGTCATGGGAACAGCGTGATCGCGCTGCATCTGAGATCCAAGGGGACTTACAAGGGCGTGTCGGTGATGTTGAGGGGAACAGTATTTTCGTTTTCCAATTACCCGCTTTACCGGGTTCAACGGGGGGCTTACCAATCCAAATGGTTCTCAGAAGCCCGCAGGATTATTCCGTACTCTATAAAACCATGGAAGAGATCAAGCAGCAAGCACGTGAAAGCGGCCTATTTATGGTGGTAGATAGTGACCTTGACTATAACAATCCTGTAGTAGAAGTCCGTATTAACCGTTCAAAAGCAAATAGCTTAGGCATTCGCATGCAAGATATCGGCGAATCACTGACCTTATTAGTGGGAGAAAACTATATTAACCGCTTTGGGATGGATGGCCGCTCCTATGATGTGATCCCTCAAAGTATTCGTAGCCAACGCTTAACACCGGAAGCCCTTTCACGCCATTATGTGAAATCGGAAGCGGGGACGATGATCCCACTGTCAACGGTGGTCGATATCAATACCCAAGTTGAACCGAATAAACTCACGCAATTTAATCAGCAGAATGCAGCAATTTTCCAAGCAATACCCGCCCCTGGGGTCACATTAGGCCAAGCTGTTGCCTACTTAGATAATATTGCCAATGAGCTACCTGCCGGTTTTAGCCATGACTGGCAATCCGATTCGCGCCAATATAAACAAGAAGGAAACACCCTCGCCTTTGCCTTTATGGCGGCGCTCATCATTATTTACTTAGTCTTAGCGGCACAATATGAAAGTTTAGTCGACCCATTGATTATCTTGATTACTGTTCCACTTTCAATTTGTGGTGCGTTAATTCCATTAGCACTTGGCTATGCGACATTGAATATTTACACCCAAATCGGCTTAGTCACATTGATTGGTTTAATCAGTAAACACGGAATATTGATGGTTGAGTTTGCCAATGAATTACAAGCCAATGAAGGGCTAGATAGACGGCATGCCATTCTCAAAGCAGCACAAATTCGTTTACGCCCAATATTAATGACAACTGCGGCAATGGTGATTGGTTTAGTTCCGCTGCTATTCGCCACTGGAGCCGGCGCCAATAGCCGCTTTGGTTTAGGTTTAGTGATCGTCACCGGTATGTTAGTTGGTACATTATTTACCCTGTTTGTTTTACCAACCATGTATACCTTATTAGCCCGTAATCACAGTGCAACTGCACTGACACCAAGGCGCTATGAGCTTGCCGAAGCGAATCGCCTAATCAAAGAAACTGAGGAGACGTCTCAATGAGAAATACGTTAGCTAGCCGTCATCAACGTAACAACCGTACAGTCAGCGAAGTTGAAGTGAATGCGATGAGCAATAGCATGGCAATGCTATTAATTTATCATGGTCTCCCTGCTGGCTTGGAAAAATCCCATTCCACCTCGCCCTCGAATACCTTAGGTAAGCCTACCCGCTAATGTAAATAGCCGCCAAATTATTTAGGTTTGGCGGCTATTATCAAACAACATGACAAAGAACTCTATTGGCCTTCGTAAAAAGCTAAAACAAGATTACCTTCCCGAATAATAATTGGGTTGCCGGGTAATGCATCCAACAATTCACGCTGAGAGCTTTCTACGACCACCGCCACATCTTTATAATGGTAGTTTTTCAATAAGTCAGGTAGCTGTTTTAAGCTGTAAAACCGATTAGCGGCATCTGGGTATTTGAGCCCGTAGCCCAATTCCCCAGTTTGGTGAAGCATTGTAATATCACTACGTTTAAGTACCCATGCCAATGCGGTACCGAGCCCTACATTATTGGTTAACAATACAGATTTATCAGCTAATTGGTGATGATATTTCGCAATCACCTCTTGCGGGGTATTATTACTGGCAATACGAGATGGGATCACATGCCCTACCGTTAAGCTAATTGCCACCGTACACACCGCGGCTAAATACCAAAACCGTTGTTTGAAAGAGACCAAAGCAACCAATAACCAAAAAATAAAGGCACCCGCAGCTAACCATAATTTTCCACTTTCATCGGCCTGATACACATTCAGTTTAGGGTAATAAGCAGAAACAATAATTCCCCCAGCAATAGCGCCACCAATTAATGTGTTAATCAATGCATTCAAACGAATAGGCAGTGTTTTTTTCTCAGTGAGAATTTTTTCAATGTAGGCCGCCATAAGAACAGCAATAGGTGCAATACAAGGCAAAATATAGGTCAGTAATTTTCCTTTAGTGATACTGAAAAATACAAATGGCGCAATAAACCACATTAGAAAATAAATATGTACCCCTTTTTGCTGCCATGCATGGCGTAGTGCGCCAAAAAGGTACCCCAGCCAAGGCAATACCGCGGCAAGTAAAATAGGGATATAAAACCAGAATGGGGATTTATTTTGCGCATTATTCGCCATAAAACGTTGAATATGCTCAACCCAGAAGAAATAGTTCCAGAAATCAGGCTCACGACTAGCAATGACAAAAGCCCAAGGTAAGCACACGACAAAGGCAGTAAATAGCGAAACAAAAGAGAAAACAAACACTTCTTTGAATTGCTTAAAGTAGATGGCAGTTACTGAACACACCAGCAAAGGTAACACTAAAACAAGAAAACCTTTTGTTAATACGCCTAACCCACAGGCTACTCCCATCATCATGAAGGCGAATAGTTTATGAGAGAAGTATTTTGTCGTTAACCCCCATTGGAAAAAGAAAATCACCATAGTGATAAATGCTGTCACGATGGGGTCAAGAATATTGTAGGTGCCGATGGTAAAGACCATCAACATTGAAAGATAAATAAACACCGCGTTGAAAGCGAGACGTGAGTTTTTCCAAGCCATTTTGGCACTGAGATACACAAATAGCCCACTGACTAATGTACTAAATACTACGCCAAGGCGAACAGAAATGTTATTTTCACCAAATAACATTTGGAAAATAGCCCCTACCCAATAACCAAAAATAGGCTTCTCAAAATAACGAATATCTAAAAGTTCAGGAACGCTCCAGTTATAACTAATAATCAATTCCCGACTAATTTCCGCATACCGCAGTTCATCCGGTTGCCACAATAACCTACCGTTTAATGGTAAAAAATAGGTTACTAGGACAAAACCAAATAACAGGCACCATTTAAGGTAGGCAACTTTATTGTTTGCCATAATCATCTCATCTCAACCATTCTTGTTATTGATATTTAATAATTTTATTTAGTTCATTTGAAAAGCACTTTCATTTTATTTAGCTATTATCGTTATGACAATTAAACCCCATTTAAACAAGTCAAAAGTTAATTGGTATGAATACCGCTATATATAAACAATTAATAAATGGAAACTACATTTTGTCGATAAAAGAGATAAGAATCGCAGATTAAGACTGAATACTTAAAGAATAGTTCAGTATTTAAAAATAAGATAAAAATTAACTTACTCTTAATGTTAGTCATTAATACAAAAAAACATACAGTAACTTATAAACAAAAACCGGTCAGAGCATTCGCCATAACCGGTTATTATTCATGCCAAGTAAAGCTATTTGGCTGCAACTAACGCTTGTTCAAGGTCGGCTAAAATATCATCGATATGTTCTATACCAATTGATAAACGAATCATATCTCGGGAAACCCCAGCTTGTGCTAATTCTGCGTCATTGAGCTGGCGATGCGTCGTTGATGCAGGGTGGCAAGCTAGTGATTTAGCATCACCAATATTCACCAACCGCACAATCAGTTTCAAGGCATCAATAAAGCGAGCTCCTGCTTCTTGCCCACCTTTAATACCAAACGACATAATACTGGCAGGCTTGCCGTTCATATATTTCTGCGCTAAATCATGTTCAGGGTTGCTAGGTAGTCCTGCATATTTCACCCATTCCACTTGAGGATGATTTTCGAGGTAATTCGCAACTTTTAGTGCATTTTCAGTATGTCTATCCATTCTTAACGCGAGAGTTTCTAACCCTTGTAGAATTAAAAACGCATTAAATGGTGACAATGCGGCACCCGTTCCGCGCAGTGGGGCAACACGGCAACGCGCAATAAAGGCAGCGGCGCCAAAATGTTCAGTATAGCTTACGCCATGATAAGCCACGTCAGGCTCTATCAATAATGAAAAACGGTCTGGGTACTCTGCCCATGGGAATTTACCTGAATCAATAACCATTCCACCCAGTGATGTACCATGGCCGCCAATATACTTAGTCAATGAATGAACCACGATATCTGCCCCATGTTCAAATGGGCGGCATAAATATGGGGTCGCTACGGTATTATCGACAATCAAAGGCACACCATGGCGATGTGCAACTTCAGCGAGTGCAGCAATATCTACAATAAAACCCGCTGGATTTGAAATTGACTCACAGAATACGGCTCGAGTCTTGTTATCAATAAGCGCTTCAAGTGCTGCTAAGTCATCGTGCTCTGCAAAACGGGTTTCAATTCCTAAGCGTGGCAAAGCGTGGGCAAGTAAATTGTATGTTCCGCCATATAATTTTGCCACGGAAACAATGTTGTCACCTGCTTGTGCGACTGTTTGGATCGCATAAGTAATTGCCGCCATTCCAGAAGCAACAGCCAACCCTGCTACCCCCCCCTCAAGGGCAGCAACACGTTGCTCTAGAACATCATTCGTTGGGTTCATAATTCGCGTGTAAATATTACCCGCGACTTTTAAATCGAAGAGATCAGCGCCGTGCTGAGTGTCATCAAAAGCATAAGAAGTCGTTTGGTAAATCGGTACGGCAACAGACTTGGTAGTAGGATCAGGGGAGTAGCCCGCGTGAATCGATAATGTTTCTAATTTCATTCGTTATCCTTGTTACGACACACTGGAAAATGCAATTGCCAGAGGAGGTTCATAATTATGTTGTTATGATGCTGTGATAACTCTAGATATTACCTAAGACACCATAGCGAGCAACTAATTGAACTTGAAATTATTTCACATTGATAGATGCAGCAATGGTGATTATCACACCCTTCAGCTTAAAAATGAGTTATATCAGTGTCTATCCTTATAACCTATTTCGTATTGATATAAAAAAAGCCACAACCCCTACAGGTCGTGGCTTTACGTCTTATATAACTTTATTTATAACTATAAGAAAGCGCCATAAATAACCGAAGTAATAGATGCTAACCCACAAATAAAGGTGAAAATTTGTGCCAGTTTTGACGTGCTAAATTTCTTCATTGCTGGAACAATATTCATCGACACAACAGGCAGAATAAACAGAATAGCGGCAATCATTGGCGCCCCCATCGTTTCAATCATGCCTAAAATACTTGGGTTACGAATAGTCACAATCCACGTTGTAATCACAATAAATAACATGGATGCCATTTCAATTTTCTTTACAGAGAAAGAAGAACGAGACTTGATTAACCCAACTAAACCTTCATGAGCCCCTAAGAAGTGACCAAAGTAACTCGATACAATCGCAGCAAAAGCAACAATCGGCCCTAAGTAGGACAAGATTGGCGATGGATTGATATTCGCGATATGTGATAACACACTGATATTTTGTTCTTTCGCAACAGCAAGTTCAGCAGGGCTTAATGATAACACCACAGAGAAAACGAAAAACATCACAAAGCCAGTCAGCATTAATGCAGCACCGCCAGTGATCATATCTGTTTTCACAATAGCATTATTGCCGAATTGTTGGCGCTGGTCTTTCGTGAATTGGCTGATGATTGGGCTATGGTTAAATGAAAATACGATAAGGGGGATCGCCATCCAAACAACCACTGGCATTGAACTCCAGTCTGGTGCCACCTCTAGCATTGACATATTCCATTCAGGAATTAAATACAATGACAAAGCTAATAAAATAAAGACCAAAGGATAAACCATTAGAGACGTGAGCTTTAACATAAGGTCACGACCAAATACCACCCCAGCTGTCATTGCAGCAATCAGCACGCCAGACAGCAACCATCGTGGTAGTGGATCTATACCTAATTGATTGACTAGGAATGAATCAACCGTATTCGTGATACCCACACCGTAAATCAATACGATAGGGTAAATAGCAAAAAAGTAGGCAAAGGTAATAATATTTGCGCCTATTTTACCAAAATGCTCTTCGACCGTATCGGTAATATCCGCATTGGGATTTTTTGAAGATAAAACAAAGCGGGCTAACCCTTTATGGGCCAGCCAAATCATTGGAGTGGCAATTATTGCCAATACAACTAATGGCCAAAACCCCCCTGCACCAGCTTTAATTGGCAGGAATAGAACACCTGCGCCAACAGCGGTTCCAAATAAAGAAAGTACCCAAGTAAAATCCTTATAGGTCCACTTACTGGCAGGTTTATCGACTGCGACTACTGCTTTTTCAATTGTGCTCATCTTGTGTTCTTCATCATTAACGTTATTAAAATAAGATGTGCAGATTTTGCATTAAATGAGCAACAGTACCTAATTTAATTACGCTATTTTTTTCAACTTTTTGGTGTAGATCTCGTTAATAACGTAAAAAAAACAAATACCACATAATTATTCTGTAAATAAATAATTTCGCAATTAATTAAAAGAGTAAATTTTAGATATAAAGTATTTAATTTTTAATTCGAGAAAGGGCTGAATGATTCGTTCAGCCCTTTTTTTTATCTGAAAAACTGAAGTTTTACAGATAGACAGGCACTAATATTTCTGTCGCAATCACGACCACAACCAATCCAACTAATACTGGGATTGACGTTCTTTTCACCACTTCGAACGGAGAGATTTTTGCCATACCAGACACAGCCACGACAACCCCTG
Organism: Providencia sp. PROV174; assembly: GCF_028480685.1. Lineage (NCBI taxonomy): Bacteria > Pseudomonadati > Pseudomonadota > Gammaproteobacteria > Enterobacterales > Morganellaceae > Providencia > Providencia sp. PROV174. The sequence continues at coordinate 152,742 of NZ_JAMPOT010000021.1, forward strand.
ATACAGGCGATAATGTCCGCCCTAAGTTAGAGGCTTGCAGCATTGGGATCACTAAATAAGCTGGATTGACCCCCATTTGTTTTGCTAAGTGAGGAATTAACTCAACAAATGCATAGAATGGGGCATTACCCGAACCCGTTGTCATCGCGGCTAACATCGTGATCACCACCAGTGCGATCATCATCACTATAGCGCCTGAACCGAATGATTGAGCAAGGTCAATTAGCCCTTTAATAAAGCCAATCGTGCTTAAACCTTGTGCAAATACCCCTGCTGCCACTAATAACATCACGACCGTTGCAAATGCTTCTGCCATGCCTTTGTAACAAACTTCTAAGCCACTATAGACATGTTTAGCGCTGAAACTACGAATAAATTCAATGACTGCTGCCAAAATAATACAGCCAACAATAATAGTAACAATATGCAATTCAGGCGCCCATTTGCCATCAAACACTAAAACACCAATAATCGGTGTGAAAGGTAAAATAGCGTAGAAAGCAGGTGCATGGGTTTTAATTTCATTAACATCTAACATTTCAGTTGTGACATTTTCTTTTCTGTCGAGATAACGCTGCCAGAAAAAGTGGGCGATTGACATTGCCACAATTGCCGCGATAGAAATCGGTAAGGTCGTTTTAAATGCAAAGTCGATTAATGGCATTTCGGCTGCTTTTGCCGCTAAGATAACATCACCAGACGTTGGCGCTAAAATAATTGCCGCTGGCGATGCACAGATTGCCGCTGCTGCACCACGACTGATCCCGACATTCACCATGACAGGGAATAGCGTCGCCATCAGTAATACCCCGAGGCCAGTTGCAGAGGAAACGGCTAGTGACATCAAACATGCCACAATATAAGCAGCAACCATCAACAAATAAGGTGAGTTGATCATTTTTAATGGCTTAGATGCGATTTTCACCACGACATCATTCGCCCCGATATGAGTCATATAAGATGCAAACCCACATAGCACCATGATCATCATACCAAGGTCGCCACCTCGGCTCATTAATAGGAATTTTATGTATTCCAAGATATCTGTTACACGCCACCCCGTCGTCGGAACAGAACCTGGTAAAATACTTTTTCCCATAATAGCGGTAATGATCAGAAGTAAAATACCCCCGGTCATTAACACTCCCGTTGCGGAATATCCTTTTATGATATAACGCCCAACTCCAATGGCGACAATTACGCCGATTAAGAGCTCAATCATTTATTTCTCCTGCCTGTCTTATTTTGTAATTATAAAAAAAATTACTCTGCCTAATTATTAAGCAAAATTCACTGACAATGATCATGTCAGCAGATGATTTTTAATATAGAAATGCGTTAAAACACAAGAGAAATAAATAAAAAATCTATTTTGGGCGCCCATTTACAGCCGATAGCCCCAAATATTAATAAAGAATAGGAAAATCAGCTTTGTTTAGCGATGTAATGTTTTTCACATTAAAGAGGAAAATTGATTAACTAAATAACTCATAAATCATATCACCAAAAAAGCCGCGATATTGCAGATAACGAATTTGCTTGCTCTTTTCTTTAAAATCTTTAGGAATGCTATCCCCAAACTTCTTATTGCGCACCCATGCGGCCTTTTCAAACCAGTCTACATCTAAAGTGGCAAAATGCTTTTCCACAATTGTTTCAGGAAAACCTTTCTGCCGCATTTCTTGTTTTATCCGCAATGGGCCGTATCCCTTGCGCAGAAAACCTTGCATTAATAACCCTGCGACACGGTCATCATCAAGAAAATGTTGCTCACTTAACCGCTCAAGCACCAATTCAATTAAAGGCTCGTCAATAATGCCTTCATTTTTTTCATACATACGCCGTTTCATACGGGCAAATAGCTCAGCTTTACCGTAATCACGGCGGGAAAGCATAAATAAGGCATATTGGTAAAGCTCGGATTCATTCATGGCGTTAAACTTTCATCATTAAATTGGGCGCATTGCGCGCCCAGTCTAACATAAACCTTTGTACTCTACGTTACATGTAGGCGACAAACGAAGACAGACCGATGAGCATACATAAGTATGTGATTCGGCTGGCTAAGTGCAGTCAACACCCATGCAGCTTGAAGTATGACAAATATATACTCTAAATAATTCAAGTTGCATGTAGGCGACAAGCGAAGACAGACCGATGAGCATACATAAGTATGTGATTCGGCTGGCTAAGTGCAGTCAACACCCATGCAGCTTGAAGTATGACGAGTTAGTGAACTTGAGTACCACTTAGCAGTTTATATATCGTATCTGGGGTATAGCTGCCGTCTTGGAAATAAATTGTCCAGTCCGTAATATCATCACGTGTTAATGGGTAAACTTCCCCTTCTTGCATATTTTTCACATAAAAAGGATGGTTTATTAAGCGCCCTTCAAATTGGTCACCATGCCAAGAAACGGGTTCAAACCACATATGTTCATGACCATCGAAATCTTCTTCCGCATCATGGTAGCCAATACCGCATTTCACTAAAAAGCGCCATTCAGAGTCTTCAGTTTCCTCGTTTTTACCGAGGAATTTGGCAAAAAAACCTTTCTTCTGAGCAACCGGTTTTGGCCCGTAGTTATCTAACATATGAGTGAAATACTCCCAACGTAACTTAGCTTTGCGAGACATATCGGCCGTTTCTTCGTCAGTACGCATAAACATCATGGCATTTTGATCTTCAAACCCTTCAAAGAAGCTTTCTAAGGTTGGGTTTTCTTGTGTTACACGGAATAACATGGCTGAAGGATGTTGATGAGATTCGTCTCTATCATGCCAATCTCCCATAAAACGCTCTGATGATGCATCTCCAAACTCGAAACTCATCTCTTCTAGCGGTTTTAAATCATCAATGGGTGTGGATTTACCTACATGTAGCAGCCCTTCTTCAAACGGTACTGCAACTAAATATTCATAGCCCACCTGGGTTTGTCCAATAAAAATCGGCTCATTAAACACGATTTTTCCGTGAGTAATGCTGTTATTCACGAAGCTCCAAAACAGTTCGGGAATACCATAATAAGAAGCAATCGGGTGCGGTATAATAATTTCTGCTTCTGATAAACCACAACGTGCCAAGCCGTGAGTGTGGAACCAATACATGGTCGGCGCACGCTCTTCTTCCGGCTTGTCTTCGTTATCTTCTTGGTCATAAATAGCATGAACAACATACAAAGAATCAATGCTTGGCATCAAATCATCAATGAGTTGGAAATTAAGCCACTCACGAGTAAATACTTTCCCTGCGGCAGAAATATCCAAGCCCAGTAATAAATCGGGTACCAAGATTTGAATAATCTTTAGCTGCTGCAGATAATTGACTAATGGTTGCCCTTGAAATAAGCACTCAACAATCACCGCTTGGGGGGCAGCACTTGCTTCTGCATACAGCTCAGGGCTGATTGGGTCAGTGGCAAAATAAGGGTTGATGGTATATTCAGGGTCGCTATCCACTAAAGCGATATAAAAACGTAATTCTTCTTCATCTTTTTTACAGCTAAAGAAAAAACCGCCATCCTCTGGAATGTAATCTATCTCACCCTCGGTGAAATAAGTTTGTTCTTCTAAACGCTGCTCAAGTAATAAAGACGTCAGCTCAGAACCAGGAATAGCAACCATCATTGATGCTTCTTTCTCGCCCTCACCTGCTGCGGTATCAAGGTAGTGTTGTTTATTATTCATTTTCAGACCTATTAATAAGTGACTGTGGCGAGGATATCAGCTTATATTCATTAAGAATATTGTGATTATTCTTAACAAACTGAGATTGTGATTTGATCCTTCGTATTGCAACTAAGTTAATAAATAATCATTATTCGACAATCAGTTATTCTACTTTTCATACGGTATTGGCTGAGGCACAATAATGCTCTTTCTTTAATTTGCTTTATATTGATGAAGCAAAAGTCCTATTTCAATAAAGGTAATTCAAATATGGCTGATTTAACCAAAGCACAAAAAGAATATGTCGATGACCTCGCAATGCAGCGTGTTTTTGATATGAATAATGATGACGTTTTTGTGGATGCTTTAGAACAAAAAATTCACCAATTAGAAGACCATTTGAAAGCCTATTTTCATGAGCGAGTTAAGTTTCATCAGCAAACTAAAAAATAGCCTTTTGCCTGCTCAGTGCTGGTATTGTTTATTATATCGGCACCTGCTCTATCCCTTTCATATAGCCATCTTAAATAGATAATAAACGCACATTTCTTTAGTTCAACTTATCAACAAAAAAGCATTAAGCGCCATCTAATAATAAATTTCTAATGATAGAATTCCAATCATCACTGTACGACTAATAACAATTTATCTATTACACTTCTTTATTGTCCAAATATTGAGCCAATTTTATGAAATGCATTCAATTCAGTACTGCACTGATCCTTTCTTCTATTATGAGCATGTCTGTGAGCTTTGCCGATAGCGATCGTCCATTATTTTCAGTCTCTGTAAGTGAGTCTGGAGTACCACAAAATAATAGCGAAGGCGGCATTACTCGTTCTTCTACCACAGAGTCACGAGTACTGCCGATTTGGGGTGATGAAGCCCGTGCTCGAGGGTATGATTTACCAGAACCATTTGGGGCAAGTTATGGTTATATGAATATGCGCCAAGATATTGTGGTGGATAGAATCGGGTTTATTATGCCTAAAAACCCAGATACCGCCGCTGCGCTAAGTATTGATGCAGGCCACACACGACAAAAAAGTGAAACACACACTCTAAAGATAGACTCTTGGATTTTTCCTTTTTTAAACATTTACGGGTTATATGGCCACACTAAAGGCAAATCACATACTACATTAAACGGCGGTAGTTTAGGTGGTTTATCCTTAGATTTTTTACTTAAAGATCAACCTTTTGATTTAGATTTCAAAGGAAAAACTTATGGTGCTGGTTTTACTTTAGCCGGAGGTTATAACGACTTTTTCACAACATTAGATTTAAACTACACCAAAACTAACCTTGATGTTTTAGATGGTGACATTAAAGCTTTAATAATTTCCCCTCGTATTGGTTATCAATTCACTTTTGATCCATTAATTGATGGGCAAGGTGATACAAAAATTCAAATTTGGACTGGTGCCATGTACCAAGACATCACCCAACGCTTTAAAGGGAATGTAAATAAACTCGATTTACCGCCGGCATTTCAAGGTTTTATTAATGCCCTAGATGACCCTGGCATGAAATTCGATGTAAAACAACATCTTGCTCATAAATGGAATAATACTGTCGGTGCTCGTGTCGAGTTTACGCGTAATTTTAATGTGCTCACTGAATTCGGTTTTAATAACCGTAATACCTTCTTTGTATCTGGGGAATTCCGTTTTTAATGTGGCATTCGGCAATTATTCAAAGGCTGGCCTTGCTCAGCCTTTTTATTATTTTTCCTGCTAAAGCAGATTTTCTTCCTGACCGCCAGCAAATCGATGGCTGGCTAAACGATCTCGGTGGAGAAAATAGCTTTGATGAAAATAAAACTGTTGATTGGGGCATATTGCCAGGACCATTTTATACCCCCGAAATGGGCATTGGTATTGGCACCGCACTGGTTGGTTTATATCGAATAGATAAAGAAGATAAACAAACCCAGCCATCTTCTATTGGATTAAGCGGTTTTGCATCGTCGACCGGCGCATTTGGATTAAATTTTACCAATTATAATTTTATTGATAACGACCAGTGGCGGTTATTTGTTTCCGGTACCATTAACAATATTCCCACTTATTATTGGGGTAAGGGATATTCTGCAGGGAAAAACGATCACAATAAAGAAAAGTACCATTCTCAAGAGTTCCAAATAACTCCAAGAGCCTTATACCAACTGGCTGATTCTACTTATGTTGGGCTCGGTTGGAACTTCTCATCAATCAATGCCAGCGATCCTGATGATGGTGCGAAACAGTATTTCTCCAAGTCAATTGGGGGCCGTTCGGTGTTAAATTCAGGCATCAGTGCATATTACAGTTATGACACACGAGATTTCCTGCCCAATGCCCATCATGGTCAAACTTTTGAGGCCGTTTATACTTATTTTACACCTAGCCTCGGTAGCGATACACGCTTCCAAACCACCCAATTACAATATGCCTATTACCATGCCTTAGCCGAAGAAACTGTTATTGCATTCGACAATTATGCAAGGTTTTCAAGCGGAAATGTACCGTGGAACCAGCTATCATTACTTGGTAATGGTAACCGCATGCGCGGGTATTACGAAGGCCGTTATCGCGATAACAATATTTTCACCAGCCAAATAGAACTCCGCCATAAACTCGATTGGCGCCATGGCGTTGTTGGTTGGTTAGGCACAGGAACCATGAGCGATACTGCATCCGACTTAGGCCAAAGGCATTGGTTGCCCACCGTAGGTGTTGGCTACCGTTTTGAATTTAAACCAAGAATGAATGTTCGCTTGGATTTAGGTGTCGGCCGCAACAGCACAGGGGTTTATTTTCAGGTTGGGGAGGCATTTTAATGTTCAAATGGGTTCTGGCAATGGGGATTGCGCTTTTATTAGCCGCCTGCCAAAGTCATGACAAACTGGAATTGCCTGCCATTGAGCCTGTAATTACCCCCTATACTTTTGAAGCGGCCTCACAAGCTTGGCCTGTGGTTGCTTCCTTAGCTCCTCCACAAGGTTTGCGCGCTTGCTGTGCTTTTGGCTACAACTTGCAAGCTGAACTGTGGGGATTACCAGTCCCATTTTACACTATCGATAATATCGTTGAAGCAGATAGCCTCGGTGAACATCATTATAATGACAGCTTTTTAGGTGCCTCTGCAGCATTAATGGGGCTCAGTAATGAAAAAATAGGCTTACTCTATACGGATAAAAGCGGGTTTATTGATATTTCCCATGTCAGAGATACTGCAGATTATACTTTTTACTTATTTAGCCAAATTTACCCACGCCTTGGCCAACAATGGTCGCTGTCACTTAGTGAAGAGTTAGCAGATAGACAAATTCATTTCAGTGCATTTGAACCACCACAGTCTGCCAACCAACGTTATACCCTAAGCGCCTACTTAGCCGCAAAACTGGCTTTCCAGCTCGCAGTATGGCATGAAATTGCGCAGTGGTATGGTTATCAATCTGTACCGGGATTTTCCGAAGGGATTTCCGCATTTTCCCCTGAAGACCTGTACTCAAATTTACTTGGTTCCCGTCTCGCCTTAACTTTGATACTACAAGGCCGAGCAGACTCTTTAGCCACTTATTCTCAATCAATGGAAAATATTCTTCCACGAGCACTTCAGCGGCTAGGTAGCAAAGAAAAAAGTATAACCCGCAAAATGTTTGATAGCGTAGATGGCTTATGGTGGAACAGTTACCGTAGAGTACCGGAGAAATTTCTTGTTTTAACAAGGGATTACCAAACAAGTGACCAACGTTATCCTCTGATGCCCCCACAAATTATGCCATCTGAAAGCTTATTTTTAACGTTGCCTGATCGCTATCTCAAATATGATTTGTCATTACTCGCACAACTGCGTTTGCTCCCTACTGGTAACATGAAACAGCTCCCCAAACCAACCTCTTATTGGACAGTGGCAGATTTTCCACAGCTGGCGGAAGATGCGAAGCAACAAGATTTACTGCAACAAATTTTAAAGCCTTAAGGCCTATTTGTGATATCCATATTACTCACCCTATAGGACTTTATTCTGACATTACCGCACTTAAAACTTAAGGTAAATGTCACTTTTTACTCATTTGCAGATAATAATCTAATTTCACTTTTGTCTCATCGATAGGCTTTAATAAAACGATGGAGAACTCATTTTGATTAAAAAACAGCCTATCAACTGCTTATTTTTCAGACAAAATAACCCTATAATAACTACATGAATTGTGTGTTTTTCACTCAGATTTGACTTAAGTAAAGCCAAGGCGTTACGGAAATAAACAGTTTAATTTATCATTCTTCATGTGAAAATATATCAACAGAAACTTTATACCAATTAAAATCAGTAAATTCATAATAATATAAAAAAGTCTACAAAATAATACAGAAATTTCCCTAATGTCACCCGGATAAATGTAGCTCGTAAAAAATTAATCTGCTAATATTCGCTCGAATTTTGTTCAGAGATACTTAGGAGAAGCAAATGCCCTCTCGAACGATGAGGACAAACGCCGTCTTCGCTTTCTTATTTTTACTTTTATTTTCGAGCCTGAGTATGGGCTCCACCAGTACCAGCACAATGCTCAATAAAGAGTATACTAATAAAACTGTGCAACAGAATGTAAGTCAGGCTAAAACCTCACTCCCTGATTTACGTAAATACCCTTCTGGTACACCTCGAAAGAAAGCATTTTTGAAAACGGTTGTCCCTGTTATTGAAAAAGTGAATAAGCAGATCATGGCTGAACGTACTTGGTTGTTATCAGTACGAGCTAACAAGAAGTGGAGCGCCCAAGAATTGCGCCGTCTTGAGCAAATCTGTAATAGTTATGGTATGAAATGTAGTAACCCAAAACGTTTAAATTGGGACAAACTATTGAGTCGTGTCGACATCATGCCAACGCACTTAGTTGCAACACAAGCAGCAACAGAGTCTGGCTGGGGTACTTCACAACTCGCACTGCAAAACGGTAATTTATTTGGTATGCGCTGCGGTAGCGGCTGCCAAACTAAGCAAGGGAAAGTCAAAGGCTATTCTTCCTATGCTTCTGTAGAAGATACCGTAACTGCTTACATGAAGAACATGAATACCCATAATGCTTATGAGTCACTACGTACTTCACGAGCAAAGCAACGTCTATCAAAAGATGAGCTAGATACTAAAAAGCTAATCAATGATATGAAAGGATATTCAGAGTTAGGTTCAACCTATAACCGCTATTTACAAGAGATGTACGCGAGTAATGAAGAATTGATTACACAAGCTCAACAAAGAGCAGCCACTCGCATTTAATTTTGTATCACCAGGTACAAGACATAAAAAATCCACTTCGTTAAGTGGATTTTTTTATTATTTTTTAGATTGACTCTATTGCTCTAAATAGTTCGAGTGGTGGCAAGGCGGCAAGAGAGGCTATCCCTAGGAGCATACATAAGTATGTGACTAGGGTAGCTGAACGTAGCCAACAAAGTCACCATTCGAAATATGACGAGCAATATGACAAGCAATATTCTGATTGCATAGAAAAAGAGATCAAATATCATATACCCTCACCTTCTAACAAAATAATTAACATCTTTGAGTCTAATATGAATTTCTTCTCTTTTGAGTTTCTTGGCTCTTTCTTAATTTTTTTTCTTATTTATTGGGGTTGTCAGCCCAGTGCAAAACTACAGAATGGCTTATTAATCACTGCTAGCTATTTTTTTGTTTATTCATTTAGCCCTGACTTTGCTTATATTTTATTTAGCTACACACTGATCATTTATTTGCTTACCAATGTGGCAACTAATTGGCTCTCTAGTCGATGGATATACGGTATTCTTACCGCCGTCATTATTGGTTTCTTTACCACTTTTAAGTATTACTCATTCTTCCAAGAGACTATCCAGCAAACACTCGACAAATTTGGTTTTAGTGTTGGCCTTCCTATATTGGAGATACTCGCACCTCTTGGCCTCTCCTTTTATGTATTCCACTCGGTAAGCTATACCGTATCGGTTTGCCGCAAAGAAATTCCTAAAGCTGATTTCTTTGACGTAACACTATACCTTGCATTTTTTCCAAGTATCGTCGCGGGACCAATCAATCGTGCGAAGAACTTTCTTCCTCAAATACAAGCTGAAAGCCGTGAGGTTTTAGATCCTCGAAAAGCCATATTGCTTATCTCATTAGCACTGGTGAAATTATTTTTATTTAGCTCTTACTTATCTGAAAATTTTGTAAACCCTGTCTTTGATGCCCCTGTGGGTTACAGTGCGGGAGAGATTCTAATAGCAACCTATGCGTATGCTTGGAATATTTACTTTAACTTCTCTGGTTATACCAACCTGGTGACGGGCATCGCGTTATTATTAGGGTTTAGAGTTCCTGTTAACTTTAATGCGCCTTATTTAGCTGCAAATTTAAAAGAGTTTTGGGCTCGCTGGCATATCAGCTTATCAACCTTTATTCGCGACTACATTTATATTCCCCTTGGCGGTAACCGCAAAGGTTTTAGTCGTATGAACACTAATGTATTCCTTGCTATGGTCATTTCAGGGTTATGGCACGGTGCTGCAATGACATTTGTGGTATGGGGAGCCATTCATGGATTAGGGATTGTATTACTCAATCTTAAGAGTTTATGCATGGAAAAATTAGGATGGACTCAAGTGATCCCTAATAAAACATTATCAGTTTGGGTTTCGCGTATTATTACTTTCCATTTCGTCTGTTTTGCTTGGATCTTCTTTCGTAGTGCCTCATTTGATGATGCACTGCTAATAGTCAATCAAATCACTGCACCTGGTTTTATCGCTTCTATTAATGCAAGCTTGGGATTATTAGTCGCATTTTGGCTACTACTGATTACCTACCCTTATTTTGTACAAGGCTACCATTATGTGGCGAAAAAATACCAAACTATTCCTTGGTATTATTACCCTATTCCGCTCGCGATTATTCTAACCATTATGTTTATGCTTTCTCCTTCAGGTATGCCGGGGTTTATTTATGCTAACTTCTGAGTTTAAAAATACCCTCATCAAGGTTGGGCAGATTTTATTTATTGTCCTCGTTGCCGGCCTATTATTAATTTGGTTGAATCAAAGCTCACTAGAACGATTTTGGCAGCAGAAATATCATCAAGATACCCCATGGGCAAAAATGTCGGGTAATCCTATCTGGGATTACGGAGCTTATTTACATGATGGTGCACTTGAAGCTGGAAGCCTATTTACTTACTACGCATCAGGGCAAAAAGCGCAAGAGGACAATCAAGCGGCAGAAATCGCATTGGCCAATAAAGACAAAGCACTCAGTTTTCCCACCGGGTTTCAAGTTGGTCTTCATTTTGTGAATGGCTATGTTTACCCAGCTGAAAGCTTATCGATTACCTTCCCTGAACGCCTGAAACGGCCACAAGCTAGGGAGAAAAACCCCAAAATTAACTTTGGTGGTTTTACTATCAAAACAGATCAGCCAATCGTGCCAAAACATGTTGCCAATATCGAAAAAGGCCAACAAGTTCTGTTTGCGGGGGACTCCATGATGCAAGGTGTTGCTCCACATGTTAAAAACATGCTCTTGAAAAAATATAATATTGATAGCATTAATCTAAGCAAACAAAGTACAGGATTAGCATATCCACGCTTTTTCAATTGGCCACAAACCATTGCCAAGGCATTGAATGATAACCCGAACATTAAGGTTCTCGTCGTTTTTTTAGGCCCTAATGACCCTTGGGATATGCCACCACAAACGGGTTATAAATACGTCAAATTTAAAAGTGAAGATTGGGAAAAAGTGTACCGTGAACGGATTAGTGATATAATATCGACCGCTCGCCAGCACAATGTTGATGTTATTTGGGTTGGCCCCCCTAATATGCGTAAAAATACGCTCTCCGATGGTATGAAATTCTTGAGTAGCCTCTACCAATCTGAAGTTGAGGATAACGGCGAAATTTACTTTTCTGTCAATGATGTCTTTAAATATAAAGGCGATACCTATTCTGACTATATCGGTGATGCAAGCAGTACAATTAAATTGCGAAGTGGTGACGGGATCCATTTCAGCGGAAAAGGCCAACAATTGATTGCTGAAAAAGTATTCTCACTCATTCATTTCGAAGAAGAGGAAGAAAAGGAACCTCATGAAACTGAACAAACTGTGTCAAGCTAAGTCCAAAATATTGGCGGGTAGCGTGATTGCGCTTTTATCGCTGGGCTTATTGTCTTGCCAGAACACATCAGACAAAACACGTACGACTAGCCTCCCCAAAGGCCAGCCTGCGGTTGCACAAGGGCAGTTGATCAATAACGCCGAACCTAATTTGCCACTGTTGGCGAAAAAGCTACGCCAAGGCAACCAACAAGTGCATATCGTCCAAATTGGTGACTCACACACCGCCGCTGACTTTTTCAGTGGCAATTTAAGAACCTTGTTCCAGCAACGCTATGGGGATGCTGGCCCAGGTTTTATTCCGCCTATTTCAGTGCCGGGGCAACGTACCGCAACCATTAATCGCACAAGCGAAAAGAAGGAGTGGTCTCTGGCTTCCAGCCGTAAAGATGAGCGCTTTGATTACCCACTTGGTGGGCTAATCGCCGAGCCGCAAACTGCCAACAGCAAAGTAGTGCTCAAGCCTTTACAGGCTGCGCTAGGGGCTTACCAGCTACAGACTCTCTATCAAAGCGCAGGTGATTCACAAATGCGTGTCGCTCCTACTGTTTCTCCCAGTGTTGCATTGCCAGCCACGGGTAACCAGTGGGTATTTTCATCCCCTGTAAATACCCAACTTCCCGTTCAGGTTACTGTTAATAAAGGTAATGGGTTAAAAATTGGTGGGTGGTTAGTGCGTTCACAAAAACCAGGAGTGATGCTTTCAGCACTTGGGCTCAATGGTGCAACATTAAGTATGGCAGATAAATGGCAGCCACAATGGAGCGAAACTTTAGCGCAAATGTCGCCTGATATGGTGATTTTAGCTTATGGAACCAATGAAGCTTTTAATGATACGTTAGATTTAGCCGCTTATGAGCAAAATTTACGCGCTAAAATCCGCTTAATTCGCCAACAAATGCCTAACAGCGTTATTTTGCTTATCGGCCCGAATGATTCACTTAAATTTAATAATGCAGCTAGTTGCCAAGCTCAAATGCCTGTGAATCTAATGAGTGTGATACAAATTCAAAAGACGGTTGCTGCTCAGGAAAATACGTTATTTTGGGACTGGCAAGCCTTTATGGGTGGCCCTTGTTCAATTCGCACATGGGCAGCTCAAGATTTAGCCCGCCCAGATAATGTTCACCTTTCTGTTGAAGGGTACAAAAAGAGTGCTCAAGGTTTATATAGTCAGTTAAGCCAAATATTAAATTAATTACTGACTCAATGCACGATAAGGCAGAGGTATTTTCAACGTACCCTGCCTTTTTATTTACTACTATTTTTAATATTTATCGCCTAATAGTGGCTATTTCACTTTAGCTTTTTTCTTACTTATCTTTTTGTCACTCTAAAAGTCCAATTCCAATTTTAGAGCTAAAATAATTATTTCAAATAAAAACAACAAATTAAAAACATCACTCTCGGAATACTACTGACTAATTACGAATTTATTTTTCCTTCTAAAAAACATAAAAAATCGTGACCATTAATTAAATCAATATACACCGCATAAAATTAGTATCCCTGCGTTCCTTCTAGTAAACCATATCGCTATACACTGCGATTTATAAAACAAGGAGGTAATGACAAACCACTTTGCAGCTTATGCAAGCTCAGGGTTTGTTGTTAAAAAATGGAAACCGTGAACAATTCTTTGACACAACCAGAATATTTTTACGGTCGCAATCGTAGGTAATATTTATTTAGGTTCAAAAATGTCGACTAATTTCTGTGTAAAATCGTTTCATACCTATATTGAAACGCTATCAAATAAAATAAAAAATAGCTTTTACCTCACTCACTCCCTACTCTTTAAACTGAGCTCGGGTGAAATTGATATGCGAATAGAAGAAGGCCCATGGCAAAAACTGATAGCCTCAGATATCTGTTTTCTCCCCAAAGGATCCTCAATTGAGATAATCAATCGTGATAATCACAATCTACTCGCTGTGGATGTACTTCCAATGACCACAGACATGTTAAAATCTTTTTATCAACAACAATCTGCATTATTTATTAATAAGAAAAAAACATCTTCAATAGGTCAAATTTGTTGTACTAACTTACAAGAAAACCCAATTATTGAAGATGTATTTCACTCTGCCATTAAAGAAGTTAACTCAACTGCCAACCAGGATATTATTCATATTCATTTGGGTTTTATTTTGTCATTTTTTTTACTGGTAAATGAATTTATCCCTACATTATATGCATCAATAAATATCTCGATAAAAGATAAAGTGTATGACTTAATTTTTCATAGTGCAGGTAAGCAATGCCATACTTTAGATACTATCGCGAAAAAACTTCATATGAGTTCTTCAACGCTTAAACGACGACTGGCCAGTGAATACACCAGTTTTTCTAAAATTAGCTTAATGTCACGAATGAATAAAGCGATGATATTATCGAGAACAGAAAATATGCCTATGACACGTATTGCTCAAGAAGTCGGCTATGATGATGTGCCTTATTTTTTACTCGCATTTAAAAATTTTCATTCCCAGTCAAATCTCACCTACCCCCTGCTCTAATACGCTTTATCTCTTTTAATCATCATCTATAAATACTTGAGCCTCACCATTTCCATGGTAAGGCTCTAGTTTACCTAAAAATAGTGATTATCAATATCTATCGGTAACATTGTGGTATCTATTGGGGGGATATCAACATGGTTACCCCCTGTGTTATCTACGGGAGCAGGGGTGACGGCTGCATCTGGTAAACTTGAATCAATCACAATACTCCCTTTAAGCTGTGCCTGATTCCCCGCTTGGTCATAGACATTAATTTCATAAGGGTAGGCCCCATCATTAAGTGGGTTTGCCACGGTAATTTCCCATTGACCCTGTCCGTTTGTTTTTTGCTTATAGGTATGGTTATCAATAGTTAAAAATACGGTGGTATTGGCCTCTGTTACTCCACTGAATTTTGGCGTTTTAATGTTGGTAATTTCATTCTGTTCACCGCCTGTATTCGTTAGTTCATCTAGCTGCCCAGTAAGTTCAGGCGCTTTTGAATCAATGGTAACTTGCCCTGTTTTTACCATACCATTTCCTGCTTTATCTTTTACCTCAATACGGTAATTATAAGTGCCATCACTCAACGCTTCAGTCATAGAGACAGTCCATTCTCCCTTTTCATTGGCACTCTCTTGGTAAGTTTTTTTGTTGATTGTAAACTCAACCAATGCGTTCGGCTCTGTCAGCCCATTGAATTTGGGTCGACTATGATTTGTTACAGCATCATTTAATGTGCCGGAATTAGTACTAACATCTAAGCCAAACTCAGTCATATCAGGTAGTATCGTATCTATTGTTACTTTTCCTGTTAAAAGTTGCGTTCCTGCGTTACCTGCAAGATCAGTTATCTTTATTTGATAATTATATTCGCCATCTGTGAGTGAATTAGGTAAAGTAAACGCCCACTCACCACATTGGTTCACCTTAATATCTTTATAAACCTGTTGACCAACAGTTAATTGTAGATAGGTTCCTGGTTCTGCAATCCCTGCAAACGTAGGTGTTGGAGTATTCATTACAATATCTTGTTTAGTTATAGAATCTGTGGAGTCAAAAACCCCACCAATAAGAAAATCGGGCGCTAATGTATCAATAATCAATTGCCCTGAAACTTGGCCTTGAATACCTTGAATATTATCAATCGCAAAAATCACATAATCATGAACACCTTCACTCAATTCAGTATTAACGTGAATTGACCATTCCCCTTTTTCATTAGCAATGGTTTCAAAAGCTGAAACCACTTTATTATCAAAAACTAATCGAATTATCGCATTCGGTTCAGTTATTCCAGTGAATATAGGCTTATTGATATTTGTGTAGTTATCGCCCTGAATGCCCGAATCTGAGTTTGGTGTTAACTCTCCCGTCGCCAAAGCGATAGTTTTTACCGTAAAATCGCCCGATATGGGTTGCATACTAGTTTGGCCAAGTATGTCATGCGCTTCGATTTCATAAGAGTAAGCCCCCTCAGCAAGTGCTTCCTTATCCGATAGTTTAATTTGCCAGTTACCATCGTGATCCGCAGTCGTATGATAAATATTTCCATTGATCTTCAAGCGTACTTGCGCGTTAGCTTTAGTTGCTCCACTAAATGTAGGTTGGTTAACATGAATAATACCATCACTTGTTAGTGAATCGTCTAAGACTGCGGTTAATTCAGGAGGGGAGATGTCATAGACTAAATCAAACTCAAACTGCGTTTCACGGTTAACTAAATCCTTTGCGCTAACCAATAATTTAATACTTTCTCCGTCCTTAATACCAACAGGAACAATGTCGTTGGGTAATTTTATTTGCCAACTTCCTTGGTTATTTGCCTTCGTTGTACCCAGTATTTTTCCATTTGTATCTTTGATGCTCACCAGACTTGCGACACTTGTAGTCCCAGTGAGTGTTAAGTCATTTTGGTTGAAAAGTAATTTTCCGTCTTTTTCAGAAATTAATTGTTTATCATTCACACCAAATTCAATACTTGGGGCAGTCTTTCCAGGCACGTCACTGAGCACTTTAATCATCACTTCATGATCAGTTTTATTACCGGCGATATCAAATGCCGTTATTTTTGCCACATGCTCACCGTCAGGTAATACTAGCTCATTAGCAAACACCGTTTTAGAGCCATTATATTTAGTTTGTAGCTTACTATGCCGAGTCGTTTTTCCATTCACGTTTATCAGGTAATAATCCATGTTTCCATGATAACTGAAAACCAGTTTAGGATTGGTTACATTCGCAACTTGCGTCCCCGCATGAACCTGCTTATCAACAACATGAAAATCATTAAATGTTGGCGCCGTAGTCAGGATGTTGAGCGTCGTTTGCGCTGTCGTAAGGCTACCATCATCTTGAATAAAGGTAATATGGTAGGCACCATCCCCTTGAACTGGCACCTCAAAGCGCCACTCTCCTCTATCGTTGGCTTGGATAGGGTAACTTTTGCCATTCATCTTGGCTAAAATAATGCCGCCTGGGGTTATTTTACCTTTATAAACCGGGTGCTTATGGTTAGTATAATGGTTTCCGAGTTGCCCAGAATCGGTATCAGGGTCAAGGTAAAATTTAAAATCACTAATGGTGACGAAAGAAGAGAACTCCCTTACTGAGCCATAAACATCTTTAAATGTTAAGGTATAAGGTACATCGCCTAAAGGAAGCTGAACATCATCGGGGACTTTAAAATCCCATTTTTTACGTCCATTCGTTAGCAGAACGTTATATTGTTTACCTCCTATCATTATAGAGGCCGAGAGTTCATCACGATCCGACGCCCCAGAAATCGTTCCCTGTAACTTTGGCGAGCGGCTTGAACTTAGTGAGCTATTGATTTCTCCGGTACTGCTCGACTCCGCGGCCACTTGAAATGTCACATTTAAAACACTGTCCTTGATTTGAATACCTTTTTTTTCAATTGATTGCTCTGTAACAATTCCTGATGACGAAGTTGCAACCAATACCATTTGGTCAAGATCATAACGACGATCCGCGACAAGAAAACCGGGGGGCAAACTAAAAGACCAATTTCCTTCTTTATCAATCTCGGTAATGGAAAAAACATGCTCCTCTTTCTTACTCAATCTAAATTTAAATTTTAAACTTGAACCCGGGGTTACCTTCCCTGTAAATGTTGCCTCTAAGTCATTAGTCGATTTATCACCATGAAATTTACCTAGGGTCCACGGTGAAGCTAAAGCCGCATTCGTTATCTTTGGTGGATTAACATTAATCGCCAGTGTACCCATTTTTTTGAATTGATTATCTGCCGCATCCGTGACAACAATTTTATAGTCACCAATAAAATCTTTCGGTAATTCGTTAGGTAAAGTCAAACTCCAAAAGCAGTTGTTATCAACAACTGTTGAAACTAACTCATTATTTAATTCCAGTACAATTTCACTACCCGGTTCACTTTTTCCGGTAAATACAGGTTTGCGATGTGCCGTAATAAAGTTTCCTTTGGTTCCAGTATCCGCTTCTGTGCCGAGTTCAACGGTTAATGTGGGGGATATCGTATCAATAAAGATATTTCCAGAAATATCCTTTATTTGCCCATTTGTCGGGTGCTCAGCCGTCACAAGATACTGGTTATTTCCTTCCACAAGCTCCTTAGCTTGAATTTCCCAGTTTCCAGTCACGTTATCAGCGAATACAGAAAAGCGTTCATTCCCGATGATCAGTGTCACTTTAGCCCCCGCTGTAGCGAACCCTGTAAACTTAGGGGCTGTAATATTGGTGATATAATCACCTTTCTTTCCACTATCACTCGCAGCGTCTAATGTGGCGACAAGAATCGGAAATTCAGCTTCCCCACCTCCCACTGATGGGGGTTGATACGTGAAACTCTGACTGATTGTATCTTGGTTGCCCGCCGCATCCTCTGCGGTGATCTTGTAGTGATTATCCATACCGACATCTGCATCAACATCAAAAATCAGAGACCATTTTCCTTGGCTATCGGCATAAACTGTTTTAATTTGTCCTTTGAATTCAGCCGTAATTTTACTTTCGGGGTCAGCTTCGCCACTAATTTGTGGTCTTTTTAAATAAGTCACCGAAGTATTCGGGTTTTCTTGGCTTGCAGGATCTAAATGTACGGTCAGTGTAATATTGCTATCGACAATGAACTGACCGTTGGATGTACCAACATTTCCAATGGTATCGGTCACACTCACTTGATAATCATACTTGCCGTCTTTATCCACCGCAGGCAACGTTATTTGCCACTGCCCGTCTTTGTCTGCAATGGTGCTGTACTCCTGCCCCGAAAATTGGATAACAATCGTCGATTGGGGTTTGGTGCTCCCTGCCAAGGTCACCGCTTGTTGTTGGGTGATATGGTCGCCTTTGATCCCCGAGTCACTGCTTTCGGTCAGTGTCGCTTGTGCGGCGGGTGGGGTAGTATCGATATGCAGTATTTCACTGATTTTCTCACTATTACCCGCAATATCAGTAACCTGCACCTTAAGTGAATGGCTTCCCGACGTGAGCGGTGAGGTGATCAACACCGACCAATTCCCTTGACTGTCTGCTTGCGTAGAATATGTTTTCCCG
>NZ_JAMPOT010000022.1:0-56908 GCF_028480685.1 Providencia sp. PROV174
GACCGTCGATTGTGGTTTGGTGCTCCCTGCCAAGGTCACCGCTTGTTGTTGGGTGATATGGTCGCCTTTGATCCCCGAGTCACTGCTTTCGGTCAGTGCCGCTTGTGCGGCGGGTGGGGTAGTATCTACCAATAGACTCTGGATAAATATGCCCTGATTCCCTACATTGTCTGTTACCGTAACGTTTAATACATGTGAGCCATCTGCTAGGTTATCAGTGATGGTGAGTGACCAATCGCCTTGCTCATTGGCTTTGGTGAGGTACTCTTTTCCAGCCACCTTAACGATAATATTAGAATTGGGGTCTGTTTTCCCCGTAAGCGTTGGCTTGACTTTATTGGTCAAGAAAACCGCTGAGTTATCAAGCAGTACACTAGCATCGGGTTTTGATGTTTTGATGGTCACACTCTCAGTGATAGTTTTTTGGTTACCCGCTGTATCCACTGCAGTAACTTGATAAGCTAATACACCATCAGCCAGTGGCTTCTCGACTGTAATTCGCCACACCCCTTTATCATCAGCAATTGTCGATAATGTTTGCCCTGAAATCGTTAGCGTTACCGAGCTCCCTACTTCAGCTTTTCCTGCAAAAGTAGGAACTTGCTTATTCGTCAGCCTTTCTCCTGTCGTTTCAATATTTGAATGCCCATCAAGGTTAACAGAGAGGTCATCAAACTGCGTGTCCACTTCAAATTGACCACTCACGGTGACAGGCTTGCCATCACCGGAAGAAGCAACTAATGAGTATTCATATATTTTATCTTCTAACGGTTCTGTAATTTTTAATGACCATTTCCCGTCTTTATCCGCGGTTATAGGGTACTTATGATCATTAATCGTTAGATAAGCCTGACTATCGAGAGAAACGACACCCATAAATGTTGGTGTATTAATATTCGTAATGTTATCGCCCTTTTTACCTGAGTCGGACTCTTCGCTTAATTTTCCCTGAATAAAAACCTGTGCCATCGGTTTAGCTATTTGGGGCGTTGCGGATGGTTTATTGGCAGACTGAGTGGATGATGATGAGGAACTTGTTGGCATAGCGACAGGTGCAGATGGTGGAGAGAAGGTTAAGTCGCTGTCTTCTACTGGTACTTTTTCTACTTTGCTTTTTTGATTTAGCTGTTTTTTCGCTTCAGCGAGCTTTGTCAATGATGAGCTTAATAACACTTCTTTTTCATCTTTCTCTGAAGACAAGGTCTGAAGTGTCTTTTCTAATTGTTGATTTTTTTGATTTAATTCTGCCAATTTTTTACTGAAACTTTGTTCATCATCTTGCCGATTATCATCTTGCTGCTCGTCATCATCTATTTGTTTACTCTTATTTTTTGAGGCTTGATTATCTGCATATTCAACGATATCACTCGTTAATTGCTCTTTGATATAAACGGCATCGGCGCCCACATTTAAGGTTATTGAGGATAGAATTTCATCTTGTGAAAGAATCGCCCCCTGCTCAGTCGATAATGTCATATTGCCTAAAATAACTTCTGACAACCCATTTTTAATGTTCTCAATAGAGCCATCTGGCTTAGTGATAATTAAATCAAGTCCTTGAACTTTAAACTTTTGGATTTCTATATTTTTTAATTTATCTGTGATAGTTTTATCTTTCATGTTCTATATCATTATATTAATAAATGAGGTCATCAGCGAATACTCACATGCTGGCGTTAATAAAAACAATTATATCCATTTAATTAAAAATAAAACGCCTTCTAATATAATTTGGCCTGACATCCTTTCTTTTTGAGCTCAAATTCAAGTGAGTTCATTGCAATAGCGACTATAATATGAGCATGAATTAATAACGTTGTTTCTAAAATGAAAGAATCAGATATGGAAAACGATGACGATAGCTCTGATGAAGAACTCGCCCCAATGGTTGATGGGCTAAGTGGAACATTATGCATAATTATTCTAGTTTCTATGGTATTTATTTTTAGCGGAATGAAAACCGCAGAAACTTATATTCACTATGGAGAACTAAACTTTGAAAAAACAAAAATAGACATACCAAATAAACGAATTTATTTTAAAGGCGGCATTCATTTATCAAAAAGTGAAATTCCTTTAATAAAACAAGAAATAATTAAAAACAAAAGTAAAAAAATCATTATCAATGGTTATATCAATGATAAAGTCAGCCACAGTAAAGAAAAAAACATCTATAACCTTCTTTATATGGCATCACTAATTAAAAATCTGGGAATAAATAAAGAGGTTGTTCTAAAACAAGGAACAAGTGAACATTGCCCAGGTTGGAATTCATGTATTTATTGGGATTACAAATAACATGTACTATCTTGGATTATTTTTTTATGCTGCAACGTTTCTCGCTTGTTTTTTATTACAATCAGTACGTGAAATGGTTCAGCAATGTCTATTACTTGCTCCTGAAATAAGCTACACGATGATTGGGATTTATATTTACCCTTTAATTATCTTCTTATTTCATCGATTTTTTAATAAAAGTAAACAAAGCAACTATACATTGCTTTCAAACCAAACTAAATTATCTGCATCTGTCACGGTATCATTAGGGTTAATTGGAACATTTATTGGCCTAACAGGGATGATCACTGCTATCTCAGCATCGCTTGGGGGAGAAGGTGATATCTCAGAAAAAATGAATGCTATGATTTCATCTATCTCAATGGCACTGAATTCAATGTCTTTTGCATTCTTAACGTCCATTCTTGGTGTTTCTATTTCAGTTTTGCTATTAGTTAGTTTGAATTTCTTTCATTTCTTTTACCAAAAAGAAAATAAAAAAACTGCACAACAGACATCTGTAAATTACTCAGAAGAACTTAATCACATTCAAGAAACCCTAAACAAATTACAGAAAGTGAATATTACTATAGCGCAAAAAATGATTTCTGTGACTGAAAGTAATGAACTTGTGACCGATATTTCGTCACACCTCCTAACTTTATCCAACACTGTACAAGACCACTTAGCCGTTTTACAGTCAATAAAAGACGCTGATGACGACTGGAAAAGAAAATTAGCGGTTTACTTATTAGAAGAAAAAATAAACAAAAGAAATGAAAATGAGAAAATATCAGAAGAAATATTAAAAATCGACCAAACTACGCAATGGCTAAAAGAAAACACCATTGAGAGCAGAAAGAAACTTTTAACCTTATTATCAATGGATTAAGTATATGCGCCCTATCACATTAGGTTTATTATTAACTTTACTATCAACAAGTTATAGTTTTGCCAATCAAGGCACAGAAAACTTTCAAACCTTTATTAACCGAGTATTAGAAAATTCTAATCCAGTTCAAATAAAAGCGTTAGAATTAGAGGCTGAAAACCTTAGAGCAAAACAGACAGATTATTATTATCTACCTAAAATATCAGCATCAGGAAAAACAAAAAGCCATGATGGGAGTACCAGTAGTCATATTACTGCCAGTTCATTAATCTATGACACTGCGTTAAGTCACCGGTTTAATGAGAAAAACTTGAAATTAAAAATTTCCGCACTTTCACTAAACAAAGAAAAAGAAGAACTTTACACCGCAACAACAAATAATTTAATTGGTATTTATTACCTCAATGAGCTAACAAAAACAACAGCTGATTTAAATAATAATGCTAAAAATATTTTCAAGCTCATTACTCACCGTTATAAAAGTGGCATAGCAAAATACAGTGATGTTGAGCAAGCCTCTTTGTTGATGCAACGGATTGAAACAGAACTACAGAATATAGAAAAAGAGATTGAACAATATAAATCAAATATTGAGCTTTTATCTGGGATTACCTTTCCTTCGAAAGGTGTACAAGTACCAAAAAATCTATTAAAAAAATTACAAGCAACCGTTATTGATAGTGAAAATGCACAACAAAATAATGAATATAACTTGCTGCGCATGCAAGCTGAGGCAATGAAAGAAAATGCTTATCAACAAAACCCATTCTTGAATGTTAATGTTATTGCTGAAGAACGATTTATTGATCAAGTTAGAAGCCGTAACGAATCTTACATGGGAATGGAAGTTAAATTAAATATTTTTGACCTTGATAAAATACTGAGCGAAAAATCTCAACTAAAACTGTATGAAGCAACAAAAGGAAAAGCAGATTATAAATATAAAGAATCAACCGCTAAAATTAAAAATTTAAAACTAATTGCTAACTCAAATTCGACTGAACTTACAGGGCTGCATGCACAACGTAAGACTATGCGTTCAATAATTAATAGCCAACAAAGGGAATATGAGATATCACAGTCCTCTTTCTATGAAATGGTGAATACACTTTTTGATATGTTAACAATGGAAAGACGCATCGCTGAGTTAATGATTGCTGATATGAAAAACAAAATGGAATATGTCCAATTAACAGGGAAGTTAACTGAAATTGAAACGTTATCTAAATAAACTAAATCAATTACCTAAAAAGGTGAAAATACTTCTCGGTATCACATCCTTATTTATTGGGTATATTTTATTAGCTAAAATCGAAATATCCTCTCCAGGAGAGGGAGTTATCTCAGGTGTCTCCAACCGACTAGAAATAGTCAGCCCAGCGTCTGGGTTTATTAACCAATTCGCGATAAAAACTGGTGATAAGGTCGAGAAAGAGCAAATTTTATTTTCCTATACGAATTTAGATGTCTTTCATCAAGAAAAAACATTAACCAACCTCGTTACATTTGCTAATGAACGTATTAATGAGTTAGAAGAAAATAAAAAATTGTTAAATAAGATCCTTGATGGAAGTATAAAAACAGAGTCTGAATATTTTTTCTTTGCGAAAGGGTTACAGAGTAAAACATTAAGCGCCTATAGAGAACTCTATGGCCACATTCTCTTACGCATGGAGATAAGCAATTTGCGAGATAAATATATCTCACAAATTAAAGAATCTAGTGAATTAGAAAAGCAGATTAACATTCTGAAAAAAAAAGATTTATTATTAAAAAATGCAAGAGCTCCTGAAATTGAAAAACTCAATAATAACGCTGAACTCAGCCGTACCAACGCACTGATGACATCAGGAGAATTAAATGCTCAAGGGCTATTACGAGAAATCTCACTGCTAGAAAAAAAATATACTGCGCGGCTTATCGGTGAGATCCAAGAAAATGAAACTCTCCTTCATCGCCTGAAAAAAGAGAAATTAGAAAACAGTGGGCAGATGGATTTACTGCGCAATAAAATAAGAGCGAATAGTGTGTTATCGCCAGCGAATGGTGTGGTACTAAGCATCGAAAAAGATTTAGAAAAAGGTTCTTATGTTGAAGCTTCTAATTTAGTGATGGTAATTAAAAAACAACAGGATACACGAGTCATTGAAGGTAAAATATTAGCGAAATATCGACCCTTTATCGCACCGAAACTGTCAGCAAAAATTGTGGTAAATTCCCCCGGATTTAAAAAAATCATTAGCGGAAAGGTCACAAAAATTAGCGCTGACTCCTTCACTGACAGAGAACGAACCAACCAAGAACGCTATTATTCAGTACAAATTACACCTGAACAAAATACCGAGCTTCTTCCAGAGCATGACGGCTTACCGGTGATGCTCTATATCTCAAGTAAAGAGATTTCAGTATTTCATTATTTAACCGCATTAGTTAGCGATAACATGACATTTAACGTTTGGTGACCCTATGTTAGGTTTTATTTCTGCATTATCTGCTGCTGTCGCAACCATGACATTACTCATGGCCGTACTCTTAGCCAATGTGTTATCGAGTACAATGGCAGCTGAACAAAATAAAGGTAAAACTGCATTTATCGGAATTGATGACAACAATACTGAAACTTCCTCATCTATAAATAACGATAGTAGCGATGTAGATGGCAATGGCAATGGCAATGGCAATGGCAATGGCAATGGCAATGGCAATGGCAATAACATAGTGAAATCATTAATGTTTAGCCACGATACCTTGAAATTAATTGTTAATAAAAAAGTTAAATCTATTGATGTTTATTGCAGTTATGGAAATAACATATCTTTTGACGCCGCAATGACCTACACCATCTATAACACAGTGTTAATTAAAAAAAACACACCTAATGTACACATTAAAGCATTAAAGCCGGTTGAAGATAATCAAGGGATTAACGCTTGCTTCCTGAAGAGTGAAGAAAATGAAAGAAAGTAATTTCCATGATGTTATTAATCAATATTTCAAGATATTAGGAGAACCATTTACCCCTCCAACACTCTCGTATGACAATAAATATATACTAAATAATATAAACGAATTTATTGATAATGATTTTTTCAATTATTAATATGTTTCTATTGTAGATTTTAGTGAAAGAAAGCTACCAGCACTGTTTATTATGGAGATAACTGATGAAAAATATATTATCATTAA
Source organism: Providencia sp. PROV174 (assembly GCF_028480685.1). Lineage (NCBI taxonomy): Bacteria > Pseudomonadati > Pseudomonadota > Gammaproteobacteria > Enterobacterales > Morganellaceae > Providencia > Providencia sp. PROV174. The sequence goes on from NZ_JAMPOT010000022.1 coordinate 6,356, forward strand.
AAATCATCGAGGCCAGCTAACCAATCTAACAACCGATTCTGCGATAACACATCAACTAATTGAAAATAAACATTTATTTTCATTCTCTGCACGTGAAAACATGCTCAATGAAGCGAATATATATAAATCATTGATTAAATTAACACCAAAATCAAATTTATTTTCACTACCTTTAATCGTATTTGCACTATTATTGCCTTTATATTCAAACCTATTTAATTCCCGACTCGTTTATAGCGAGTCCATAAGCTCAATCTTATATATTAGTTTTATTTTCATTGTCGTTATTGGTTTAGAGTTTTTTATTAAACACATTATTCATGAACAAAATATAAAAAAAACAAAGCTTAATATCAGCATTTTTAATCGTTATTTTGTTAACCTATTAAAACAATCTAGCTGTAAAAGTGCTTCAATTAAGGTAAGAACAGCAGAAGCGTCAATCTTACAAATATGGGAAATTAAACCACAAATTATTTATGATATTGGGTTAGCCATTTTATTTTCATTTTGCATTATTGGCATGTTAGGTTTTTATTCATTATTGCTATTGAGCTATTATGCTGGGCTTATCTTTTTATGTCTGCACGTCCGCTTTCTTTCCTACAAAAATATGCTGAGAGCTAATGCCTTAAACTATGAAAAATCAGCCATGTACTACTCATTAGAACAAAAAAAACATGAACTTTGTTTTGCCAGAGATGATCATTTTAAGCAGTACATCAGTATAAAAACTAATGAAGATGAAAAAATAAAATTAAAACTAAGCGAGGCCAATCACCATTGGATGGAAATTATCAAAGTAAATACGTTTTTATCCATGATCGTAATGTACATAGCTAGCTATTTGGCTATCGGTGAAGGGAGTTTAAGCTTAGCTTCCGTAATTGCCGTCATGATCATTAATGGTCGACTTTCTGGTGCAATCACAAGCGCGATTAATCGCTTATTTATCGTAAAAACGCACCTATTTCATATCAAATCCAGTATTGATCAGTTAAAAAACAATCAGCTTATTCATTTCAAAGTAGATGGCATAACAACAGATTCAATAACACATTTTAGTGCAAAAAATCTTAGCGTTAGTATTCATGGTAAAACGATTATTAACCCGCTCAATATTGAAGCCAAACCCGGTGATGTCATCGGTATTACGGGTATTTCAGGAGTAGGAAAGACATCATTAATGAAAGCCTTATGTGGAACTTCAGAATACTCATCAGGGGATATTACAATCAATGGTATTGGTATCGATGAAATTTCCCAATCCTTTTTAACCGAAAAAATTGCCTACCATAATGGTATTTCAGCATTCATTCATGGCAGCATTCGTGACAATTTTAATTTCTACGGTGTATTCGATAACAGTATCATTGTTCGACTAACCAAATTATGTTGCCCGAATTTACTGATAAGTAAAGAAACATTAGACGATACACTCGTCACTGACATCGCCGCCTCTACCGGGGAAAAACAAAAGTTACAGCTCGTCCTTGCTCTATTAAAACAACCTGACATGCTATTTTTAGATGAATCAACATCATTTATGGCAACCTCTGATGCACTCTCATTCTTACAATTAATGAAACAAGAGTTTAAATTAAACAAATCAATTATTTTCTTTTCTACTCACGACTTAGGGTTAGCCTCATTTTTTACAGCACATATTGAATTATCATCGGGTCACGCTAAACGCATTAACTCCCCACAGCATCACAATGAAATTGTTATTCCTAAAATTAGCTTGAGCTAATAAAGCAAAACGCCCACTTAATTGTGGGCGCTTTGCTTAAGTTTTCATTCAATGAATTTAACTTTGGTGTGTTTTTATGAACCGTATTACAAGAACATAAAGAACACCATACCAACGATTGCCCCTGTCGTACCAAGGATAGTTTCCATGACTGTCCAAGTTTTTAAGGTTTGCGCTTCTGTCGCCCCCGTAAACTTGCCATATAGCCAGAAACCAGAGTCATTCACATGGCTTAAGATCAATGAACCGCCTGAGATACAAATCGCTAAAGCCGCCAGCTGTGCTCCTGAGTAACCTAACTCACTGATAACAGGGAGTACCAAGCCTACTGCAGTTAAACATGCAACAGTGGCAGAACCTTGAATAACTCGTACTGCACCAGCTAATACAAAACAAGCAACCGCAATCGGTAAGCCAGCACCAATTAAAGAGTCACCTAACGCAGGGCCGACACCTGAATCCACTAAAATTTGTTTAAATACACCACCAGCACCCGTCACCAATAAAATGATCCCAGCTGGTTGAATCGCTGCAGAACAAACTGCCATGACCTTTTCTTTATCCATACCATAACGGAAACCTAGGCCATAAATCGCCAGTAAACACGCTAGCAGTAATGCGGTGAAAGGATGACCGATAAACTCTAACCAATGCTCAAGCGTGGTTCCTTTTTCAACTAAATGTGTACCGATGGTTTTTAAACCCACTAATACCAATGGGAAAAGCACTAAACACAAGCTAAATCCAAAGCTTGGCATTTTGCCATGTTCTGTATTTGGTGCTTGATAATCTGCTGGAATATCAATATGAACAAAGTTACTGATAAATTTACCAAATAAAGGTCCTGCTAAAATCATGCCTGGGATAGCAGCACACAGACCAATTAAAATCATCCAGCCATAATCTGCGCCCATTTGTGATGCAACCAACATTGGGGTTGGCCCCGGTAATAAGAACGCTGCTGCAGCGGCAACCCCTGCAAATAATGGGATAGCAAGACGAACAACGTTATGGCCAGTACGGTTCGCTACCGCAAACACCACTCCGATTAACAAGACAATCGCCACATCAAAGAAGAGCGGTAATGCACAAATCAGCCCTGCAACACCGACAGCATAATGTGCATTTTTTTCACCAAACAGGTTAAGTAACTTATTCGCTATCTGGTCTAATGCGCCTGTTTCATGCAGAATTTTACCGAACATAGCGCCCAATGCTACGACAATGGCTAAGAAGCCGAGTGTTCCTGCCATTCCTTTTTGCATGGTCTCAGTGATCTGTTGAACAGGCATCCCTGAAAATAGCCCAGCTCCGATTGATACGATCATTAATGCAACAAAAGCGTGCAACCGTGCATACATGACTAAAAATAAAAGTAAAACGACCGAGCCAACAGCTGTTAGCACTAAGGTTAACGTGCTAAGCGTTTCGACTGAGTTCATGATTTCTCTCCTGCGACAATTTGTTTAATCGTTGAGCAGGTATTACCGATGACATCTTCAAGTGTTTGGCGAATATCAACAACATGAACATCAGTTTCTGCTGTAGTTGGTTCTTCTAAAGTAGCAAATTGAGTTTTTAACATTTCAGGTTTGAAGAAGTGCCCTTTACGTGCTTTTAATCTTTCTTCAATGACAACTGAATCTCCTTTCAAGTAGATAAAAAATAAGTTTTTATTATCAACTCTTAAAATATCTCGATATTTTTTCTTCAGTGCTGAACAGACCACTAAAGAAACAGAATTGGTTCTCTGCATAGCAAAAATCGCTTGGTTTAATGCTTCCAACCAAGGTTGGCGGTCATCATCATTCAATGCATGACCCGATGCCATTTTTAAAATATTTGATTTAGGGTGAAGAAAGTCACCATCAAGGAAGGCAGCTTGCAGTTGCTGTGCGACACCTGTGGCAACAGCAGACTTACCACTACCCGATACCCCCATTAGTACAAATGTATAGTTTTGTTTTTGGGTATCATTCATCGGAAACTCCTCAGATATTCACTATTGTCCTGGCTTTAGTTAAAAACCGGCATTTGTTACCGGTAACAAGTTACGGGTAACATTATCATCAGTGCAGATTTATTTAGCAATCAAATTGGCGAAGAAGAGAACAGATTTGTGATAGTTATCGCAATAATATAGAGGGTGCCAAGATATAAGTTTTTAATAATTTGAAGTTCAACAAATAAAGCTATCGTAAATAATTCACACTACGGCGCGAAGTATGACGGATAAAGCTACCCTAAATAATTTGAATTAATAACTCGCATTATAGCGTGCTCTTTATCCTAAATAATTCGTGTTGTAGCTAGACGCCAATCGAGCTAACCTCTGGGAGCATACATAAGTATGTGACTAGAGTTAGCAAGTGCGGGCAACGACGCTACGGCGCGAAGTATGACGGATAAAATTAGATACTTTCGCCAGTAAGGACAGAAAACCCTACATCAAAATGCGTCTCGACAAGCTTCTTACCAGACATTCTTGCCAACAAAACTTCTGCCGCCTTACGTCCCATTTGGTCTCTTGGCGTCAAAATACTTGCCAGTTTTGGGGTCATCACTTGCCCTACGTCATGGCCATGAAAGCCTGAAATAGCAAGGTCTTGTGGAATTTGAATTCCTAGACGTTGACACTCAAAAATCGCCCCTATCGCCAAGTCATCATTGGTACAAAATAAACCGTCGGTATCTGGGTATTTAGCACGGCAATCGTGCAGTAGTTGAGCGCCTAGCGAATACGACGAGCTAGCTTGTGTCATCACATTACGAGGCTCAAGATTTGCATCGAGCATGGCCTGCTCATAACCCTTTAAACGAATAAAAGTACGCTCATCATGCCTTGCCCCTAAATACACAACTTTACGGCAGCCACGCTCAATCATCGCCTGGGTCATTTGGCGAGAAGCTTCAAAGTTATCGATACCCACTGCGATATCTAAGCAAGGAGAAACGCTATCCATAATCTCAACAACAGGGATCCCCGCAGTTTTCAGCATACGTAATGTGCGTTCAGTGTGTGTTCGTTCGGCTAAAATCACACCATCAATATTATAAGAAAGTAGCGAGGTCAGCCGCTCTTCTTCTTTTTCTGCTAAATAACCATAGTGAGCAAGCATGGTTTGGTAACCATGACGATCTGTCACCGCTTCAATTCCACGGATGACTTCGGCAAAAACTTGGTTAGTCAAAGAAGGCAGTAGCACCCCAATAGCATGACTGGTTGAATTCGATAAAATATCGGGCGCCTTATTCGGAATATACCCGGAAGCCTCCACCGCTTGAGCAATTTTATCACGCAAAGCTTCTGAAACCTGCTCAGGGTTTCGTAAAAAACGGCTCACCGTCATTTTTGTGACGCCAACTTGGTCGGCAACATCCTGCAAAGAAGGTCTTTTTTTCTTCATAAGTTCAAAGCGATATCCAATTCGTTAACGATAACTATGTTCTGCTATCTATTAATGGATAGCAATCTTTGTTACTGATTTACATCACATAAACATCGAATTTTCTGAGCACGGCAACTTTTATGGTTGACTCTCTATCATGACTCCGCTAATTTTCGCGTTATATAATTATTATCATAACGAAGCAATAAAATTAGATTATGGCAATCAATCGTAGGCAGTTCCTTAAATCCAGTGCAGCGCTGGCTATTTTTTACAGCTTACCGAGCTTTGCGCAAACTCGCCTAGCCGTTGAAGCTGCCATATTTGGAAAACTCCCAGCACCAAAAAATATTCACCGAGTCATCAGTTCAGGTCCTCCTTCCGACTTACTGATGTTCGCATTAGCTCCTGAAAAAATGGTGGGTTTCGCCTCTATTTCGCTGAAAAAAGGGCAAACCGGTCTTTTTGCACCACAATGGCTTGATCTACCTGTTTATGGCCGCTTAGCAGGCCGTGGGAGTACCCTTTCTCTTGAGCAGCTGCTGTCTTATAGCCCAGACCTGATCATTGATACTGGAAACATTGACGAAACTTATCGCTCACAAGCTGAAAAGGTCGCCAAACAAACTCATGTACCTTATTTATTAATCGCAGGCGGGTTAAAAGATTCACCTCAACAACTTACACAACTAGGTGAAATTTTAGGCGTTATCCCGCAGGCTCAAACACTGAGCCAACTCGCTCAACGCTATATTAGTGATGCCACTTTATTTGCCAATCAAAACCAACAGAAATCGCTGAGTTTTTACCTTGCAAGAGGAGCAAAAGGTTTAGAAACTGGCGCTAAGGGCTCAATTCATACTGAAGCGATTGAAATACTCGGGTTACGTAATGTAGTTGATATTCCTAATTTCCATGGCCTGACTACGGTTTCTATGGAGCAATTATATCAATGGAACCCTGACATCATTATAACTCAATATGACGAATCCATTGAATTGATGACAAATTCCGCATTATGGAAAGGCCTTGATGCCATCGCCAACAACCAACTACTACTATTTAGTGGTATGCCATTTGGTTGGTTAGATGGGCCTCCAGGGGTTAACCGCCTATTGGGAATGAGGCGCCTACAAAGTCATTTTGATAAAAACATTGCAGTGAATATTAAGCATGATATTGCTGAGTTTTTTACTCATTTCTACCATTCATCATTAACAGCACAGCAAGTTGATTTGCTCATGGAAAAATCATGAATGATGTACTGAGACAAGGGAGAAGATCCCTTATATTAATCATCATTTTATTAATAAGTTTTGTTATTTCCTTAATAAGTGGTAAGTACTCACTTACATTCAATGAGCTTTATCATCTATTTGTCAGCCAGTTATCTTCTCATAGCGAGTTGAGCAACCCGCGCCATGAAACCATTTTCTGGCAAATACGATTTCCTCGCACGTTAGCCGCTATTGTCATTGGTGGAGGTCTGGCTATTGCAGGAGCAGCTTACCAAGGTATGTTCCGTAACCCATTAGTTTCCCCTGATATTTTAGGCGTTTCCGCCGGTGCTGGCGTGGGTGCTGTTATCGGTATTTTCTTTGGCCAATCCTTATTTTACATTCAACTGAGCGCATTTATTGGTGGACTAATCACGGTCTCCTTAGTCTGTTTTATTGCTCGATTAGCGCGGCAACATGATCCTATTTTATCCTTGGTACTGGTTGGTGTTGCCATCAGTGCACTATGTGGTTCAGCCATCTCTTTAATGAAAATTCTTGCTGATCCCTACACTCAACTGCCTTCCATCACATTTTGGTTGTTAGGTGGATTGTCATCGATTACCCAAGCTGACTTAGTCTCTGTGTTACCGATGATGGTTATCGGTATTATTCCGTTATTATTATTACGCTGGCGAATGAATTTACTCAGTTTATCGGATGAAGAAGCTAAAAGCCTTGGGATCAATGTCAGCTTAACCCGTGCTATCTTCATTGTTTGTGCCACCTTACTCACGGCAAGTGCGGTTTCTATTGCGGGAATTATTGGCTGGATAGGCTTGATTGTGCCTCATATCACTCGAATGATAGTGGGCGCTAACTTTCGCTATCAGCTCCCTGCATCACTGGCAATTGGTGCTATTTTATTACTCATTACAGACACCTTAGCACGGACTATTGCGGTAATTGAATTACCCATAGGCATTTTAACCTCTGCAATTGGTGCTCCCTTCTTTTTAGCTATTTTGTTGCAGACAAGGCGGGTGAAATGAGTATTTTGTCTTTGCAAGAGGTCGCTATTGGCTATCATGGCATATCAATCATTGACAGTATTAATCTTTCGTTACCTAAAGGTGAGATTAGCTGCTTATTAGGCGCTAATGGCTGCGGTAAAACCACGTTAATGAAAACTTTACTGGGATTATTACCGGCAATTAAAGGTAAGGTCTGGCTCAATGGGCAAGAGATTCAGAACCTTAAACCACGCGAAATCGCCAAAACTGTCGCCTATGTTCCCCAAGCTCATGATACCCCCTTTACCTTCACGGTACTTGATATGGTTATGATGGGCTTAACACCGCATATTTCATTGTTTTCGGTTCCTAAAGAAACAGAAAAAAGTTTAGCCTATCAACAACTCAAGCATCTGAATATCTCACATTTAGCATCACGCCTATATAGCACGCTTAGTGGCGGAGAAAAGCAATTAGTATTGATAGCAAGGGCTTTAATACAAAAGCCATTACTTCTAATTATGGATGAACCTGCCGCTAGCCTTGATTTTGGTAATCAAATTCGCCTACTTGAGCAAATCGAAAAATTAAAATCTCACGGTATGACAATTTTGATGTCAACTCACCATCCACAACATGCCGCAGCCATTGCTGACAATGTTATTTTGCTTAATCAACAGCAAAAAGCGAGACAAGGGTTACCAAAATGTATGTTAACACTTACTAACTTGTCAGCCCTCTATAATGTGGATAAACATAGTATTCAAGCTCACTTTCAGCTTCCATCAACGTTTTCTAGTTAAGGTCAGAAGCCATGTTAATCAATCAAATCGATTTTGCAAAAATGTACCAGCAACATATGCAACAAGCTCAACGAAGCCGTAAAGAACCGGAACATTGGGATAAAAAAGCACAACAAATGGCGCAAACTTGCGCTAACCCTCATGACCCATATTTAGTCCAATTTCGTGAGTTAATGGATTTAACAGGTGCTGAAACGCTGCTTGATGTAGGCTGTGGTCCTGGCTCCATCAGCCTGTGCCTTGCGAATGAATTCAAAAATGTTATTGGTATTGATTATAGTCGTGGCATGCTTGAGATGGCTGAACTGCGCGCAAAAGAACTCGCTATTGCACATGCACGCTTTGAAGTACTCGCATGGGAAGATGATTGGAGTTCATTGCCAAAAGTGGATATTTCAGTGGCATCGCGTTCAACACTCGTTGATGATTTAAAAGCCGCTTTACTCAAGCTCAATCGCCAAACAAAATTACGGGTTTACACCACTCATACCATCAACCCAACATTTATTGATGAACACATTATTCGCTTGATAGGCCGCGAAGTTATTCGTCTGCCAACCTATATTTACGCCGTGAATATTTTGCATCAAATGGGCATTAATGCGCGCGTTGATTTTATCAAAAGCCCTAAGAAAGGTGGGTTTGATAGCTTTGACACTTTCGCTGACAGCGTCAATTGGTCTCTTAAAAATATCACCCCAGAAGAAACCGCTATCTTACGTAAGTACTATGATGAGCAAACGGCTTTAGGTAAAACAATCCATTATCCATCCAGAGATTGGGCAATGGTATCTTGGGATGTGGTTGATGAATCGGAACTAACATTATGATTTACCTACCCGATACATTAATCGACCAACTACTGCTAGATGACATTCAATACGGAGACCTCACCACACGGGCACTCGGCTTGCAGTCCCAAATGGGGATAATAACCTTTACATCTAAATTCGGAGGTTGTATCAGTGGGCTCACTATCGCCAAACGCATGCTAGAGAAGCTGGGGATCACATGTGATTGCCATTTTCAAGATGGCCAATTGGTTGAGCCGCAAAGTGTTTTAATTTCTGCCACTGGGCCGATTGAAGCCTTGCATCAAGGCTGGAAAGCGGTGCAAAACGTGCTTGAATGGTGTAGTGGTGTTAGCCACTACACCCAGCAAATGGTCAGTATTTTGCGGCAATATCAACCGGATGGGCAGCTTGCGTGTACTCGAAAAACCATTCCTCATACCAAGCCTCTTGCCTTAACTGCGATTTTGGCAGGGGGCGCTATTATTCATCGAGCTGGCAGCGCAGAAAGCATTTTACTGTTCACCAACCATCGTCAATGCCTTGAAAACCCAGATGATTGGGCTAGCCATATAAAAACACTGCGCCAAGCAGCCCCAGAAAAAATGATTATTGTTGAGGCCGATAATTACGAGCAGGCCATTCTTGCAATCAATGCACAAGCCGATATTGTACAACTCGATAAACTGCCCATTGAAAAAATTCAGCAATTACAAGAACTCACTAAGCAACACCACCGACCTTGTCGGCTATCCATTGCTGGTGGAGTTAATTTAAAAACAATAGAAGCATTCGCGCAAACTGGTGTGTCACTCTTAATTACATCAGCGCCTTACTACGCAGCACCGCGAGATATAAAAGTGAAGATTTTTAAGCAGTAAGCTAAGAAGTTAGCGTCAAAAAAAACTTTGTAGAAACAGCCTACCCGTCGGCTGTATCCACTGATGGTTAATGACGCATATCGTTATATAAAAAATAATATATCGCTATTCATAAAACTGGAAAGACATAATGAAAGTAAAACAAATTACCTATTGGGTTGGGATGGCTTTATTTACGACACAGGGCTACGCAGCCTCACCTAACACTGAAAAAAATACCGATGTGATGTCCGTTTGGAGCACCCCGCTTGCAGCTGATGCTAACGTCATCACAGAAAGCCAAATGAAGCAGTTGAATAAAACAAACGTCGCACAGGCGCTAAGCACAATGCCTGGAGTTTCTATTCAAAAATCAGGAAACCGCAATGAAACTCAAGTCAATGTACGTGGCTTTGATAGCCGCCAAGTACCTATTTTCTTTGATGGTATTCCAACTTACGTGCCTTATGACGGTACACTAGACCTTGGCCGCTTTATGACTAGCGAGCTAGCCAGCGTTGAGCTATCTACCGGCTACACCTCTCTATTACAAGGCCCGAACCTGATGGGCGGGGCTATCAACTTAACCACCGCCACGCCTCAAAAACCCTTTGAAGCCAATATTAGCTTAAACCAAGGTTTTGCCCGCGGTGCAGATAACGCCCACAATATCAGCGCACGTTTAGGGGGTCGTAACGATCTCGGCTTTATTCAAGTCAGTGGCAGTCAATATAAGCAGCGCTTTATGGGAATACCGGGTTCAGAAAATAATAACCCATTAGCGGGTAATAATGGTCGTCGCCCGAATTCGGCAACTGATGACAAACGTATGATGGTGAAAGTAGGCTGGACACCACGAGAAGCAGATGAATACGTCGTGACTTATTTAAAACAAGATGGCGATAAAAATAGCCCACCGAGTGTGACAAATAGCAAGCCTCAAATTTGGCAGTGGCCTGCTTATGACAAAGAAAGTATCTATTTCAACGGTACAACCCAAGTCACCGACGATATCGCCTTACAGAGTCGCCTATACCACGATACATTCAAAAATACGCTTCATCAGTATAAATCTGTCAAAGATTACGAAAAAGGCCTTTATAACTACAGCCGTTACGATGATTACAGTAACGGTGCTGACATGCGTGTTGATTTCACCGTGCGTGAATTAGATATGCTGTCATTTGCTGCACACTGGAAAGAAGACGTCCACCGTGCACGCGCCAAAAGAGATGTCCCATTCGACCGCTATAAAGATAATACCTATTCTATTGCTACCGAATATCAATGGGTTGCCATGGATAACTTAGATATTATTGGTGGTATTGGCTATGACTGGCGCAAAAGTGCTGACGGCAAGCGCTATGATTACAAATCTGGTGATTTTGAAAAATACGATGGTAATAGCCAACATGCGTTCAACTGGGAAGTCATGGCTCGCTACCACTTAGCAAATGAAGATACCGTGCAATTCTCAGTTTCAGAAAGAAGCCGTTTCCCAACGCAGAAAGAGCGTTATACCAAAGAAAAAATGAAAAGTGACGACACCTTCGTCATTAACCCACATATCGATACTGAACGTGCTCTTACCTATGATTTGACTTACAAGGGACATATCTCACCCACTTGGTCATATACTTCAAGTCTCTATTATAACCATGTAACTGATGCCATTATGGCACATCGTGTTGGTACTAATCAGGATGGAGGTTATATCCTCGAAAATCGTAACAGCGGCAAAGTTGACTACTTTGGGATTGATTTAGGGACTAACGGGCAAATTACCGATTGGTTGGAAGCGGGTTTCAGCTACGGCTACATTCATGCTGATCCAAAACACTACAGCGTTAAACATATTGCAGAATTACCTACCCACAAAGCCTTCGCTTGGGTAAAATTTACCCCTTATGAGCCATTCAGCATTACCGTAACCGAAGAAGCAAGAAGCTGGGCCTTTAATTATGTCGATGCGGATAGCAAGGTGCGTGGATATGCTAAGACTGACCTACGTTTAGATTATGATTTTGGACAAGGGATATCTGTTAATACATCAGTTAATAACTTATTCGATAAATCATATGAATATACTAATGGGTATATTGAAGAAGGCCGTAATTATTGCTTAGGTATTGAATATAAATACTAATCTAAATATATTAGGCAATGACTTTAATCATTGCCTAATAATATATAAATAAAATAAGATTAATCTGTGTCCCACAGAGATAATTAAACATTGAGCTAAGTACAAATAACTAGGAGCACTCTTAAAAAAGAACATCCACACACCACATTGGAGTTATTTAGATTAAAATATTGTTTTTACACAAAACTTACCATAAACACAGACTTCACCGCCTAAAAGTTATTTTTATATAGCTTTTAATTCCAATCAGGGTGTCGATTCAATAAATTTGCTAATTCATTACAAAAAAGCTCACCTCACAATACTTGCAGTTAATTGATTCAGTATTTAAACTATAATAAATAATAATATTTATCTAAAATTTTTATTAACTTAAATTAGCTGCAATTATTTGTAGCTTTGCTATTCGTCCTTTTAATTAGAGAGAGCAAGCGGAATCTATGAACGAGGCACATGACTATACTATTGATGAAAAATATATTTTCGAACAGAGTACAAGTTTAATATATCTAAAAAATGATCGAAATCAAAGTATTGAATTATCTAAGCCTGCTGCTCGGTTATTCAATGAAATCATTTTATTAAATGTTAAAAAAGGCATTGCAACATGCGATGAACTTTTAACTAGTGTATGGGAAGAATATGGACTAGTTGGCTCTAACAATAATTTAAATACTTATATTAGTGAAATAAGAAAAAAACTGGAACAAATTGGTATCGACCCTAAGTCGATCGTTACCGTGCCTAAAAAAGGCTTTCGCCTCGATAATCATATATCCATACATGAAAATAGAGAGGCTGAAAATAGTCATGTAAAAGAAGATATTATTTATCTAAATGATAAATATGATTATATTGAAACCTTAGACGCCTTTCCACAGTCAGTCGATAGCCAACTAACGACCCACCCTTCACTCATACCCACTATTGATGAACCACCAAGCTCTATTGGTAAAATAGAGAATGACCTTACTTATAATATGGTTATTGATAGCACACTCCCCCTTCAAAATAGGAAAGATGAGATAATCGATAAAAATAAGAGTAAAAAAACCTTAAAAATATTATTTTTAGCAATTTCAACATTGGCAATATGTTATTTAATCTATTTATTTATTCAGTATTCAATGGATAAACCTAACCCGGTAAATCACTATCTGACAGTGAGCTCAAATGGAAACTGCGTAATACAAACACCGATTGATATGGCAGGGAGTATATCTAAAGATAATATTACTATCGTAAATAAAAAACTGAATAAATATAATATTCCATGTGATGAACCAAAGAGAATTATTCTTTTATCAGATTTTAATAAATCTTATGCTATAGATAAAAATATCTCCATTAGTATTTGCAAAGAAATTAATAAAAAATACGATTGTATCTCAATAAATGACCAGAGAATCTAAATGAAAAAATATCTTGTGGCATCATTAGTTTTGATAGCAGCAGCATCGACTGCATCATTCATGATCAAAAAAAATAGTCATAGCATTCAAATTTGTCACTCTGAAATATTATGGATTAAAGATAACAATACTCAAGATGGCTTAAGTTTAAAATCAAGAGTTAATATCCAAATTTCCGCAAACCAGCAAGGTCGAATGAATATGTATGGTTACTTAAAAGATAATAACCAAATTTATCGGTTAGATAGAGCTCTTTATTTTGATTATCAAGATGTTGACCACAAAGGTAACTATGCAGTTACGTTCTCATCGACGTCAGTAACCAGTTCAGACAACATTCCAGAGAAATTATTTTCGAACTTTATCCAATTAGAAAAAGATAAAATAAAATATTATGTCAACATTACTAAAATGGAAGACAATATTTATATCATAAAAGATGAATCCTACTCCGCTTTCACTTGCCAAATTCAATAAAAAAAAGCCTACCAACAATTACGTTTAAGTAGGCAAAACCGTCAACATGGGAAATGACGAATCCAAATATCTATTTAAATCATGGAATAGTTAAAACAAGGGTAATGCGGCCACTAAATTTCCCCGGAGCAACTGCACCATTGGTTCTTAGTGTTGATGCCACTTGTACTGGCCAAACTTGATTAGCTTTTACTGATTGAACCAATCCTTTTGATGCCGATTGATTATTTAATGTCACGTAAGACTGCAATTCACCATTTGGTCGTAAATACACATTATCTTGCTGTAAGTTTGAAGAAACCTTAACACTCATATCCTTATTACATTGAATATAAAATAATCCAGTTTCTACATCACCATTGAGTTCATCTGCATTTAAAGCACCGTGATTTAGTTCAAGAGAATTCGCACTACCTGTCGGTGAGGTAAAATAACATTTTCCTGCTGGAGGGGGAGCTATCCCACAAATTCCACCCGGTAATATTTTCCCTTTACTCTCACGTTGGCTATCTCCTAAAAAAAGCCCAACACATTCATCTGTTGTAATCCTTCCACTGTGCCGACTCGACCCTCTATATGGAAAAGTTAGCCCGCACAAATCTCTTGCATCACCAATGATGGCTTCCATGGTTTTATAGGTTGCAAAATTAATACGACAATCCCAATCTATTCGAGAAGCAACACCACCAGTGTCTTTACCTTCATGTAAGTGGTTTATTGTAAAGTAACATTTTTTAGCACCAACAGCCCCCAATACAGCGACACAGGGATTACCTTCTGTTGGAGAACTAGCTTTCCAATAATCAAATTGATAATGATAAGTATTATTAGTAGCGCTGGTTGATTCAACTTCTTCCACATAAGAAAAATAGGTTGAACCGTAACTTCCCACACCAAAAAATAAGAACGGTATGGCTAATATTAATTGCTGAATTCGTTTTCCCATTTTATATCTCTTTATATTCATTTGAACGTGTTGATATCATCATCGGATGAGGTTCTGAGAATAAAATTACTCGTACTCAAATAAAAAAGTTGCCGTTGCCGCAATACGCCCTGTTTTAATTTGCTTGTTATTGATCGCATCAGGGGTTGCTTTGAGAAATGTATTAAATTTCAATTCATTTTTTCCGGTTTTAAGAATCGGTACCAATGATGAAAATTGATTTACTTTAATTTCTTCACCACTAGAAAGTTCAATGCCAATTCCCAAACCTGGATTAGATTCTGCACCTGTCAAAGCTAAATACCCTGACATTTGTCCATGTTCAGCACCGGTAAATTTCACTTTCATTTTTTGGGCGATAGATAAATCACAATTCGATAATACAAGTGTTAGCTCTTTACGCGGTAATTGGTAGGTCGGGTCATAAATATCTAATAATCGGATATCCCCAAAATCCACATCCATCGTTTTATTTTCAGGTAAAACGACACAAGGTGAATTCACCAACGTTCCTTTGACTTTGATATTGTTTTTAGCAGCGAAAACAATATTGCTACTTAAAAATGTCATTGTTATCAAAGAAAATAATGTTCCAATTAAAAATGAGGGCGTTTTTTTCATTACTGATACTCCACGACCATGGTGCCATTAGCAATAAAATCACCGGTCTTTAATTCATTATTGCCATTTCTGACTAATACAGCCCAAAGTACACCCGGGGAGCTAGGATTAATGAGGTATTTTTTACCTAACTCCAATTCGGTATCCGCAAGCTGGAATTTTACTGCAAGATTATTAACGCCAGTAGTTAACCCATTTCTATCAAAGTCACTTTTTATTCCATCTAACATCAGATACATAGACCAATTATTTTTATTTTCGCCACATTGAATCTGGTAATTAACCTGTCTTTTTTGGTCATTACCTTGAATTGACTTTATTGATACATTGCCAAAATCGACTTCAATATCCTTACCATCATCAATATGGCAAGGCGGTGGTGTAATTAAATTCCCTTTAATCTTAATCTCTGTTTCATAATCCTTAGCGACTGATGTAAACGATAAAATGGTACTGAGTAATACCAACCCGATTATGTTATTAACAATCTTCACATCTCAGCCCCTTATTGATACTCCACTTTCAACGTCGCATTTGCCGTAAAACTTTTTGCGGGTAAATCTGTACCACTTTTTTTCACTAATACGGCATACAGTTTTAATGGATTTGCAAAATTAAAAGCGCGTTTATTTTTCAGAGGGAAATCGCTGGTATCCGCTTTAAATAACACTGCGAGATTATCAACGTCTGTTTTTAGTAAGCGTTGATCAAAACTTGCTGATATACCCTCGATAAAAATGTTCAGTTTAGGTTGGACGCCATCTTTACACGTCACCGTATAATCAATGGGCGCTTTATAAACCTCATCTTGGACACGTGTTGTTAATACATCGCCAAAATCAATTTCAATTGTTTGTCCATTATTAATTGAACAAGGCTTTGATAGCACTTCTCCTTTAATATCAATGTACAGGAATCCTGAAAAACCAAATACATTCGATATCTGTAAAGTGAGTAATAACACAAATACCTTTGTTAATGTTTTAATAGACATCATGGCATCAAACCTTATTTTCTGGGTAGCACTGTACATTCAGCTGAACTGCAACTAAATTTCAAATCCATCGTTCCACCAAAATCATTGAGATAAACCAACGTTGGAGATGAACCTAAATCGTTAGCAACTTTGCCTAAACTTGCCTCACTAAATGGCGCAACCATTACAGGTTCAAAATTTTGAACTTCTGTATTACCTTTTTTCAGTTTCGTAATAGATAAAAAGTAAGGCGATGGGTTCTTCACGGTATAATTCGCGCCTTGCTTAAAGATCTTCATCTCATTTTCTTGAGGAATAACTTCCATTCTTTCTTTAATCGCAATTGCTGCGGGGCGATAAAAAAGTTTAATTTTTGTCTGTAATGCAATTTGCAACACATTTACTTTTTCACTACGTGGTGGAATTTCTCTCACATTGAGGTAATAAACACTTTCCCTATCTTTAGGTAGCTGTGCTACAGCAGGAATTGCCTGTATTTTAATTTGGCTTTTAGAATTAGCTTCGATACGATGCACTGGTGGAGTCACAACAAAAGGTGAGTTTACTTTTTCATCTTTGTCATTTTCTATCCACGCCTGAGCTAAATACGGGCTAGTCAAATGTTCATTAGTCAGTCCCATACCGACTGTTTTGTCTTGTTCATTATAAATAACACGAGTTCTATCTAATGCAATTGCTGAATAAGCTGATTGCGTTAATAAAGAAAGACTTATCGCAGTTATAATTTGAACTTTACTTATAAGTTTCATATTTTCACCGTTGACGTTAAAACATATTTATAATTATTTGCATGGCAGCAACATTGTATGTTCCATGCCACTTTCTATTTTTTCAGGTAATTGAATATGACAAGATGAGTTATTACCCCAAGTCACCTCAAGAATATCTGATGGGTTAATACCCGCTAAATAAATAAATCCGTTATCTGAAACGATGCCAACTTCAACATTATTTTCATTTTTGACGGATGCACCAAATGGTGGATAACTATTATTTGCAAGATGAATTGTTCCCAATATTTTTTCACCTTGAATGACATTAAATTTCCGGTATCCAATAGCCCCTTCTGTTAATGTCGCATGCTGTGTCGATTGAACTGCTTCTGCATTATCCGGCACATTGTTTAAATCTATTCGTATATTATTACGGTTATAATCCATAACACTGGTGATAACAGCTTTACCATATCGATTGGTTCGTATCGGTGTTATCCCTGTTTGCACTGGGATATCAGCAACACCATTCGTATCTAACAATATTCTTGACCCGCCATTGATTGAAGTATTACGGTGTAAAGCACCACCTTCTTGAGTCATGGTCAGGCCCCCTTTCAGTTGCATCGAAAGAGCTGATTGATTATCTTGAATATAAGTCCCACTCAGATTAAGTTGCGCTGTATCACCATCATAGTTGTACATCCCTGATGTTGTTACCTTGTCTTTATCCCAGGTACCTGCTGAAATTGAATAAGTACTGCGTTCGTTGATACGGTCATAATAATTAACGCTATGACTGTTCGTATTTCTTGCATAAGATCCTGAGTAACTAATACTCGCTTGGTTATCATTCAATGGAATATTTAAGTTAAGATATACACCGTCATCATCATTTTGATCTGACTTCGTCTTGTAAGCTGTCAAACTAAGGCTTAAATTTTTAATTTTTCCTAAATCAAAATAATTGGAAACCGTTAAATTGTATTGATCCGTTGATGTTCTATTCCAATAAGTTTGATGTGAATAGTTTAAATACATATTAGTATTATATTCAGGGAATGCCGTACCAAAGATAATCGTATAGAGCTCTTTACCACTATCAACCGTACTTTCATTATAGCGACGGTCAATAAATTGGCTCATGCTCATATAGTTTTTTTCAGAGAAACGATAACCCGCAAACGTAATTTGGCTATTAATACCATCAAATTGCTTGGAGTAAGTTAAGTTATACGAATTCCCCGTCAATGTTTGGTTATTTTCGGTTCTTCCCATTTCAGCACGAGAAATACTCAAGTTCCCTGACAATACACCAAATGGCGCTAAGTCACGGCCTAAACCAATCGCAATATTTTGATACTCTGATGAACCAAGAACACCACCATAAACGGTTGTATTATTAGTCACACCCCATGATAAAGATCCCAAGCTAAATGCTGGCCCTTGAGTATCATGTTCATTCTTAGTCGGTTTACCCACAACAAACTGGTAAATCAGCTGACCTGGTCGAGTCAATGTCCCTAAACGAGAGGTTTCCACTTTATAGTTGGTCACACTACCATCTTGTTCTTGAATAGAAACATCTAACGTACCGCCACCAAAAGAGTTCACATCCTGAATACGAAACGGCCCAGGGCTAACTTCTTTTTGATAAATAATACGGCCATCTTGCTTCACAATAACGGTCGCATTGGTTTTGGCAACTCCCGCAATTTCAGGTGCATAGCCTTGTAAACGCGGAGGTAGCATAGATTCATTGGTTTCTAAACTCGCACCAATATAACGAATACTGTCGAACAGTGTTGAAGACAGATACTGTTCACCAAACGTTAGCCTTGAATTTAAAGAGCGAATAGCTCTATATGCATATAACTGATTCCATGACCATGATTGGCCACCTTTATTTAATTGGCCTTTCTGTGTTTGCCAATCACCTCTAAAACGCCAAGCTCCAATATTAGTGCCCATTGTCCCAGTTGCGGTAATACCTGAATCTGTTCCTTTGTCACCCGTTTGTTTTTTAACAACCCGGCCCGTTGCATTATAGTCGATAAAAGCACCTAAAATGCCATCATCCCAACGTGAAGGTGGATCCCAATTCGGGTCTTCATATTCCATATAAGCTTGAGGAATACTGATGTCGACAATATTTTTTGCAAGGTCACCTTGAATTCGCATTTCGGGTACAGAACGAATATCTAGACACTGGCCATCAAGTAACCAAGTGACTTTATTTTTCCACTCTGGCTTTAATCCTAATTGCTCATATAATTCAGGCGTAATACAAGCTAATGATATTTTTTCATCATAATTAGGCGTAAAAAATATAATAGATTGTTCCATGGAAATTTTGACTTTATTTACAGAGATAGCTAAAGAGTAATTTCCAGGTGGGATATAATTGGCGTGAGAAAATTTACTAAAATCAACATTTTCAGTACTGTCTGCTTCTAAAAAGTCAGTATTAAAATCAACCGCCTCTTCAGAAAATGCAATCATTGGCGTTAATATTAAAAGCATTAATTTTGTAATTAAATTGAGTTTCATGCTTTTCATTCAACTATGCCGCCTATCAGACTAAAAATGAAAAAGAAGGTAGAAACATATGGCGTCATCAATACGCCACATGTTTTTACTTAACTAAGCTTGAACTTATTGGTAAATAATTTTGAAGTTAGCAACGGTGTTAAAGCTACCAGTTGTTGCTTTTGCGTCCGCTGCTTCATTACCTTTAACGTATGCAGAGAAATGAAGAGTGGTTTCTTTACCATCACCTGCATTTAATGCGTATCCATCACCTGTACCTGGGAATGCTTTACCAAATTCAACAACTTTGTCAGCACCATTAGTGATTACGATACCCGCATTTTTAACTTTTCCACCTAAGCCAAGTAAGTCACCAGTGAAACCTTGGAAACCAGAAATAGTTGGGCCAGTGAAGGTAATTTTTGCGTTTTTATACGTTTCAGTTGAACAGTTTTTCAATACGATATCGAAGTCTCTGTTATCTGAACGGTATTGGTTAGATGTCAGTTCATGTAATGCAATTTCACCAAACTCAACTAATTGTTTTAAGTTGTTTGCATCAATTGAACATGGAACATCATTAATGAAACCAGTGAAACGAACTTCACCTTGTGAGCTTTCAACCGTTGGTGGAGTTACTGGATCTTCAGCCACTGCAACACCAGAAATCCCAACACCTAAACCTAAAGCCAGAGTTAATGCTAATTTATTCAGTTTCATAAACATTTCCTTTAAATGAGTAGGAAGTAGCTGTCTCTTTTCTGATTTTTATTGATAAGGAATCAGTTTTATTTTTTTGATTACTTAACAGTGAAATTTTTCAGTCATCCAACATCATTAATTTCATTCAGATTAGAGGTGAATATATAAATAAGATCCTTCTCACTTATGATTTTTAAAAAGTTTAAATTTTTTAATTCATTATTTTCTATTCAATATTAATAATTCCTGTGAAAGTTAATTCTCAAAAATTGATATAGAAATAGAAAATGATTTTTTACACATACCTGCCAAAACTTTCTGATGTCAATTCTACATAACCGATATTTATTGTCAAAATGAACACAAATTTAGAGTTAAACCAGAATAAACAACCTTACAAATTAAAAGTTAAGATATATAAAACCAAAGCAATGCTAAAATATACATTTCAAATTTATTACTTAGAAAAATTTATATAAAACCATCATTTCTTACTTATAAATATCTCAAAATATGTCAAATTATAGATAAATTTATATTGGAGTTTAAATCTATATAAATTGATTTATTAGAATTTAAATCGGTTATAATTATCAAATACAAACATTAGGTTCGAAAACTGAGCATTAAGAAGTGATAAATCGAAGGTTGTAAATTACAGGTAAGATAAGTCTTAATTAAAATTACATCAAATTGAAACCAAACATTTCAATTAACTGTTCATAATTAGTTATGTATATATAATACATTTGTTTAATATATGTTTCATTTTGTCTGTTTGTTTTTAAATAAAATGAAATATCATTTTTTATATTTTATTTAATTACTCCCTGTATTTTCTTTATTAGTCAAAAAAATACTCAACAAAGCTAAAATTTTTTGATAGCAACGCATTCATCTCTTGATTCTCTATAGTTCAAGAAACTGTGATAAACTTGTGTGCAGTAAACATTTGCATTTTTCAACGGGTGGGGTCAGTAAAATGGAAAAGATGAGTGAAAAAAAAGTTCTTGCGATGGCAGAACATATTTGCCAATCAAGAGGCGTCAGGCTGACACCACAGAGAGAAACGGTATTGAGCCTAATAGCACAACAGCATGGTGCGATCAGTGCTTATGATTTACTCGACTTACTACGTGAAATTGAACCTCAAGCTAAGCCACCTACTGTTTATCGTGGCCTTGAGTTCTTAATGGAGCAAGGTTTTATCCATAAAATCGAATCAACCAACAGCTATGTTGTCTGTCACCATTTTGATAACCCAAGCCATATCTCTGTTATGTTAATTTGCGACCAGTGCGGAAGCGTAACGGAAAGTGATTGCACAACGATAGAAGCCGCAATTATTAATTTAGCAGATGAGCACCAATTCCGCTTAAGGCATACCGTTGTGGAAAACCATGGCTTATGTAAAAATTGCGACGAGGTGAATAGCTGCCAAGATCACGAACATTGTCATCATAATCATGAACAACCTATAACCCCTAAGAAGAAATAAATAGCTGTATTGCTATATCGTTTGATGAAATGCAAAGAGAAAATAGAGAAGAGAAAAAATATAAGAAAGGAAACAAAACAGGCAGACTTCAGAATAAAACCATGAAATCTGCCTGCAATCGTCTTCGCCGTCTGTAACCTACTATTACAGCTGGTTGCTAACGAAAATTAATACCAATCACTGTTACGAATAACCCCAACCGCTAAACCTTCAATAGTGAAATTTTGCTGACGCAAGTCAACAACAATAGGTTCGAATTCTGGGTTTTCTGCTATTAACTCAACACGGTTACCCTGTTGCTTAAAACGTTTAACAGTGACTTCATCTTCGATGCGTGCAACAACCACTTGCCCGTTATGTACATTTTGTGTTTTATGCACAGCTAATAAATCGCCATCCATAATACCAATATCTTTCATGGACATCCCATTCACACGCAATAAGAAATCGGCATGTGGTTTAAACAGCTCAGGGTCAACTTGATAGTGGCTCTCAATATGTTCCTGTGCTAATAATGGTTCGCCAGCGGCTACACGTCCAATCAGAGGTAACCCCTGATCTTCGGTTTCTTCTTCAAGAAGCAGACGAATACCTCGAGATGCGCCTGAAACGATTTCAATAACCCCTTTACGTGCTAAAGCCTTTAAATGTTCTTCTGCCGCATTAGGCGAACGAAAACCAAGGCTTGCTGCTATCTCAGCACGTGTAGGAGGCATACCCGTCTGCGAAATGTGGTCACGCACCAGATCGTAAACCTGCTGTTGTCGAGCCGTCAGTGCTTTCATTCCGTTCCCCTGTTTGTTTATACAGTCAAGCTGTGAGTATATACAGGTAAATGAAGATTTGGAACAGTTAAATCGCTCAATTTAAGCATTTGTTATCGATTTATTTTCTTTTTACCTGATTAAGTAACCAAACACCTTAACCAGGGAAATAGCGCTGCCATAATACGAGTACCCAAATAAACAACGCTAAACCGATACTCACAAATACTGCGGCAGAACCAATATCTTTAGCTCTCCCTGAAAGTTCATGATATTCACTTCCGATACGGTCAACTACGGCTTCTATCGCGCTATTCAGTAATTCGACTATTGCCACCAGTACAACAGAACTCACTAACAAAATTCTATCTATATAGCTGATATCTAAATAAAATGCGATAAAAATTGCAATAATCGCAGCAACAGATTCCTGCCTAAATGCCGCTTCATTAACCCAAGCTGCCTTCAAACCTTTAAGGGAATACCCCGCTGCTTTAATCACTCGCGTGAAGCCCTTAACTTGACTCGCCATATTTATTCCTTAAAAAATACAAACAATAATCGATTTTTACGGTCAAAGTGAATTGTCAGTAACAGATCTAACCATGTATTTCTGGTATGATTGTGCAGCATTGTTAACAAGAGGCTATAATCATTTATGTCACTATGGCGTAAAATATATTACAACACGTTGAATTTACCACTTAAATTATTGGTAAAAAGTAAACTAATTCCTTCGGATCCCGTCACTGAGTTGCAGCTTGATGTCAACAGGCCAACCCTATACGTATTACCTTATCATTCGAAGTCTGACCTCCTCACGCTACGGCACCAATGCTTAGCTATTGGTCTGCCAGACCCGCTGGTCGACAATGATATCAATGGAACGAAGCTTCCGGCCTACGTTTTTATCGATGATGGCCCACGTGTTTTTCGCTATTATTCACCGAATCCACGTAAGGATTCAGTAAAAACATTCCATGCTTATTTAGATTTGCATAAAAACAACCCAAATCTAGATATTCAAATGCTACCGGCATCCGTGATGTTTGGGCGTTCACCTGGCCGTGAAGGCCATACCCCAGCACCACCACTGAAACTGTTAAACGGTATCCAAAAATTCTTCGCCGTTTTATGGTTAGGACGTGACAGCTTCGTACGTTTATCTCCGATTGTCTCTATTGGGAAAATGGCACAAGACCACGGTACAGACACCATTATTGCCAACAAACTTGCTCGTGTCGCACGTATTCACTATTCGCGCCAACGTCTCGCGGCAGTTGGGCCAAAACTCCCTGCACGTTATGAGCTGTTTAATAAGTTATTGACGTCAAAAGCAATTGAAAAAGCCGTTGAAGACGAAGCGCGCAGTAAAAAAATTCCACTCAAAAAAGCTCAGCAAAATGCCGTTGGGATGATGGAAGAAATCGCAGCCAATTTCTCTTATGAAGCAGTACGTTTAACGGATAGGGTTCTTAGTTGGACTTGGAATCGCCTTTATCAAGGCATTAATGTTCAGCACGCTGAACGAGTCCGCCAGCTAGCACAAGACGGCCATGAAATCGTTTATGTGCCATCCCACCGTAGCCATATGGACTACTTACTGCTCTCATATGTGCTATACCATCAAGGGCTAGTTCCCCCCCATATTGCCGCGGGGATCAACCTCAATTTCTGGCCTGCTGGGCCTATTTTCCGTCGTTTAGGGGCCTTTTTTATTCGCCGAACGTTCAAAGGCAATAAACTGTATTCAACCGTTTTCCGCGAATATTTAAGTGAGCTATTTGCCCGAGGTTACTCCATCGAGTACTTTGTGGAAGGCGGGCGCTCACGTACCGGTCGTTTATTACAGCCTAAGACGGGTACTCTCTCCATGACGTTACAAGCGATGTTGCGCGGTGACTCACGCCCTATCACCATTGTTCCTATCTACATCGGGTATGAGCATGTGATGGAAGTGGGTACTTACGCCAAAGAACTGCGCGGTGCAGAAAAAGAGAAAGAAGGCTTTTTCTCTATGGTTCGCGGTTTACGTAAATTGCGCAACCTAGGCCAAGGCTATGTTAACTTTGGCCAGCCAATTTCGCTTCCACACTATCTCAACCAGCGTGTACCTGATTGGCGCGACTCTATCGACCCTATCGAACCACAAAGACCAACTTGGCTAAACCCAACAGTCAGTTCGTTAGCCGATAACATTATGGTCAATATTAATAATGCAGCCGCAGCCAATGCAATTAACCTGTGTGCGACTGCGTTACTGGCTTCTCGTCAACGCTCACTGACTCGTGAGCAACTGGTTGAACAAGTCGACTGTTACCTGCAATTATTGCGCAATGTGCCATACACCGCAGATGCTACAACGCCAAATAAAACCGCCGAGCAATTGTTAGAACATGCTTTGCAAATGGATAAATTTGAAGTCGAAAAAGACAGCATGGGGGATATTATCATTCTTCCTCGCGAAAATGCCGTCTTGATGACCTATTACCGTAACAATATCCATCATTTATTAGTATTACCATCGCTAATAACTAGCATTGTGTTACACCATGAACGCATTAGCCGCCAAGATATTCACTATCAAGTAGGCCAAATTTACCCATTCTTAAAAGCAGAACTGTTTATGCGTTATAACAGTGATGAGCTACATGAGACGGTAGATACGCTAATTGATGAACTGAATAACCAAAAGCTAATTTGCCTAAAAGAAGACGATATGGTGGTGCTAAATCCTCGCCGTATTCGCCCATTGCAGCTCTTAGCCGCAGGCGTTCGGGAGACTTTGCAACGTTATGCAATCACATTGTCATTACTCAATGCGAGCCCTGAAATTAGCCGTAATACATTGGAAAAACAAAGTCGTATCCTTGCGCAACGCCTTTCTGTTTTGCACGGTATTAACGCTCCTGAATTCTTTGATAAAGCGGTATTCTCGACATTGGTCGATACCCTAAGAGAGGAAGGCTACATTGATAATAATGAAAATGATATCTTTGTTACCAATGCACAGAAACTGTACGCAGTTCTGGCTCGCTTGATGTCACCTGAGATTCGTTTAACCATTGAAAGTGTTAGCCAAGACGATGAGTTTTCTGAAAAAAAACCAACTGAAAGCACGCAATCTCCGGAACAAGTGAAAAGCTAATTGCGTTTTCTCAAATCCGTAAAACCAAAAAGGTCATGTTAGAAATAACATGACCTTTTTTACTTTGGCTCAATAACGGTAATTTAAAAATAACTAATAAGAATACCAATGAACAAAATTAAGCCAACAAAGTTATTATTCATAAAGGCTTTAAAGCAAGGTGCACGTTCACGATTAACCATCAATTGCTGCTGATAGATAAATAGACCTGCAACTAACACCAATGAAACATAATAAAGAGTTCCCAAGCCCGCCAGTGAGCCAATTACCAATAATAAGCCAACCATCAATAGTTGCAGTAAGCCAATAATCAGTTTGTCATATTGCCCAAATAAAATAGCGGTTGATTTCACGCCAATTTTTAAATCATCATCGCGGTCTACCATTGCATACTGAGTATCGTAGATCACCGACCAAATAATATTAACTAAGAACAGTAACCAACAAACAACAGGCAAGGTTTCACCAACAGCAGAGAAAGACATTGGAATTGACCAACCAAAAGCCGCACCTAACACCACTTGAGGTAAGTTACTGACTCTCTTAACAAAAGGGTAAACCCATGCTAAGGCCAAACCTGCAATCGACAACCAAATAGTCATTGAATTGAGTGTCAAAACCAGCAGAAAAGAAAGGCCAACGAGGCTAGCAAACAATATTTTTGCTTCTTTTTCTGTTACGTCGCCACTCGGGAGTGGGCGGTGTTTAGTCCGCTCTACGTGGCCATCAAAATGGCGATCAGCAAAGTCATTAATGACACAACCAGCTGCACGCATAAAAAATACGCCAGCAGTAAATACAATTAAAAGATGTAAACTTGGCGTACCTTGAGCCGCAATCCATAATGCCCAATATGTCGGCCACAATAGCAACAGTGAACCAATGGGTCTATCAATACGCATTAAACGGCTGTATGCATGCCATTTACTGAGCGTCATACTTCCCTCCACTTTGTCGTGCTCCTTTTCGAATTCCATCATACTTCAAATTGGGTATATTTTAATACCACCAACCTCTGCAACTTACTGATTTATATTTGTTGGCATAGTGTCATTGCAAAGACCTGAAAATTCAAAATACTTAGAATAGTTAACGATATGCAGGTGATTCAGGTAAAAATATTTCTGTTAATAGTAAAGGTTTATCCGATAATCTTAACCGAGAACTACGTACCCAACGGTTTGCACAAGAACCAATATGAATATAATCTCGAGTTAAGCTATCACGGCTAAACAAATAACGCCCTAACGGCATTCTCCCAATATCCACCAGCTGCTGGTCATCATCGGTCAGTGTTTCTTCAGGGATTATCGTTCGGCCCAGTAGCCAAGGGATACCATCGCCATACATGACAACTTCTCTGACCCAATAACGCTGGCTTTCAGGTAAAGACTGCGCTTCATCTGCGCTCAGCTTATTTTGCGTTATATAGCGCTCTAAATAAGGTATCACGGTAACTTGCTGGCTATGTTGCTCAAAACGTTTTGTCATGGAGCCGAGCTCTAATAGCCAATCTAATACATTGGCAGGCACTATTTTATCGTTCTCCGCCAGCCAGTGAATCGGCTGAGAAGTAAAAAGCGTTTCATCCATTACTTAAAATTCCACCATGAATAACATGGTTATGATTTACTGTATTTCTTACGCAATAGGATATCACGTTGTTTTACGACAAGGTTAAAGTTAGCTAACAATTTATATAAAAAGTCACATTTTCAACACAAAATGTAAAAATATAGTGAAAAGTTTTTTAATTACTAGCTAGTTATCGATAATAATAAAATTCATTAATATCATAATAAACTAGATTTGATTGCTTAAAAAACAATCGAATAAACAATATATCAACCAAACAATATAAGGTAGGAAGCTCCTACCTTATATTGAAGTATTTAAGTAATACGTTAGTAATTTATCGCCAAGCTTTATAACTGTTAATCAAACCATTGGTCGAACTATCATGGCTACTCACGGTATCACTATTTTCTAATTCAGGCAGGATACGGCTTGCGAGCTGTTTACCTAATTCAACCCCCCATTGGTCGAAAGTGAAGATGTTTAAAATCGCCCCTTGGGTGAAAATTTTGTGCTCATACATCGCAATCAATGCACCTAACGAGTATGGTGTGATGGATTTCAATAAGATAGAGTTAGTTGGACGGTTGCCTTCAAACACTTTATAAGGTGCAACATATTCCATATCCGCGACATTTTTACCTTGTGCAGCAAACTCGGCATCGACCACTTCACGCGTTTTACCAAATGCCAGTGCTTCGGTTTGCGCAAAGAAATTCGATAACAATTTTTCATGGTGATCCCCTAACGGGTTATGCGTTACCGCAGGTGCGATAAAATCACATGGGATCATCTTCGTTCCTTGGTGGATCAACTGATAAAACGCATGTTGGCCATTGGTTCCTGGCTCACCCCAAATAATCGGGCCTGTTTGATAAGTAACAGGTTTTCCATCACGGCTAATATATTTACCGTTCGACTCCATATTGCCTTGTTGGAAGTATGCAGCAAAGCGATGCATGTATTGGTCGTATGGCAGAATCGCTTCAGTTTCTGCTTCAAAAAAATTGTTGTACCAAATGCCAATCAAACCTAACAACACAGGGATATTCTTTTCTAATGGAGTTTGGGTAAAATGTTTATCCATCGCATGGGCGCCGCTCAATAATTGAACGAAATTATCAAAGCCAACCGATAAAATAATTGATAAACCAATTGCTGACCATAATGAATAGCGGCCACCAACCCAATCCCAGAATTCAAACATATTGTTGGTATCAATACCAAACTTCGCAACTTCTTCGCTATTCGTTGAAAGAGCCACAAAATGCTTAGCCACTTGGCTTTCATCTTTTGCCGCAGCCAAGAACCAATCGCGAGCAGAATGCGCATTAGTCATCGTTTCTTGCGTTGTAAACGTTTTTGACGCAATTAAAAACAGTGTCGTTTCTGGGTTCAGTTTTTTCAGCGTTTCCGCAATTTGTGTACCATCCACATTCGATACAAAGTGCATATTTAGGTGGTTTTTGTATGGACGTAGTGCTTCTGTCACCATAAATGGACCAAGGTCTGAACCACCAATACCGATGTTCACCACATCAGTAATCGCTTTACCGGTGTACCCTTTCCAATCACCGCTGATAATGCGCTGACTAAATTGCTGCATTTTATCCAATACCGCATTCACTTCAGGCATGACATCTTTGCCGTCGACATAAACAGGGGTGTTATCGCGGTTGCGCAAAGCAGTATGTAATACAGCACGGTCTTCAGTACGGTTAATTTTCTCACCTTGGAACATGCTGTTAATAGCGCTTTCTAGCTCTGTTTCTTTTGCTAAGGCTAATAAATGTTCCAATGTTTCTTGTGTAATTCTATTTTTGGAGAAATCCACTAAGATTTGACCATCGAACGTCGCCGAAAAATGAGTAAAGCGGTCTTTATCCTGTGCAAACAAATCGCGCATATGGACATTTTTCATTTGCGCAAAATGTTGCTCTAGCGCCCGCCATGCAGCCGTTTGGCTTGGATTAATACTTCTCATGGATAACACTCTCCAAATAATATTAAATAGAAATAGATTGTACCCCGTCACGAAAACGAGACTTATCGGTTTTCTGCGTTACATTGATATTCCCCAATTCTGCCGCACTTTTCCAGACTTAATTACCCCTTTTATTAAAATACGCACTTTCAATGCATACCACTTAAAAAAACAGCGGGTATATGTTCTCAATAATTCAATGAACGCAGCCAACACCCATGTAGCTTGCAGTATGACGAGTATATTGAGAAAACCGATAATAAATTACCTATCATTAGAATTACTGATTTACTTCGATTCTTGATTGACGCAATCCCATTTACCCGATAAATCTATATAAAGATTAGGTTTAACCAAAGGGATTGACACCATGAATACCGCAGCGCCTTCAACAGGCAACCATCAGTATGTTATCGCCAAATTTGGCGGCACCAGCGTCGCTAACTTTGAAGCGATGAACAACAGCGCCAATATCGTTCTTTCCAACCCAAATGTGCGAGTTGTGGTACTTTCAGCTTCTGCTGGCATTACCAATTTATTAATCGAACTGGCTGAAGGCTGCGATGCGGATAAACGCAATGAACTGCTAAAAAAAGTGAAGGATATTCAATACGCAATTATTGATAATCTACAAACAGCTGATGTTATTCGTGAAGAAATCAATCGGTTACTCGATAATATTGCACATTTAGCTGATTCGGCTGCTTTAGCCACTTCCGATGCATTAACGGATGAAATGGTCAGCCATGGCGAATTAATGTCAACCTTACTATTTGTTGAAGTCCTACGCCAACGTAATGCTAATTCCCAATGGTTTGATGTACGCAAAGTGATGAGAACGAATGACAGTTTTGGTCGTGCTGAGCCAGAACTGACTCAGCTAAAAGCATTGTCAGAACAACAACTCATGCCGCGCCTTTCCGAGTCGGTTGTGATCACCCAAGGGTTTATTGGCCGTGATGAAAAAGGCCGTACGACAACGCTTGGACGTGGTGGAAGTGACTACACCGCCGCTCTGTTAGCTGAAGTACTTAATTTATCACGCGTCGATATTTGGACTGATGTTCCTGGAATTTACACCACAGACCCTCGCGTCGTACCGAATGCCCAACGCATTGATGAAATTGCTTTCGATGAAGCGGCTGAAATGGCGACTTTTGGTGCAAAAATTTTGCATCCAGCGACACTCCTTCCTGCAGTACGTGCTGGGATCCCCGTTTTTGTTGGTTCAAGTAAAGCACCCGAAGCTGGCGGTACCATTGTGTGTGATAAAACCACTAATCCACCACAATTTAGGGCATTAGCACTGCGCCGCAAACAAACATTACTCACCTTACACAGCCTAAAAATGTTGCACGCTCGAGGTTTCTTAGCGGAAATTTTCACCATTTTACTGCGCCACAATATTTCCGTGGATTTAATTACGACGTCAGAGGTCAGTGTCGCACTCACTTTAGATACAACGGGCTCAACGGGAACTAACGGCAGCTTACTCACCAATGCGCTGATGACAGAGTTATCCGCATTATGTCGTGTCGAAGTGGAAGAGAATTTAGCGCTCGTTGCAATCATTGGTAATGAACTGTCGCAAGTGAACGGCCTAGGAAGGCAAATTTTTGGCGCACTTGAGTCATTCAATATTCGCATGATCAGCTATGGCGCAAGTAGCCACAATATTTGTTTATTGGTCCCAGGAAATGATGCTGAAGAGATCGTTCGTACCTTGCACAGTAACTTATTTGAATAGTGTAGAAGTTTGATCAAAATACCAAAAGGCGATCATCACGATCGCCTTCTTTTTTATAAAATTAATCCCTTCCAGTATTTTTGTTGGGTTGTGCAACACTGCTGGTGTATTGCAACATTTTACCTGTCACACCTTTATTCTGTGTTAAAAGCGCTAAATTCCCTTTTGCTGTTTCATTATCGAGCTCTACCGCTCGTTCAAACCACATTACCGAACGGAAAATATTTTTTTCCCCTCCCTCGCCTCGTGCATACATCACCGCAAGGTTATTTTGTGCATCACTGTTCTTTTTAAATGCCGCTTTTTCCAGTAATTGCCGAGCTTTCTGCGAATTTTTCGCCACACCCGTTCCCGTTAAATAAAAGATAGCTAACTGGTTTTGAGCTTCGATGCTATCTTCTTGTGCCAGTTGCAGCCAACTCACAATTTTATTTACATCCACATTTTTCAATTCACCAGACACATACATCTTCGCTAACTTAATTTGAGCCGCATTATCATCACTATTAGCAAGTGACATATACCACTCAATGGCCTTTTCTGGGTCTTTTTTAACGCCACCTAACCCTTTTTCATAGAATTCAGCCACTTTCATTCCTGCATCTTGGGATTTGTTTTGTGCCGCACGTTCATACCAGATAAAGGCTTCGGCGAGGTCTTTACCAACGCCATCGCCTTGTTCATAGGCTTTCGCAATCGCCAGTTGCGCTGCAATATTGTTTTGTTGCGCAGCACGTTTATACCAGTACATCGCTTGGTAGCTATTCTTTTCTATTGCACTATGGCCTTCTTGATAAAAGTCACCCATATTCACTTGTGCTGTCGCAGAACCCATATTGGCGGCTTGGCGATATAAGTAAATCGCCATTTCGTCGTCCGGCTCTACACCTTCGCCATTTTCATACATCACCGCTAAGTTATTCACAGCAGCGGCAATATTATTTCCCGCACTTCTTTCATACCATTCTCTCGCCTTTTGGTAGTCGGTATCACCACCTAGCCCATCATGATAAAACAGCCCCATCGCAAACTGTGCGTTAGCGTGCTCTTGCTCTGCGGCTTCTGCATACCATGCTTTCGCTTGTTTTAAATTTTGCTCCACCCCAATACCATGTTCATATAAGTAACCCATCGCATATTGGCAATATGCGTCGCCTTTTTCGGCGCCTCGGCGATACCATTGTTCCGCTTGCTGGTATTTTTCCTGATTGTGCAACAACATCCCAAGATAGTAATCGCCATCTGTATTATCTCGGTCAGCCACCTTTTTGAACCAGCGATAAGCTTCTTGCTCATTGACAGCTAAAAATTCAGTCCCATCCATATAAGCAAGCCCAACATCCACCATCGCTTCTTCATCTCCGGCAGTCGCTAACTTCAATTTTGCTTTGAATTCATCAGGTATAGGCGTACTTTTAGGCTGCGCCTGTAGCGCATTCGGCTTATCTTTCACAGAAGGTGCTTCAACGATATTGCCAGCTTGCGCAAGGGAAATACCGCTAACATAGAGAACTAACAGAAAAGAACGTAATTTCATCACCATGACCTATTTATTGGCGTTATCTCATTAACATATCACTCCAATAAAAAATTCATAAGGGATGTTGGCTGAAAAAGTAGAATTACAAAAGAATTATTAAGAAAATGGAGGAGACGCCAGCTTCTTACCGAAACTTTTGTCTCCAAAATAAACCGCAGAGCTTAATTAACGCGGTAACCACCATGTTTACTGGCAAATAAATTAAATTTACCCCACTCAATTAACAGGGCTTCCAATGTGCGGTGGCTAATTTTACACAGCTCAGAAATCTGAGAAACAACAAAGTGATTTTCACTCACGAGTTCTGGTGAAAACACTTCCGCAATCCACTCACACTCTTTCGTGGTCACCAACCAACCGTCATTAGTCGAAAATTTATGTACGGGTACCATACCGTCTTTAGGGCTTTCTTGGGATAACAGTTTATTTTCATCAACTTGGGCTTGATGAAAAGCAGCGATTTCTTCCTCTGAAGGCACGGGTTCTACCGCTAGATTTTCTTCTAAAAACAGATAAATTTCTTCTGCTCTTGCCGGTGTTAGCTCGCTTTTCAACCAAATTTGATTAAAACAGTGCTCATTCAGTGAATCATCGGTATCAAGCTTATCCATGATCTGTAAAACACTCATCATGGCGCTCACCGCGTCTTCACTCATCATAAACGTTTCAGGCGCCGCACTGTTTTGGATCTGATAAGGAAAAACTGCCGAACGCGGCAGCTCCTCTTCAATAATAAATTCATAGCTCATCATTGGACCCCTCTAATGTATTACCTATAAGATGGTGCCGAATACATGAAAAATCAATGTATTGATCTGGTTTTTAATCTTCAGGGTCATAAGCTAAGTTTGGTGCTAACCAACGCTCCAACTCGGTTACCGACATCCCTTTACGTTCTGCATAATCCTCAATTTGGTCTTTTTGTAGCTGAGCTACTGCAAAATATTTACTTTCGGGATGGCTAAAATACCAGCCTGATACCGCAGCACCTGGCCACATCGCATAGGAACTGGTGAGTTTCATGCCGATTTGCGTTTCCACATCCAATAACTGCCAAATTTTGGCCTTTTCTGTGTGCTCAGGACAAGCCGGATACCCCGGTGCAGGGCGGATACCTTGGTAATTTTCACGAATAAGCTCTTCATTACTCAAGTTTTCATCAGCTGCATAACCCCAATATTGCTTGCGGACTTGTTGGTGTAGATATTCAGCAAATGCCTCCGCTAGCCTATCCGCCAGCGCTTTAACCATAATTTTATTATAATCATCATGCTGTTGTTCATATTCATCAGCAAGCGCGTCTTCTTCTAAGCCCCCTGTCACTGCGAAAGCCCCAATATAATCGGCTTTACCACTATCTTTTGGCGCGACAAAGTCAGATAAACAATAGTTTGGAAACTCAGTTTTTAAGGTTTGTTGGCGTAAATTCAACCCCATCACTTGTACATGGCTTCTTGACTCATCGGTATAAATTTCCACATCATCGCCAACTCGGTTTGCAGGGAATAAACCAAAAATACCTTTTGGTGTTAGTAAGCTTTCTTTATCAAGCTTATCTAACATATTATTAGCATCTTTCAATAGCTTACGCGCTTCAGAACCAACCACTTCATCTTCTAAGATCCGCGGGTATTTCCCCGCCAGCGACCAAGTCATAAAAAATGGTGTCCAATCAATATAGTCTCTCAGCGTTGAAATAGATGCTGTGACTTTTTGAATACCCAGAAATTTTGGTACAGGTGGTTGATAGCTTTGCCAATAAATATTTACCGCATTCGCACGTGCCACATCCAGTGCCACTGGGGGTGTTTTTGGCCTTCTTCGGCCATGCTGTAAGCGCACAGTGTCATATTCACGGCGCGTACGCGCAACAAAATCTGCTTTTTGTGTTGCTGACAATAACGCCGAGACAACCCCCACTGTTCGAGAAGCATTTTGCACGTAAGTTGTTGGCCCACTGTAATTTGGCTCAATTTTCACGGCAGTATGTGCTTTTGATGTCGTCGCCCCACCAATCAGTAATGGTAAGGTAAACCCTTGTCTTTCCATCTCTTTAGCGACATGCACCATTTCATCAAGAGATGGTGTAATCAAACCAGATAACCCAATAATATCGACGTTTTCTTCACGCGCTGTTTTTAGAATAGTTTCACATGGAACCATCACGCCTAAATCAATGATTTCATAGTTATTACACTGTAAAACAACGCCAACAATATTTTTACCAATATCATGGACATCGCCTTTTACCGTAGCGAGTAAGATTTTTCCTGCACTGCTACCTGATTGTTTAAGCTCTTGAATATAAGGCTCTAAATAGGCTACTGCTTGTTTCATTACACGGGCGGATTTCACCACTTGAGGTAAGAACATTTTGCCTTCCCCAAACAAGTCTCCAACCACATTCATACCGTTCATCAAGGGGCCTTCAATCACTTCGATTGGGCTAGAAGCACGTTGACGAGTCTCTTCAGTATCTTCAATAATAAATTCAGTAATCCCTTTCACTAGTGCATATTCAAGACGCTTTTCAACTTCCCAACTACGCCATTCCGCTTGTTGAACTTGCTGCTCTCCGGCTCCTGCTCCACGGTATTTTTCCGCCAGTTCAAGCAAGCGTTCCGTACTGTCATCACGACGATTTAAAATCACATCTTCAACAGCGTCTTTTAATTCAGAAGGTAAGTCATCATAGATAGCGAGCTGCCCCGCATTAACGATCCCCATATCCATTCCATTACGAATGGCGTAGTACAAGAAAACAGCATGAATCGCTTCGCGTACAGGGTCGTTCCCTCTAAATGAAAAAGAGACGTTGGAAACCCCACCAGAAATCATCGCATGAGGTAACTGAGCCTTGATATCCTTACAGACCTCAATAAAATCAACTGCATAGTTATTATGCTCTTCAATTCCTGTGGCTACGGCAAAAATATTTGGGTCAAAAATAATATCTTCAGGAGGGAAGCCGACCTCTTCGGTCAGGATCTGATAAGCACGACGACAAATTTCAATTTTCCGCTCGCGTGTATCTGCTTGGCCAACTTCATCAAATGCCATGACGACCACTGCAGCACCGTATTTGCGTAATAGTTTAGCGTGCTCAATAAATGCCTCAACTCCCTCTTTCATTGAGATTGAATTGACGATCCCCTTACCTTGTATGCACTTAAGCCCCGCCTCGATGACCTCCCACTTTGAGGAGTCAATCATAATCGGCACGCGTGCAATATCTGGCTCGCCAGCAATCAAATTCAAGAAACGTACCATCGCCGCATGGGAGTCCAACATTCCTTCATCCATATTGATGTCGATGATTTGTGCACCATTTTCAACTTGCTGACGTGCCACATCTAAAGCTTCTTGGTAATTTTCTTCTTTAATCAGCCGCTTAAATTTTGCCGAGCCTGTCACGTTGGTTCTTTCCCCAACGTTCACAAATAATGATTTTTTGCCAATATTTAGCGGTTCTAAACCAGATAAACGGCATTCAACAGGTAGTGACGGTAATTGGCGTGGAGTGATGCCTTTTACTGCATCTGCCATTTTTTTGATATGTAATGGCGTTGTTCCACAACATCCACCAACAATATTTAAGAACCCTGCGGTTGCCCATTCATGAATTTTTTCGGCCATATTTTGCGCATCAAGGTCATACTCACCAAACGCATTGGGTAGCCCTGCATTGGGGTGCGCACTGACATAACATTCAGCAATTCTTGATAATTCAGCAACATACTGGCGTAACTCATCAGGACCTAATGCACAATTCAAGCCAAATGATATCGGCTGTGCATGGCGCAATGAATTATAAAATGCTTCTGTTGTTTGCCCTGATAATGTTCGACCGGAGGCATCCGTGATCGTCCCCGAGATCATAATCGGTAGAGATACGCCCAAAGCTTCCAATTCGGTTTCTACCGCAAAGATCGCTGCCTTCGCATTTAATGTGTCAAAAATGGTTTCGATCATGATCAGATCTACCCCACCTTTGACTAAAGATCGGGTAGATTCTCGGTAAGCTTCAACGAGTTGATCAAAGGTGATATTGCGATAAGCGGGATCATTAACATCCGGAGAAATAGAAGCGGTACGGTTTGTCGGGCCTAAGACTCCAGCAACATAACGCGGTTGCTCTGGCGTTTTACGTGTCCACTCGTCAGCACATTCACGGGCAAGACGCGCAGCAACTTCATTAATTTCAGCGGAAAGAGATTCCATTTTATAATCAGCCATCGCAATGGATGTTGAGTTAAAAGTATTGGTTTCAACAATATCCGCTCCAGCTTCAAAGTATTGAGAATGAATATCTCGAATAATATCTGGTTGAGTTAAGACTAATAGATCATTATTTCCCTTTAAATCACTCGGCCAATCCGCAAATCGCTCTCCGCGAAACTGGGCTTCCGACAACTTATGTTGTTGGATCATTGTTCCCATAGCGCCATCTAATACCAATATACGTTTTTTTAATTCTTGTTCTAATTGATTAACTTTTGCGGACACTGCACTGCCCTCCTGAAATGGAACACTGAGAAATAAGTCAAATTTTTACCTTTAACATCCTATCACAACTTTTCTCGTGAAAATTCGCTGTTATGATGAGAGTTTTTCAAGGTTGCACAAGAGCACACTTTTCACTGATCCGATGAGTATTTTCAAGTGAAATAGTTCATAATAGAAGCTAAATGACAGTCAGGAGAGACTTAATGGCAACGGCACCAATTACTAAGAAACTTAAAAAAGCAAAAGGGCCGGCAAGTGGCGCAGCTGCAGCAGGACAAGTTCAATCATTAAGTCGTGGATTAACACTGTTGGAATATATTTCCGAATCAACAGGGGGAATCGCCCTCACTGACCTTGCGATGCAAGCTGGCTTACCAAACTCAACAACACATCGCCTATTAATGACGTTGGAACAACATGGATTTGTTCGCCAAACCGGCGATTTAGGCCTATGGGTTATTGCTTCTCATGCCTTTATCATTGGTAGTAGCTTCTTAGAGAGTCGTAATTTGTTAGCCCTCGTTCACCCGATACTGCGTCGCTTAATGGATGAATCTGGGGAAACCGTCAATTTAGCTATCCTAGACCATACAGAGTACGATGCCGTCATTGTTGACCAAGTACAATGCAATGCGCTAATGAGAATGTCAGCACCGATCGGTGGAAAACTGCCATTACATGCTTCGGGTGCAGGCAAAGCGTTTATTGCTAATTTAACAGAAGACAAACTGATTCCACTTTTAAGCCGTAAAGGTTTACATGCTTATACGCCTTATACATTAACTAACCCATCCGCCTTAAAAGAGAATTTACAACAGGCTAAAAAACAAGGTTTTTCTTATGATGATGAAGAGCATGCTTTAGGGCTACGCTGTATTGGGGCTTGTATTTATGATGAGCACAAAGAAGCGTTTGCAGCTATTTCTATTTCAGGCCCATTATCACGTATCACGGATGACCGTATTACTGAATTAGGCGCCATGGTAATCAAGGCCGCAAAAGAAATAAGCCATGAATATGGTGCAAACCGCTAGCTTAACGGTGAAAAGTGAAATACAAAGCAACCTGTATTTCACTTTAGCTTAACCTTACAGAGCTTTTACTGCCCTCTAATCACCTTGCTGGTTTGTTGATACATTAGGCAACAGCGAGGTCTTTTCAAATAACTTAAATTTTTGCATATCACGGTACTTTTCAATGAG
The DNA here is from genome assembly GCF_028480685.1 of Providencia sp. PROV174. Lineage (NCBI taxonomy): Bacteria > Pseudomonadati > Pseudomonadota > Gammaproteobacteria > Enterobacterales > Morganellaceae > Providencia > Providencia sp. PROV174. The sequence continues at coordinate 44,689 of NZ_JAMPOT010000022.1, forward strand.
TGCCAACGCGATAGCCTCTGTTTCAGCATCCGCTTGTCCTTCAATATCTCTCGGCCGGAAATGCAGTTGGAAAGCACGTAATGTTTTTTTCGTCTGTGAATCTAACTGACCTGATAGAGGAATTGTTGAATAGCCGTAAAAATGAAGTGCTTTTTGAATGTGTAACACGCTTGCAGGCTCATTAGCATTACGCCCCGCCAAAAATTTAGTCACGGTTTTAGGATCTGGCCAAGCCCCTATACCATGTTGAGCAAGACGTTGCCATGGAAATGCTTTACCTGGATCTTGCTTGCGCAGTGGTGCGATATCACTGTGACCAATAATATTTTCTGGGGGAATGCTATAGCGCTTCATAATATCTTGGAGGAGAGGGATCAATGCAGTAATTTGCGCTTCATTATAAGGAGCCCAATATCGTTTTCCTTTTACATCTTTTTGTAATCCAGCATTGACGATTTCAATCCCAATAGAAGTATCATTCAAACCATTATGCTGTAGCCAATAACTTTCACCTGCATGCCATGATTTTAATGACTCAGGAACGAGTTGTAATACAACAGGCCGGCCATTTTTAGTTTCAGGTACACTTGGAATGAGGTAATGGGAGCTCACCTTACCTTGCGTTAATGTGACTATAGAATGCGCATCATCAGAAACGGTGTAGTGAATAATGACATATTGAATACGTTGACTACTATTTTTTGATGGGTAACGGTTATCGAGATAGTAACCCTTGTTCGAGGCCGAACAGCCTAGTAGTAAAAAGGTAAATAATATCCCTATATATTTGAACATCGAACCATAACCTTACTCTACTATTAATTAAGCTATATTTAAGCATTCCGTGGTCAACAATACTATCAATTTTCATACACCAAAAACCTAATAATATAGATAAAACAATAAAATAAATGTTAAAATACATAGTGTTAAAACCTTTTCAGTTCATATTAGAAACAAAAAAGGTTTCATTACTCCGTAGAAAGTTCCTTTTGCATTAAAAAGTAGGAGATATCACAAAAACAGAAGTAAGTACTAGAAAAGTTATCATTATGAGTACCAACAAATTCATCGACCATTAAAATAAAGATAAATTGAATTGATTATTTTTATTTCTAGAAGCTAGATTTTAAATTATTTTCAATTTTAAGTACTTATCATAAAAAATAATTTTCCAGCTACTATGTAAAATTAATCGTTTAGTTCTCTGTAACGTATAAGTTATAAACTATTTTCTTATACTGGAGATTTCTATAAAGAATAAGGTAATTCATAAAATTTTATAAAGAGAAATAAAAAAATAATCTTACTTAGTTTACTGCTAGCTCATTTTTTCATACTCAACCTGCTTAGCAATTATTTTAGTAACTTCATTAATATCAATATCTAAAAAAATGACAATTTCAATTAGTTTATCTAAGCTCAACTTATTAACACCTAATTCATACCGTGATACCTGCTGTTGACTCAAATGAATAATTGAACCTAACTCATTTCCTGACAATCCCTTACTTACTCTAGCCTTACGTAAATGATTACCTAATAATGCATAAACATTTTTCTTTTTAGCTATATGCATAACCATCTCCTAAATTTAAATAAGAAAAATAATTTAGCTAGTCTTATTCATTATAAAATTAATCATAACTATTTAAAATAGTTATGAGCAATCAAATGTCACAAGATTGATAGGCAAACATCATTTTTATATACAAAAAAAAAGACCTGCATAATATGCATAAAGCAATCTATTGCTTTACAATAGTTTTTTTATTTTTATAAAAAAATCATCACCCTATATTTTTTTTGATCAAATCGATAATTTAATATACTTTTACATTTTAAATGTTACTAGCAATAATTAGTAACCAATCAAAATAATTGTATGTTTTTTATTATTAATTATTTTCCATTTTATGTGTTAATTTTATACAGACATAAATATTGGATTTACTCATTTTTTAAATCAAAAAAACAGGCTAATAATTTATTTTATTATTATAATTCCCATAATAACCAGATTAATAATCTGATTTAGGCCTAAAAACAACAATCCCTGCCTTCCCTTTTAAATAACTATTCAGTTCGATATCAATAACCTGAAAACTTCTACGCAGTGAAGAAGCATTTCTAAATATTGTTTTATTCTCTTTACGTATTACAACCCCTACATGGCTCACATCTAACCCATGATTTTCTGAATAAATACCAATGTAATCCCCCGTTCTTAATCTTGACACTAAATCATCATCTATATATTTAACTGGAATATAGTTTATTACTCTATCCTTTATAGGCAAACCCGATATATATCGCTGATCATGATATTTTAAATTAAGTTGTTTATTGACTTTAATGGCATGTGAACTTAGTTCGTTAGTAATATCTACCACAATAGCTTCAGGTTCTTGCGCCCAATCAGAAAAAAAATGCCGACGATGCTTAAAGGTAATATTTTGGTTGATATACCGAATATTGGTTAAGTTTAATACAAACTGTTCGTAATTTTTTGAACGCTTAAACGCTTCGGTGTACTCTATGAATGTCATACAGTCCATCTCTTTCAAATTAATCACTAATTCTTCGGCTAAAAGTGGGCTCATATTCAATGTTTGTTTATTGTAAGGTGTGGTTAAAAAGTATTGTGTCAATGCATCAATTTTTTCTGCTTGTGAGGCATTGTGTAATTGCATTGCCGCTTGTCCATTAAAAACCTCAGTTAAAATGTTATATGACCCCGAAGCTAAAACAACCTCAGCCCTAACAAAATTTGCTAATAACAATATAAATGCAGCTATAGCTAACCTTAACATTCCACCGTTCTTCTCATTAATACAACCTAATCTTCGACAATTATCTAATTGAATTTTGATGATAAAATCACCAAAAAAGCCACTATAGCATGCTTATTTGTCTATTTCCTACCCTGTCCATACCATATTATAAATTTGATTCAGATCACAGATAGCTTCGAATATTCATTTTCTATATTGCAACGCCTTCGCTTTCATTTAACAATGTTACCGGTAACATTAGTGCTATAGTACTCGAGTAAATAACGATAGGCATAACCCAAATTGACTTGCAGTTTGATTCATCTTTTTACTGCACTATGGAGCAATTATCATGAGCGTGACCACCTCTAAAGAGACAAATCCTTCGGTGATCAATAAAGAACTTGATCGCATCACTCAACGTATCATCTCTCGTTCAGTGAAAACTCGAGCTGCTTATCTCAAAAAAATAGAGCTGGCTCGTAGTATGACCGTCCATCGAGCATCACTCGCTTGTGGTAACCTTGCCCATGGCTTTGCAGCATGCCAAAGCGAAGAAAAACAAATTCTTAAAAGCATGACTCGCTCTGATATTGCTATCATCAACTCCTACAATGATATGCTTTCAGCGCATCGCCCCTATGACAAGTACCCAGAACAACTCAAAAAAGCATTATTAGAAGCAGGCTCAATTGGCCAAGTCGCTGCAGGTGTTCCCGCAATGTGCGATGGTGTAACACAAGGTCAAGATGGGATGGAGCTATCGATGCTAAGTCGAGATGTCATTGCAATGTCAACTGCCATTGGCTTATCCCATAATATGTTTGATGGTGCGCTCTATTTAGGTATTTGCGACAAAATTGTTCCAGGTTTAATGCTTGGCGCACTTTCATTTGGCCACCTTCCTGCGATATTTGTCCCAGCAGGCCCAATGGCAACGGGTTTACCAAATAAAGAAAAGGTTCGCATTCGCCAGCTGTATGCTGAAGGCAAAGTTGATAGACTCGCCTTATTAGAAGCGGAAGCTGCGTCTTATCATGGTATCGGTACTTGTACTTTTTATGGTACTGCCAACTCAAATCAAATGATGATGGAAGTGATGGGATTACATCTACCCGGCGCATCATTTGTACCACCTGATTCTCCACTACGAGATGCATTAACAGAAGCTGCCGCACGACAAATTACGCGTTTAACTGAACAATCAGGTCAGTACTTACCTATCGGTCAACTGGTTAACGAAAAAGTGATTGTCAACGGCATCGTCGCATTACTTGCAACGGGCGGCTCAACTAACTTAACTATGCATCTTGTGGCTATAGCTAGAGCGGCTGGGATCATTATCAATTGGGATGATTTCTCCGATATTTCTGCCATTGTTCCACTTATTTGCCGTATCTATCCTAATGGCCAAGCGGATATCAACCAATTCCAAGCCGCAGGTGGCGTCGCTTTGCTTATCCACCAGCTATTGCAAAAAGGTTTATTGCATAATGATGTCCACACCGTCTCAGGGTTTGGACTAGCACGTTATACTATGGAACCATGGCTAAATAATGGTCAATTAGAATGGAGAGAAGGCCCTAAAACCTCATTCAATCCTGAAGTTATTGCTGAAATAGACCGCCCTTTCTCGCCCCATGGCGGTACAAAATTACTCTCAGGGAATTTAGGACGCGCTGTGATGAAAACATCAGCAGTTCCTGCAGAAAATCAAATCATTGAAGCTCCAGCAGTCGTATTTAATAACCAAAATGAGATTGCAGCACACTTTGAATCAGGCGAACTCAATAAAGATTGTATCATCGTTGTCCGCTTCCAAGGCCCATCTGCAAATGGTATGCCTGAGCTTCATAAGCTAATGCCACCTCTTGGTGTCCTTATGGATAAAGGCTACAAAGTCGCGCTAGTTACTGATGGCCGCTTATCCGGTGCATCCGGCAAAGTACCATCCGCAATTCATGTCACACCTGAAGCTTATAATGGCGGACTGTTAGCAAAAGTAAAAAATGGCGATATCATTAGGGTAAATGCATTGACTGGAGAATTACAATTACTGGTTGATGAAGAAGAACTCAATAAACGCCAATCCTTTGAAGCTGATTTAACTGCAGAACGTAGTGGTTGTGGAAGGGAACTTTTCGGTGCATTAAGAAGACACTTATCAGGTGCCGAAGAAGGCGCTTGTAGCATTGATTTTTAATCTATTTTCATTGAATAGGAATAGAAAATGAATAATTGGAAAATGACCGCTGAAAGCGTATTAAAACAAGGCCCTATTGTCCCTGTTATTGTTATCAAAAAATTAGAACAAGCGGTTCCTCTTGCAAAAGCATTAGTCAAAGGTGGCGTTAAAGTTTTAGAAGTTACTTTACGTACTGAGTGTGCTATTGATGCTATTCGCCTCATTGCCAAAGAAGTACCTGAAGCGATTATTGGTGCAGGTACTGTTATCAATGCAAAACAACTCGCCGAAGTCACTGAAGCTGGAGCACAATTTGCAATTAGCCCCGGCTTGACGGATGAATTACTCAATGCCGCTACCAAAGGAAATATTCCTTTAATCCCTGGTATTTCAACTGTTTCTGAACTTATGCTTGGCATGCAGTATGGTTTGAAAGAATTTAAATTTTTCCCAGCGGAAGCCAACGGTGGCGTTAAGGCGCTAAAAGCTATTGCCGGCCCTTTCTCACAAGTCAAATTTTGCCCAACGGGTGGAATATCACTCGCTAATTACCTTAGCTATTTAGAGCTAGATAGTGTTATGTGCATTGGCGGCTCTTGGTTAGTTCCTGAAGATGCTTTGAATTCAGGTGATTACGAAAAAATTACCCAGCTTGCACAAGAGGCTGTACAAGGCGTAAAAAAATAACGCCTCGAAAAACGACTCAGTCCCTTGCTGGGTCGTTTTTAACTGCCTTTAATGAATACTATTATAATGATGCAACCTCATTGAAGTTATGACAAAAACGTAATTCTTCTCGGTAGGCATAAACATCTTCTACATGCCCCGCTAAAATCCTATTTTGTAACTTTTGCCAATAATCTGCTGAAAATAAATCTGCATGATATTGTTGCAAGTAATGACGAATTTTCTCATTTTGACAAATAAAAGAGGCAAACTCTTCAGGAAAAACATCTTGCTCACCAATGCTATACCATGGCTCACTAGACAACTCTTGCTCAGGGTATAATGGCTCAGGAATTTTACGAAAATTCACTTCAGTCATATAACAGATTTCATCATAATCATAGAAAACAACACGGCCATGACGCGTTACCCCAAAGTTTTTAAATAACATATCTCCAGGAAAAATATTTGCAGCCGCTAATTGCTTAATCGCCCAGCCATATTCATTTAATGCATTATGCAATTGTGTATCAGAGGCATTATCCATATAGATATTCAATGGGATCATCTTTCTTTCCATATACAGATGACGAATCAATATGTTATCACCTAAATCTTCAATTTGAGATGGAGTCTCTTTCAATAACTCCGTCATTAGTTCATCGCTGATAGAGGATTTACTAATCACAAAATTTTCAAACTCTTGGGTGTCAGCCATACGACCAACTCTATCGTGCTCTTTAACCAAACGATAGCATTCTAAAACCCGCTCTCGTGTTACCTGTTTTTGTGGTGCAAATTGGTCCTTAATAATTTTAAAAACCCGATCGAAAGAAGACGATGTAAAGACCAGCATCACCATTCCTTTCACACCTGGTGCAACCGTAAATTGCTCTCGTGAAAAATTAATATAGGCGAGGTATTCTCTGTAGTACTCTGTTTTTCCATGCTTTTGACAGCCAATTGCCATATATAATTCAGCAATTGATTTACTGGGTAAGATCTCCCTCAACCAAAAAACCAGTGCTGCAGGAAAAGGGGCATACACCATAAAATAGGAACGAGCGAAACCAAACACAATACTGGCTTCATCAAACTCGGTTAAACACGTATCGATATAAATGTTCTGGAAATCATCATGATGAATAGGAAGTAAGAATGGATAAGCCTCATCATTAATATAAATTTTACCAATCAGCCAAGCGGCCTTATTACGATAAAATAGCTCATTTGCGATATGAAAGCTGACTTTCTGGCTTTCAATATTGGGAAATTTTGTTTTTAATACATTGATAATACAATGAATATCTAAATTCAAATCCCGCCATTTTAGCCTTAGTGGCAATCCACTTAATATTGCAAACAATAACTCACCTAAATTATTATTAACAACGTATTCTCGAGCTAGAGGCCTAGGAGCAATAGAAAAGCGTCTCGCAGGCTGAGACGTAAAAATAAATAGGTTATCTTGTGTCAGCTCCCGATGCTGAAATAGCCGGCAGTAAACTGAATTAAAAAAGCTTTCCGCAATTTCAAACCTTGGGTAATCCGGTAATAAGGTTTTATAAACATTTTTTATCTGTGCCAGTTTATCTGGCGTTAAAGATTGAACTAACCCCATAAACTGTAGCTGAGCGACAACTAACCCAACATGGTGGTCATACAGTTGAATTCGCCTTTTCATTGCATGCTGAATTGCATGCCAATCTGCCTGTTCAAACCTTTCTTGTGCACCTGAGGTTATTTCAAGGAAACGACCATATTGAGCATCAAACCCCTGTAAAATAGTCTGAGCTATTATCTGTTCTGTCGTCAATATCATAACCACCCCTATTAGAATACAGACTCATTTTGAATAAAAAACAGGCACTAAACGTGCCTGAAAAATTAACAGATATAGCTAACCAACAAAGACACCAGAAACACCGATCAAAAGGAAAATAATCTGACTAGAATTGCTCTTCTTCAGTCGACCCAGTTAAAGCCGTCACTGATGAAGTACCACCTTGAATAACGGTTGTCACTTTATCAAAATAACCTGTTCCCACCTCTTGCTGATGCGAAGAGAAGGTATAACCCTTATTAATTGCAGCAAATTCGCATTCTTGAACTTTTTCAACATAATGCTTCATGCCTTCACCTTGTGCATAGGAGTGGGCTAAATCAAACATGTTGAACCACATACTGTGAATACCTGCCAGCGTAATGAATTGGAAGCGATAGCCCATTGCTGAAAGTTCATCCTGAAAACGCGCGATCGTGCTGTCATCTAAATTCTTTTTCCAATTAAATGATGGAGAGCAGTTGTAAGCTAACAATTTACCAGGAAATTTAGCATGAATAGCCTCAGCGAACTGCCTTGCTGCTTCAAGGTCAGGTTTTGACGTTTCACACCAAACAAGATCTGCATATGGTGCATAAGCTAGCCCGCGGCTAATCGCTTGCTCAATTCCTGCTTTGGTACGGAAAAAACCTTCAGAGGTGCGCTCTCCAGTAACAAAAGCCGCATCATAAGCATCGCAGTCAGATGTTAGGAGATCTGCTGCATCGGCATCCGTTCTAGCAACCAAAATAGTTGGTACACCTGAAACATCCGCCGCTAAACGAGCAGCAACCAGCTTCTGAATAGCTTCTTGAGTAGGTACAAGGACTTTCCCACCCATATGACCACACTTCTTAACCGCGGCTAATTGATCTTCAAAATGGACAGCCGCAGCCCCTGCCTCTATCATATTTTTCATGAGTTCGAAGGCATTTAATACCCCACCAAACCCAGCTTCCGCATCCGCGATAATAGGTAAAAAATAATCAATATACTCTTTGTTGTCAGGGCCAATACCATTCGCCCACTGAATTTGGTCTGCACGACGGAAAGTATTATTAATTTTCTTAACTACCGATGGCACTGAATCAACAGGGTAAAGTGATTGGTCTGGATACATACTTGATGAAGTATTTGCATCCGCGGCTACCTGCCAACCTGATAAATAAATAGCTTCAATACCTGCTTTCGCTTGTTGTAGCGCTTGCCCACCCGTTAAAGCTCCCAGTGCATTTACATAACCTTTCTTTGAACCGCCATGTAATTGATCCCAAAAGCGTTCTGCACCTTTGCGTGCTAAAGAGTGTTCGATATTCACAGAACCACGTAATTTCACTACTTCTTCCGCAGTATATGGGCGAGTAATACCTTTCCAACGTGGTTTTTTCCATTCACTTTCTAATTGGGCAATTTGTTCTAAGCGCGATGTTGTCATGATCCAATTCCTTTATAAGAATATGTAGGGTTTATCGAATTTTCTATTTACTATGCTTAATCTAATAATTGGTATCCAGGGATAGTTAGGAATTCTATAAGTTCATCCTGCGTTGTAATGCGCCTCATTAATTCCGCAGCCTCACGAAAGCGGCCGCTTTGAAAACGCTTATCACCGAGTTCTTTTTGGATAACCTGTAACTCTTCATCCAGCATTTCTTCAAATAATGCCTTAGTGACTTTTTCACCAGTGGACAATGTTTTACCGTGGCGGATCCATTGCCAAATTGAAGTACGTGAAATTTCTGCTGTCGCAGCATCTTCCATCAAACCATAGATAGGTACACAGCCATTCCCTGAAATCCATGATTCAATATATTGCACAGCAACACGAATGTTAGCCCGCATCCCTACTTCGGTTCGCTCGCCCTCACAAGGCTCTAACAGCTGATTAGCAGTAATTTCTTCATCTAAATCACGAGATACATGTAGCTGGTTTTGGTGCCCAGCAAGTGCTTGATCAAACACGTTCATAACGGTATCTGCTAAACCTGGGTGCGCAACCCAAGAACCATCGTGCCCATTCTTCGCTTCTAATTCTTTGTCTGCTTTTACTTTCGCTAAAATAGTTTCATTTTCTTGAGGATCTTTGCTCGGTATAAAAGCAGACATTCCCCCCATCGCAAATGCGCCACGCCGGTGGCATGTTTTAATTAATAAGCGTGAATAAGCACTTAAAAATGATTGTGTCATTGTGACAACTTGGCGGTCAGGCAATACTCGGTCTGCATGCTCTTTCAGTGTTTTGATATAACTAAATATGTAGTCCCAGCGCCCACAATTTAGCCCCACGATGTGGTGACGCATGTGATACAAGATTTCATCCATTTGGAATACTGCGGGTAATGTCTCAATCAGTACGGTTGCTTTAATCGTTCCCCGAGGTATGCCCACCAGATCCTCTGCCATACTAAAGACATCGCTCCACCATTTAGCTTCCTCCCAAGACTCAAGTTTTGGGATGTAAAAATAAGGACCACTTCCTTTTTCTAATAACGCTTGGTAGTTATTAAAAAAGTAAATAGCGAAATCAAATAGTCCACCAGGAATCGGTTTGTCGCCTAATAAAACGTGTTTTTCATCTAAATGAAGACCACGAACACGTGCAATCAAAACTGCAGGAGCTGATTTTAATTGGTAGACCTTTCCATTTTCATTGGTATAAGAAATATCACCGCGAACTGCATCCCTTAAATTGATTTGTCCATCGATCAATTTTTCCCATGAAGGTGAGAGGGAATCTTCAAAATCTGCCATAAATACTTTTACATTAGCATTCAAAGCATTAATAACCATTTTACGCTCAACCGGCCCCGTAATTTCGACACGGCGATCTTGTAAATCTTTAGGAATACCTTGTATTTTCCAGTCTGATTTTTTTATGGAATTAAATTCCGAAATAAAATTAGGAAAAGAACCTGCGTCTATCTTTTGCTGTCTGAGCACTCTATCTTTTAATAGTTTTTCTCTATGAGGAAGAAACTCTTCAACCAGCCTAGAAAGAAATGCAATGGAATCAGTATGTAATACTTGATTATCAAGCTGTTTAATATTCTTTGTGAATGTTAATTCCGATATAGATAATTGCTGCTCCATCGACCAAACCCTCATTCATCGTTGACTATGAATTAAGCATAAGATCAAAATAGAAATAAATCAAAAACGATTTCCATTATATTTAAAAACAATCATATCGTATTGATAAAAATGAATTTTTAAAAAAATTACAAATTGACTATCAATTCCTTTAACTATATTTAAATGTTAAATAGTCGTTAAATCAACTAATTATAGAAAACTGTATTTTTAAAATTTTTCTTTGGAAACAAAAAAAGCAGCTAAAAATAGCTGCTTTCAGACTAACTATGGTTCCACTTTTTACTATATAAGCTTGATTTAAACTGGTATAACCAGTTTAAATTCTTATTTAATTGTAATTCTTAAATTTATATTTCTTTTTTTAATCTAATGTTGGTTCCATATTCGTAAGATCAAACGGTGTGATCTGATACACATAATAATTCAGCCAATTTGAGAACAACAAGTGCCCATGACTACGCCAACTCACGATCGGAGGGCCGTTGGGATCATCATTTTTGAAATAATTACATGGGATCTCAGGCGAAATTCCAGCCTCTAGGTCACGCCAATATTCTTGTGCCAGAGTGTCACCATCATATTCAGGATGGCCAGTCACAAATGCTAAGCGTTTATCTTTTGACCCAAATAAATAAGCGCCTGCCTCCTGTGAACTTGCTAAGATCTCTAGATCAGTATGCTGTCGGATAAGATCTTCAGGAAAATCAGCGTAACGAGAGTGAGGTGCATAAAATGATCCATCGAACCCTCTAGTCAATAAAGCGTACGGTTCTAACGTATCATGCTGATAAATCCCTGATAATTTTTCTTCTCTGGTCCATTTTGGTAAGTCATACAATACCTTTAAAGCAGCTTGTACAGCCCAACACACGAAAAGCGTTGAAGTAACATGCTTTTTTGCCCATTCGATAACTTTTTCAATCTGCTCCCAATAGCACACATCAGTAAATTCAACTAGCCCAAGCGGTGCACCAGTTACAATCAACCCATCAAAGTTTTGATCTTTAATATCTTCAAAATCACAATAAAAATTATTCAAATGCTCAGTAGGGGTGTTTTTAGACTCTCTCTGATCGATACGCAATAATTGGATATCAACTTGCAAAGGCGTGTTTGATAAAAGCCTAAGAAACTGATTCTCCGTTTCTATTTTTTTAGGCATCAAGTTCAGAATCAGCACTTTCAAGGGACGGATCTCCTGAAGACTCGCTCTTGTCGTTGTCATGACAAAAACATTTTCTTCACGCAAGAAATTAACAGCAGGTAACTCGTCTGGTAAACGAATTGGCATCATTCATCCCCTTTTACACATATATACGTTTAGACTTCTAGAATGCTAAATAATCTAACCAATGTTATTCGTCTTGTCGAGCGTTTCAAGGTTAAATGAAATAATTTCAAGCACTGTAATTTATAGCTTATTCCTAATGATTATATACAAACATTAATCTTTTTATTTTCAATATATTGTATTAATGACTGCTATTTTTATTTACCATAAACTATTTAAATTTTTCGATAAATTATATCTAAGATACCGTTATTTGATTGGCCTATCAGGTTAACTTCTATACCACCGGCCAAGTTATGGTGATGATTTAATTTCCATTACAAATATGAAATCAGAGTTGTTACTCACTACTTTATATCCCTCAATCGCATTCCTCCCCTGAATGCTAA